>AQRZ01000001.1 GCA_000402835.1 Synergistetes bacterium JGI 0000079-D21
CTTCCGGTAGTAGGGCCTCACCGGGACGACCTGGTCATCGAATCGGAAGGAAGGGCTGCGTCCCGTTTTTTCAGCCGGGGTCACCGCAGGAGGGTGGCGGTAGCCCTGATGATGGCGGCTGGATGGACGGTGGAGAGGAAGCTGAGGAGGGCCCCGATCCTTCTCCTGGACGAGGTGGCCGCTGAGCTGGACGATGCCGGGAGGTCAGTCCTGGTCGAAACGCTGGATGCAAGGGGATGGCAGGTTTTTGCCGCCACCGCGGAAAGCTCCTTTGACGGGTGGCCCGGAGCGGTCTGGGGAGTATCGGCGGGATCGGTCCAGAGGATCTCCTGAGGGGGAAAGGTTCGGATGAAGGAACGGTACGAGGTCATCGTGGTAGGAGCCGGGCACGCCGGCTGCGAGGCCGCCCTGGCGGCGGCGCGGATGGGGTGTTCGACCCTGCTGCTCAACCTGTACATCGACAACATGGCCCTGATGGCCTGCAATCCCTCCATCGGAGGCCCGGCGAAGGGGCACCTGGTCCGGGAAATCGACGCGCTGGGAGGCGAACAGGCCCGGGCCACCGACGCCTCCACGCTTCACATCCGGTGGCTGAACACCTCGAAAGGCCCGGCGGTGCAGACGCTTCGGGCCCAGTGCGACATGAAGGCGTATCACTCCGCCTACCTGAATGCCGTGGAGAACACGGAAAACCTGGACCTTTTCCAGGACATCGTGACGGATATCCTCGTTTCCGGCGGTAGGGTGAGGGGAGTGAAGACCCGCCTGGGGCTGACCTTTCCCGGGGAGACGGTGATCCTGGCAACGGGGACCTACCTGGGGGGCAGGGTCCACGTCGGGCTGGTGAACTTCCCTTCCGGCCCACTCGGGCAGGTGCCCGCGACGGAACTGACAAAAAGCCTGGTGAAGGCCGGGTTCGAGGTGGGCCGCCTGAAAACCGGGACGACCCCCCGGATCCATGCGGCCTCCGTGGACTGGGCCTCCCTGGTTCCCCAGGAAAGCGCAAGGGAACCGCTGGCTTTCAGCCACTGGAGCCGGCCCCGGGTCCACGTGGGGCATGCTTGCTACCAAACACGCACGACGCCCCGCACCCACGAGATCATCCGGAGCGCCCTGGACCGCTCGCCCCTGTTCACCGGCGCGATCGAGGGGGTGGGCCCCCGGTACTGTCCTTCCATCGAGGACCGGGTGGTCCGTTTCCCCGACCGGGACAGCCACATCGTTTTCCTCGAACCGGTGGGAGGGCAGACGGCGGAAATCTACATGCAGAACTTTTCCACGAGCCTTCCGTTCGACGTCCAGGTGGAGATGGTCCGGTCCCTCCCGGGTTGTGAAAACGCCCGGTTCCTGCGCCCGGGATATGCCATCGAGTATGATTTCCTCCCCCCGACCCAGCTCTTCCCCTGGCTGGAAACGCGGATCGTCCGGGGGCTCTTTTGCGCCGGGCAGATCAACGGGACTTCGGGCTACGAAGAAGCCGCGGCCCAGGGACTGCTGGCGGGGATCAACGCGGCATGCCTGGTCAAGGACCAGGAACCGATCGTGCTGGGTCGCGGCGAGGCCTACGTGGGGGTCCTGGTGGACGACCTGGTCACCAAGGGGACGCAGGAGCCCTACCGCATGTTCACCAGCCGGTGCGAGCACCGCCTGATCCTGCGCCACGACAACGCGGACCGGCGCCTGGCCCCGATCGGGCGGAAGCTGGGGCTGATCGACGACGACCGGTGGAGGGTCCTCGAGGCCCGCTGGGAACTCCTCGACGCGGAGCGGGCCCGGCTGGAGGAGCTGCGGGTCTTCCCGACCGAAGAAAACAACGCCCTCCTGCAGATGGCGGGAACGGTCCCCATCGAGACGCCTGTGTTGGCCCTGGAACTGCTGAAGCGGCCCGAAGTCACCTGGGATCTCCTCCAGGCGATGGTGGAGGCCCCGTCCTCCCTTTCCGGGGACGAGGCGGCCACCCTCCAGGCGGAGATCAAGTACGCCGGCTACATCGAAAAGGAAAAGCGCGCGGTGGAGCGGCTCGAGCGCATCGAGCGAGTCGCGATCCCCGAGAACTTCGACTACGGTGATCAGCTCGTTGGTAAACTTCTCGGAACTGACGTAGCAGACCTTGGCGCCGCTGTCCTTGTTCAGGAGGTAATGCCCGATCGCGTGCATG
>AQRZ01000002.1 GCA_000402835.1 Synergistetes bacterium JGI 0000079-D21
CGGTCGTCCGCGAACGATTCGACCTCCTCGAGAAAGCCTTCGGGCGAGTCCTTGGGAGCCAGCCCTTTCCTCTGTTCGATTTTTACCGGGATTCCGAGCTCCTCCACGATCCTCTCGGCCGTCTGTCTGGACCGCAGCTTGTCGCTGCAAAGGCACAGCTTCGGCTTCGCGCCGATCGCCTTCAGGAACTGCCCCGTCAAGGCTGCCTCCTGCTTTCCTCTCAACGAAAGAGGCCGCTCGGGGCTCTCTGCCTCATCGACCGCTTCGCCGTGACGGACGAGGTAAAGGAACATCGGTCTCACGCTCCTTGAAGGTTGAACCCAGCGGGTTCACCCGAATCACTGCCCTGCAGGGGGTCCCTTCCACTCCCCTGAGTTTTAGCGGGAAGGCCTGTATGAAGGCATGGCGCCTCTTGACCGAGAAAAGGTTGACAAGTCCTTCGAGGATCAGCATGCCGCGGCGGCAAAAATGAACGTTGACCTCGAAGTTTTCCGTGTTCCTGGATTCGAGCCCCACCGAGTCGATCCCGATCAGCCGGAAGGAAGTCCTTTCCGTAAGGAAAAACGCGGCATCGAGAGAAAGCCCGGGCCTTCTGGACGGGTCCAGAACACCCGTAGAAAGGACCTCTTCCATGTGGCCTGTCCGAAGGATCAGGACCGGCCACTTTCTTTCCCGCGGCCGGATCAGCCTTTCCAGGTCTTTTGCCGTGGTGTCGGCTCCCCTCTTTTCAAGGTCAACGATGACGCACGGTCCCTCGAAGGCTTCCAGCGGGAACCGGTCGATCGTATCCCCCTCTTCGAGGAAGTAATGCGGTCCCTGGATGTGGGTCCCCGTTTGGGTACAGAAGGACAAATCATAGACGAACTCTCGGTTTCTTCCCCCGACACGGTTGAAAGGCCCCTTTTTTCCCAAAGCCGGATTTCCCGGGAAGACGAACCCTTCCATTTCCTGTGAAACGTCGATGAGGGCCGACCGCGGAAATCGCGTCAGGACCATTTCAGCTTGTTGTGTTCCCTGACGAAAGCTTCGACTTTCTGGTACTCCTCCAGTTCCCTCTCGATCTCCCGGCGCCGTTCATCGAGTTTTCTCTCCAGGACCTCCATCAGGCGCTCGTTGAACTCCTTCGCGTCTCGGTTGATCTGGTCCACGTAGAACGTCAGGGACTCGACTTCCCTGCGGGCCCTGCTGGATGCGTTTTCGATGGGAATGGCAAGGATAACGCTCCCGTCCGACAGTTCGCCCACCGGTGCCGGGCCGTTCGTGCGGGTGGGGATATAGTCGAAGAGGGACTCGGGGCCGACGTAGGGGATCGAGAGGATGACGTGGCTTTTATAGATGGGGACAGGCCTCCCGTTTTTTTCCATGCGCCCGACTTCGATTTTTTTCAGCTCCGAGAGTTTCATACGCGAGAGTTCAACGTCGATATGCCCGATGCTGTATCGCCGGTAGAGCGAATCGATGGTCTTTTGGCGTCCGATTTCGACCACGTCCGGTAAATCCAGTCGTTTTATGTCATCCTCGATTTCGCTCAGGATCATTGAAAAACGGTCTTCGATTTTTTTCTCGGAAAAAAAGGTCTTCATCCCCGATCCCCTCTCCCCATGAATTCATCTACAAGATTAGCACATCAAGGGTTGCGGAAAAAAAAGCGCAGCCGAAAGATAGGGCTGCGCTTAAGGATCGGTGGCGGAGGCGTGTGGGAATCGAACCCACCGAGGCAGCCTTGAAGCCACCCCCGCCGGGTTTGAAGCCCGGGGTCATCACCAGACAGCACTCGCCTCCTTCACTGCCTGATTATTGTAGGGAAACACCCGGTTCCTGTCCAGACGGATCGGCCTCACTCTCCTGAAAGGGATTTTCCCTGAGACGGCGCGCTTTTCCCCGGATTCGCGTCATCGCGTTTTCGACCTTCTTGGGTTCCCAGCCCAGCAATTCGGCGGCGCCCGGAATGGAACCCGCGTAGAGGTAGGCATCCAGGCAGATCATTTCAAAAGGGCTTAGTTGGCTGAAGAGGGAGTTTCGCGCAAGGTGCAGGTCGATCCTTTCTTCGGGGCAAAGTTCGACGGCCAGGTTTTCCAATTCTTCGTCCGTGAAGGAAAGGGACGGTTTCTGTTTCCGGAGAAAGGAGATCATTCGATTTCGCGCACAACGCCGGGCAAACGCTTCGAAGGCACCCCTTTCCGGGTCGTAGGAGGAGGAGGCCAGGATCAGGCCGAGAAACCCCTCCTGGACAAGGTCCTCACGTAAGCGCGTGTCAGTGGGAGATAAGGCACGGGCAATTCTCAGGATCGTCGGCGCGAGCTCCACGAGATCCTGCTGCCGGACGTTCCGTTCCACCCGGCCGAAGCGGGTGTTGGGATCCTCAGGAGTTCTTCCTTCCGGTTCCAAGCGGCTCGATCACCTCCCTGACGACCGGTTG
>AQRZ01000003.1 GCA_000402835.1 Synergistetes bacterium JGI 0000079-D21
GCCGTCAGACCCGCCTTGATACCGGCGAACGCGGAGGCCCACAAAAGGAGGGTTACCGCAACTGCGGCGAGCGTTTTCCAATCTTTCTGGAAATGCATTCGAAGGACCTCCTGGCAGGGGATGGGTCCTATTCTAGCGCATCGCTGCGTTCGTTTCGGAGGACGGAATTCTCTTTTTTTGCCCTGCTTGCCATGGATGGCATTCAATCTTAAACTAACCGGTAGAAAGGTATCAGAATGTCCCTTCACCCTGGTAGCGGAAGGAGCGTGAGACATGGGGAAAAGCCTATCATGCAAGGAGCCGCAGTTAAAGCTGTTTGCGCTTGTGATGAGCGGCGGCATCGAACGCGATCAGCCGGGCTGATTCGCACTCGGTTAAGTTCCGTGCTTCGCATGAGCGGGTGCGAGTCGCAGGCGAGTCCGTACCGCTCGGCGATCCGGAACGGACTTGAGCGAAGTAGGAGAGGGAAAGGAGGATTCCTATGGCACAACAAAGGTTGAGCAAGGTTCCGCACACGTTTGTCCTGCTGTTCTCCCTGATTGTCCTGGCGGTCATCGGGACACACCTGCTCCCGGCCGGGGAGTTTGAACGAGTCAAGGACGCCAAGACGAACAAGACCATCGTTGTGGCGGGCACCTACCATCATGTTGACCCGAACCCCCTGGGTTTTTTTGATACTTTCATCGCCGTCCAGAAAGGCAGCATTGATGCGGCGGAAGTGGTCTTCTTCGTGTTTTTCGTCTACGCCTCCTTCTACATCGTGCTCCAGACCGGTGCGCTCCACTCCTTCATCGGCTGGCTCCTAAGAGTTCTGAAGGGGAAGGAAGTGATCCTGATTCCGACCTTCATGTACCTTTTCGCCCTTGGCGGGTCGGTGTTCGGGATGTATGAAGAAACCTTCGGTTTTATCCCGCTCTTCGTGGGGTTGGCCATTGCCATGGGATATGACGCCATCGTCGGGCTCAGCATGGTGGCCCTCGGCGTCGCAATGGGCTTCGCCGCGGCTTTCATGAACCCCTTCACGGTCGGACTGGCCCAGAAGTTCGCAGAGCTTCCCCTGTTCTCCGGCATGGCTTTCCGCATGGTCAGCTGGTTCGTCTTCGTATCGATGGCCGTCTGGTGGACGCTTCGCTACGCGGCGAAAATCAAGGCCGACCCGACGAAGAGCGTCATGTGGGGCCTGGACATGGGAAACCTGGCCCTGGACCACAACGAACTGATCACGAAACATTTCCATGCGCGGGACAAGCTGATCCTGGGATGGGTCGTCGGTACGGTCGCCCTCCTGATCTGGGGTGTCATCGAGAAAGGCTGGTATTTTGACGAACTGGCCGGTCTTTTCCTGATCATGGGAGTGGTCTCCGGGTTCCTCGCCGGGTGGACTCCCAGCAAGATTGCCATGACGTTCGTCGAAGGCTGCAAGGACATCGTTTTCGGAGCCCTGGTCATCGGCCTGGGGCGAGCCATCCTGGTGGTCATGCGGGAGGGGAAGATCATCGATACCGTGGTTTACGGCATGTCCCTCCCCCTGTCGGCGTTCCCGCGCTGGGTGGCCGCTGAAGGGATGCTGTTCGTCCAGACGCTGATCAACTTCTTCATCCCCTCTGGTTCCGGGCAGGCTTCAACGACGATGCCGATCATGGCCCCGCTTTCGGACCTCCTGGGAATCTCCCGCCAGACGGCAGTCCTAGCCTTCCAGTATGGCGACGGTTTTTCCAATATCTTGTGGCCGACCACGCTGCTGCCGGTGATCTGCGGGATTGCAAAGGTCCCGATCGAGCGCTGGTGGCGCTACTTTGTCCCCTTCTTCGGAATTCTCTTCGTCGTCCAGATGATCTTTATTTTCGTGGCGGTCCTGATCGGTTGGCAATAGGGAGATTGCCCCCGGTCTTACAGGAATACCACTGCGGCCAGGGGGAGCGATTCCCCCTGCCGCCTTTTTCGGGGAGGAATGGATCGTGGAACTCGACCTGGTTATCTTGAACGGAATCCTGTTGGATCCTCTGACGGGAAGCGAGAGGAAGCTGAACCTTGGAGTGGCGGGAGACCGGATCGCCTACATCGGCGAAGATGCCCCCGCAGCGAAACGAAGGATGGATGCAGGGGGTCTGATGGTCTCCCCCGGCTTCGTGGATACCCACATGCACGACGAAGAGCTCGAAGATCCGGGAACGATCCAGAAAGCACTCCTGCGGCAAGGTGTGACGACCGCCCTGGCAGGAAACTGCGGATCAGGGCCGAGCCTTGACCGGGTCAAGGAGGCACGGAAGTCGCCCTGGCTCAACCTCGGTTACCTCACTGGGCACCGTGCCCTTCGGGAGGAGGTCGGCATTTCGGACGTGTACCGGGCGGCCACGGATGAGGAGATCGCAAGGATGGAGGAGCGGCTTGGACGGGAACTGTCGCTGGGGTCCTTCGGGC
>AQRZ01000004.1 GCA_000402835.1 Synergistetes bacterium JGI 0000079-D21
AAGCAGGATCGCCCCGGCAACGAAGACGGCTGCGGAGAGCAGTCCCGGGATGAGGGAGGTGAGGGGCGCAAGGCTTTCCCAGGTCTTGCGGATGCGGAACCCTCTCCCCTTCGCCTGGATCAGGGCTTCATGCCCGCCCATGAGGAGGGCGGCCGCCAGGAGGGGAAGGAGATAGTAGATGCCCCGGTAAGCGAGAAGCGCCGCCATGACTTGCGGGCCGGAAAGGTGTGGCCGAAGAAGCAGAAGCAGGGCCGTTTCGAAAACCCCGAGCCCTCCGGGCATCTGGCTGAGCAGTCCCGCGACCTGCGCAAGCATGAAAAGCCCCAAAAACCCGGGAAACCCCATCCCGGCCCTCGGGAGAAGCACGAAGAGCACAGCGGCGGCGAGGACCCAGTCTGCCGAGGACAGGAGGGCCTGTTCCAGGAGGGTCCGAAGCCTCGGGAGAGGGATCGAGCGGCTTCGCCACCGGACCGATTCTTTTCCGAGGGAAGCGGCGACCGCCATCGAGGCCAGAATTCCCAGGCAGGCAGCCCCCAGGGGGGCTGCCGAATGAAACGGCAGCCCGAGGCTCGACGGAAGGGTCATGGGCTCCAGGAGGAAAACGGCCCCGCCTACCGTCAGGAAGCCCACCCAGAAGGTGATCCCGCAAAAGGTCTGAACGGCCGCGACTTCAAGGGGAGAAAGCCCCCAGGCAGAGTAGATCCGGAGGCGTGCGCCGCCCCCGGACAGGAAGGACAGCCCCATGTTGTGCCCGAAGGCATAACCGACGAAGGAGGCCAGGGCCGTTTTTGAATAGGAAAGCGCCCGGCCCACAAAGCTCAGGGCGAGGGCATCGTAGCCGGTCAGGACGGTGTAGTCGAGGAAGGTTAGCCCCACTGCCAGGGCAAGAGCCCCGAGGGGGAGAGATTTGACGGAAGACCAGACCGCCCCGGGCCGGTAGGCCGACAACTCCCGGTGGAGGGCAAGCCCAGCCAGGACCAAAAGACCCGCCGCCAGGAAGGGAACGGCCTTCTCCAGCCTGTCGTGCCAGTTCGGCTCCCGCATTTTCCCGGCCGGCGCATTCCCGTTCATGGGCCCGTCTTCCTCCCCCTTTTCCGGTTTTGCCGCTCTAGGCCAACAATAAAGGGGATCCCCTCTCTTTACAAGGGATCCCCTTGGTTTGACCGTCTCAGGCGAACCTTGTCCGGCCAGGGGAAAGCTAGATCTGCTGTTTCAGGAATTCCTCCAGCTCGGCCGCGCTAGCCGCCCCGAGAAAGGAATCTCTCCGGTTCCCCTGGGCGTCGAAAAAGACGGTAAAGGGGACCTGTTTCACTCGGAAGCCCTTGAACAGGGCGTTCCCGGGATCGCCGCAGACTTCGACCCGGTTGAGCTCCCATTTTGAAACCACGGCCCGCAGCACGGATTGGGAGAACCCTCCCGAGGTCACGGCCACGATCCGGATCCCCTGGCCGATCGGCCAGCGGGCCAGTTTTTCCAGTTCTTTCAATTCGGTGCGGCAATGGGGGCAAAGCGGGCTGAAGAACACGAGGATCGTCGGGGTTCCCTGGAGGCTTGAAAGGCTGATTTCCGATCCGTCCCGGGCTGAAACCAGGGAGTTGGAAGGAAACGCGGCTTCCGCGGAGACTGCGAATGCCCCGAGAACCAGCAGGACCGCTAAACACCCGAAAAGAAACGTTTCTCTCTTTCTCATGGGTTCTCCCTCCCCCGGCCGCCTTTTCCCCCGGGGGAGAGAAAAAGGCGCCTTCGGAATTTTCCCGAAGGCGCCTTTTCGATCCCTTCCACCTTCGGCAGCCAGGCTGTCGTGCCCCTTGCGGGGGTTAGACCCTCAGCTTTGCGTCCCCGCCTTTCGGCGGGTTTGCCTTTATCGGGTGAAGACTTCTCACCAGTTAGACAATCGTACGGATGTTTTCATCTTTTGTCAAGAGCCGGAAAAACCCTAAAGCCCGAGCTCTTTCAAAACTTTCCTGAAGGGTTCCATTCCGCCGTAGCCTTTCAATTCCGTCTTCTTCTTTCCCCTGCTGTCGAAAACAACCGTGTGGGGCACGCCCCTCACGTTGAACCGCTTGAACAGGAGGTTGCCCGGATCCCGGTAGAAGGGGATCCTTTTCACGCCCCAGGACGCCCGGGTCCGCTCCAGCATCTCCGCGGAGAGGCTCCCCGGCGCCAGGGCCACGACGTTGGCGCCTTCAAGCCGCCGCATGATCTCCGAATCGTTTTCGAGCTCAACGAGCTCGGTCCGGCAATAGGGTCACATGGGCGTGAAGAAGATCACAAGCGTGGGCTTTCCGGCAAAGCTGGAGGCCTGGACCGCTTCCCCTCCCCCGACCGGCTCGATGGAAACGCCCTGGAGATCCCGGGAAGGCATGATCTTCACGAAAACAACGACCATGGAAAGAGCGATTCCCAGCAAAACGAGGAGAAACAGCCAGCCGAATTTCTGTGTCATCGAGGTCCCCCCTTCTTCCCTGCCCGTATCAGTGGCTTTCCCGCCTGCGGAAGTAGATCTGCGACGGCCCCTTTTCGGCTTCGCGCTCGATCTCGTAGAGGTCCTGGTGCGCTTCGATCATCTTGGAAAGCTGGGAATACCCGTAGGTTCGGGAGTCGAAGGCCGGATCGAGCCGCCTCAGGGCTTTCCCCAGGTCGGAAAGCGTCGCCCACCCGTCGTCCTGCACCACCATGTCGAAGGCCTGGGAAAGGAGCGACCGGGCTTCGGCCGTCCGATCCGCCTTTTTCGCGGGCGGGGCTTCCTCCGCTGGGGGCTGAGCCCCGGCGGCAGTTTTCTTGCTCCCTGCCGCTTTCCCCTTTTTCCTGCCGGTTGCCTTCGCTTCCGAAGCAGGAGCCTGGGGCTTGACGAGGTTCTCGGTGTAGACAAACAGATCGCAGGCCCGGACAAACGG
>AQRZ01000005.1 GCA_000402835.1 Synergistetes bacterium JGI 0000079-D21
CAGGGGAAGACCCGCCAACCGGCCGGGCTCCTCCCCGCCGTGGAACTGGAGGCAGTCGAAAATGCGGCTTCCGATGACTTCCCGAAGCTCCGCCTCTGTCGGATCGGAAAGGACGGCCACCCTCGCGACGAAGGGGTCAAGCCCCCGGACGAGGCTTGCCGCCCGTTCCAGGGTCACCCGTCGGGGGCTCGGGGCGAGGATGAACCCCAGGGCGTCGGCGCCCAGTGCCGCTGCCGCCCGCACGTCGCATTCCCGGGTAAGGCCGCACACCTTGACTCGGATCATGGTTCCAGCCCCCGGAGCTTACGGACCTGGGCTGCCGGGTCCGAAGAGCGCATGAGGCTCTCGCCCACGAGGATTCCGTCGACCCCCAGGTCCTCCAGGAAGGCCGCGTCTTTCCGCGAAGAAATGCCGCTTTCGGCTACCACGCGGCGGGTCCTCCGGGGTTCCAGCCGATCCAACTCCCGGAGCAGCCGGACCGTGGTCTGCAGGTTCACGGAAAAGTCACGCAGGTCCCGGTTGTTGAACCCGATGACGGGGGCGTCCGTTTCCAGGGCATGGCGGAGTTCGCCTTCGTCGTGGACCTCAACGAGGGTCTCGAGGCCCAGGGAGGATGCGGTTGCCAGCATCCGGCCCAGGTTTTCCCCGGGGAGGAGTGCCGCGATGAGCAGCACGGCGTCGGCCCCGAGGAAGAAACTCTCGTAGACCTGCAGGGGGTCCAACAGGAAATCCTTGCGCAGGAGGGGAAGGGTGGTCCTGGGGCGAAGCGAACGGAGGAGTTCGCCACTTCCCTGGAAAAAGGTCCTGTCCGTCACGACCGAAACCGCCCCGGCTCCTCCGCGGACGTAAGCCTCCAGCTGCCTTTGCGGCTCGAACCGTTTGGCGAGGATCCCCTTGCTGGGGCTCGCCTTCTTGATCTCGGCCACGACCGAGAGGCCGGGCGCTTCCAGGCTTTTTGCCAGGGATGCCCTCGGCCGTTTCAGGGTTTCCACTTCCAGGGCCTTCTGGGAGGCGATCTGTCGGAGGATCATGCCACCATCACCCTCCTGGACGCCGCAAAGGCCGTCACTTCCCTGAGCTTGGCCAGGGCGCGCCCGCTGTCGATCACGTCCTCCGCGATCCGGGCGCCCTCGAAAAGGCTTGAAGCCAGCCTGTCCACGTAAAGGGCGGCCCCGGCGTTGAACACCACCACGTCACGCATGGGCCCCTTCTCGCCCCGGAGGATCCGGAAGACGATCCTCCGGTTCGTCGCCGCGTCTCCACCCAGGGCATACCCCGCGGGTGCCCGGTTCAGGCCGGCGTCCTCCGGCAGGATCTCCAGGTCCTCCAGGTTGCCCCGGTCCAGGAGGCAGGCCCGGTTGCTCCCGCCCAGGGAAAGTTCGTCCATGCCCCCGTGACCGTGGACCACCAGGGCCCTTTCGGAACCGAGCCGGTCCAGCACCTGTGCCATGGGGCGGACCAGGTCTGCGGAAAAGGTCCCGATAAGATGGCGGCGGGGACGGGCGGGGTTGGTCAGCGGGCCCAGGACGTTGAAGATCGTCCGAAGCCCGAGGGCCTTGCGCACCGGGGCAACGTTTTTCATCGCCCGGTGAAAATGGGGCGCAAAGATGAATCCGTATCCCGTGTTCCGAATGCAGGCTTCCACCTCGGAAGGCGTGGGAAGGAGAGGAACCCCCATGGCCTCCAGGATATCCGCGCTTCCGCAGCGACTCGATACGGAGCGGTTTCCGTGCTTGGCCACCGTGGATCCAGCCGCGGCTGCCACAAGGGAGGCCGTTGTCGAGATGTTGATGGTCCCGCTACGATCGCCCCCGGTCCCGACGATGTCAAGAAGCGGTTTTTCCAGGAAGTTGACGGACAGCGCCTTGTCCCTCATGACAGTGGCGGCCGAGGTGATTTCTTCTATGGTCTCTCCCTTGGCCCTAAGGCCGGCCAGGAAAGCTCCCACCAGGATTTCCGGCTCGCGGCCGTCCATGATGGTTTCCATGGCCTCGGTCATTTCGCCGGGAAGGAGATCCTCTCCCGAAAGCACTTTTTCCAATTGTTCCCTCAACATGCCGGGCTCAACTCCTTCCTGGAATCTCTCACCTTCGACCCGTGAAAATTACGGAGCAGGCGCATCCCCGACTCGGTAAGGATGGATTCGGGGTGGAACTGGACCCCGAAGAGAGGAAAGTCCCGGTGTTCCAGGGCCATGATCGTTCCATCGTCCGTCCTGGCCGTGACTTTCAGCTCTCCGGAAAGCGAAGGCTCCTCCACCGCGAGGGAGTGGTAGCGCGTTGCCATGAATGGGTCCGGCATTCCCTCCAGTATTCCCTCCTCCCTGTGATGAATGGCTGAAACCTTTCCATGACAAGGTGCTGCCGCCCGGAGCACCCGTCCACCGTACACCGTCGCAATGGCCTGGTGACCCAGGCAGACTCCAAGGATCGGTACCCGGCCCTGGAAGGCCCGGATCACGTCCTTCGAGATGCCCGACTCTTCCGGTGTTCCCGGGCCGGGGGAGATGACGATGTGCGACGGGTTCATCGCCTCGATCTCCTCCAGGGTCACCCGGTCGTTCCGAACGGTTCTTACCTCGTCCAGTTCAGAAAGGTACTGGACCAGGTTCCAGGTGAAGGAGTCGTAGTTGTCGATCATCAGGATCATTGGGCATTTCCCCTTTCGATGGCGGTTTCCAGGGCTTTGAAGAGAGCCCTGGCCTTGTTTTGCGTTTCCTCGTATTCCCGCTCGGGGACGGAATCGTAGACGATGCCTGCCCCGGCCTGGACATGAACGGTATCGCCCTCCTGGACGAGAGTCCGGATGGTGATGCAGGTATCCATGTTCCCGTCGAAGCCGATGTAGCCCACCGCCCCCGCGTAGGGGCCCCTGGCGTTCCCCTCGAGCTCCTCGATGATCTCCATGGCCCGGATCTTCGGCGCGCCCGAGACCGTTCCGGCAGGAAAGGCCGCCTGGAGTACGTCCAGGGGGGTCAGCTCCGCCCTGCGATCTCCCTCCACCTGGGAAACGATGTGCATGACGTGGGAGTAGCTTTCGACACCCATCAGTTCGGTCACCTCGACGCTCCCGGTCCGGCAGACCCGCCCCAGGTCGTTGCGGGCCAGGTCGACGAGCATGAGGTGTTCGGCCCGTTCCTTCTCGTCGGCCAGGAGTTCACGGGCCAGGAGGCGATCCTCGTCATGCGTTTG
>AQRZ01000006.1 GCA_000402835.1 Synergistetes bacterium JGI 0000079-D21
GAGGCGGAAAAAGCAAGGGGAATCTCCAGCGGAGATCCCCCGTATGATCCGCTTCCGCTTCAGCCGGAGTACCCGCAGAACTCCAGGGCGGCCAAACCATAGACCAGGACGGCCTGAACGATCTGGTCGGCCGGGCAGTGCTCTTCCGCCCCGTGTGCCACTGCGATGGTCCCGGGTCCCAGCACTAGCGCAGGGGTCTTTCCCTGGTTGGCGAACAGGGCGGCATCCGTCCAACCGGTGCAGCAGGTCCTTTGGGGCTTTCTTCCCGTCACCCTTTCCACGGCTTTCTCGAGGATCCCCAGAAGGGGATGCTCCAACGGGAATTCCATCGGGAGATGATCCATCGTCGCCATGTTGTCCGGGATCCGCCTCAGGGTAGCGTTGAATTCCGGGTCGTCCTTCCTGCAAATCTCGATGATTTCTTCCAGTTCGGCCATGACGGACTGCCAGGTTTCACCTGGGACGAGTCGCCGATCCAGCTGCAGGACGCACCGGTCCGCCACGCTGCTGGGCTGCGTGCCACCGTGAATGACCCCGAGGTTGAAAATCGGTGGCCCCATCAGCGGATGAACCCTGGCATTCAGGCGGGGAGGCAGTTCCGCTTCCATTTTCCGGATGAACGCCGCCATCTTCGAGATCGCGTTGACGCCAAGGTGCGGGCGCCCTCCGTGGGCAGCCCGGCCGATCACTTCGACCTCGATCCACTCAAGCCCCCTGTGCCCGACGCTGAGGTTCAATTCCGACGGTTCCCCGACGATCACCGCATCCGCCTTCGGACCGTTCAGGACGATGTCTTCGCTACCTTCGCTTTTGAGTTCCTCGTTGATGACGCCCGTGAAAAAAAGATCCCCGGCCAGGCGGAGACCGCTCCTCTTCAAAGCCACGAGGGTCATGGCCATGGCGGCGCAGGCTCCCTTCATGTCCGCGCTTCCCCTTCCCCAGATCCGGCCGTCCTTCAGCTCACCTGAAAAAGGATCGATCGACATCGTGTACGGCGGAACGGTGTCCAGGTGCCCGTTCAGCATCAGCGCCGGCCCGCCCCCTTCGCCCTTCAGCCTGGCGATCACATTCGGCCGCTCGTCGACCACCGGCCGAAGCGTGACGTCGATCCCGTTCCTTCCCAGCCAGCCGGCAAGCCATTGCGCCACCTCGGTCTCCCTTCCCGGAACCTGGGAATGACTTGGGATGCGAACCAGGTCCCCGGCGAGGGAAAGGACTTCTTCGGGAGCAAAGGCTGCCTTCAATCTTTCCAGCGGATCCATCGCTTCCCCCTCCTTTCGGGTGTCCCCTCAGAGGACGACCTTCCCCTTTTCCCTTTGAAAGTCCTCCCGCATCCGCTTGCGGAGTTCAGGGTCGAGGAACGTCCGCAGGGATGCCGCGGCGAGCAGGCGGGCTCCCTTGACCAGGGCTTCGTGAGCCTCGGGCTGGACGGTTGCCGCCGCAAATTCCCTGGTGTGCCAGGCAGTTGGTTGACTCGTGATGGACAGGGTCGGCTGAAGCGCCGGGCATCGCTTGCTCACGTTGCCCACGTCCGAGGACCCCTGGGCTCCGGGACAGGGAACGAAGGGAACCCCGAGCTCGGTGAAAATTTCTTCCATCATGGTTTCAGCCGCTTCGTTCGGTTGGACTTCGTCGAAGGAAAGCTCGAACTTTTCCCATTCTACCTCGGTCTCCGTTGCCAGTGCCGCACCCTGGACCACCTTGTACACCCGTTCGAGCAGGCGGTCCAACTGCGACCTGTAGGGGGAGCGGAAATAAAAACGCGCGACTGCCGTCTCGGGCACGATGTTCGGTGCTGCCCCTCCCTGGGAGATGATCCCGTGCATCCGGATCTCGGGACGGACGTGCTGTCTCAGCATATCGACGGCGTGGAAGAAGAGGGATGCGCCATTCAGGGCATTCCTTCCCTCCCAGGGAGCTCCCGCCGCGTGCGCGGCACGCCCCTTGAACCGGAACTCCAGGGCATCCATGGCGAGGGCCCTGTACCGCACGTAGCTGTCCTTCCCTCCGCAATGGATCATCAGGGCCAGGTCCACCTCGTCGAAAAGCCCCTCCGCGGCCATGCGGATCTTGGCCCCGTTCGTCTCTTCGGCAGGCGTTCCCGTCACCCAGAGGTCGCCCCCCAAATCGTCCATCACTGTACGAAGGGCCGCACCCGCAAGCAGGCTCATCGCCCCGTGGACATTGTGGCCGCAGGCGTGTCCGATCCCAGGCAAGGCATCGTACTCGGCAAGCAAGGCAACCCTTCCGTTCGATCCCCTGTCGATACGCCCCCGGTAGGCCGTAGGGATCCCGAAAAAGGGGATCTCCACGTCAAAGCCGGCTTTTTCAAGGAATGCGGCGTGCTTGCGGCTGGCCTCGAATTCCTGTTCCGACACTTCGGGATTTGCGGCAAGATCATCGCTCAACGAGATCGCCTCCGGCGCAAACCGGTCGATCGCTTCGTTCACCCTTTCCAAGAAACGCTCGTAATCCTTCACGACGGCAGCCTCCCTGCTGAATTTTCAGGTTCCCTCAAGAGTAGGCGTCCACAGGGTTCCGGCGAAAGGACGCCCCTTTCGACCGCAATCCGGCCGTTGACCAGGACCGCGTAAATCCCTTCCGGGGGAGCCAACTGGTCTTCGAATGTAGCCCGGTCACGCAGTTCCTCCGGGGAAAACAGCACCAGGTCCGCCGGTGCCCCGACCTCCATCCTGCCGACCGGCAGCCAGGCCATCTCGGCGGGGAGGGCCGTCGCATGGCGAACTGCTTCCGGCCAGGAAAGGCCTTCTTCCCGGAGCCAGCGCAAGGCCCTGGGGAACGCCCCTGCCGCCCGCGGATGCCCTTCCCCCCCGTGAAGGACTCCGTCCGAGGCGACGGCGCAGAGGGGGTGCCTCAGGCAGAGACGGATCTCGCTCTCGTTCATGACGTGGGCAATGATCAGGGCCTTGGGATCGTTCTCCCGCAGGTCGGCATAGATTTCCGGAGTCAGCCGCATCCCTCGGAACCTTCCGCTTGCTGCCTCCAGGCTTTCCAGCCCTTTCCCCCACCTTTCCTCAAAACCGGGATCGAACACCGTCGATCCGATAAACGTACAGAAGGCCGAATACGGGTAGCAGTCGAAGGTCACGTCTGCCCCCCTCGCCCTGGCCTGCTCGATCAACCGGATCGACCGGTCTGTGAATCCGAATGCCGTCATGCTGCCAAGGTGCGAAATCTGCACCCGGATTTTGAACCGCTCTGCAAAACCGATGGCCTCTTCGACTGCCTTGATGCATTCCGGGCCATCGTGCCGAATGTGGACGGAAACGAAGCGCTTCGGGGTTTTTCCCAAAATCCCGCATAGGGCTTCGATCTCCCGGGGGCTGGTGTTGGGTGCATACTCCAGGCCAAAC
>AQRZ01000007.1 GCA_000402835.1 Synergistetes bacterium JGI 0000079-D21
CCCAGGAGGATCGCCAGGATCAGGATTGACCATCTGGATCCCGCTCCCTTTGCTAAAGCCATGTTTCAACCCCTCCCGGCCAGCGAAGCGGAGCGGATCCCGGCAAACCGGCTTCTCGTCCTGACGACGGGGAGCCAGGGAGAGCCCTTTTCAGGGCTTGTCCTCATGAGCAAAGGGGAACACCGGCACATCCTTCTTGGACCGAAAGACTTGGTGGCGATTTTCGCCACGCCCATACCGGGGAACGAAAAGCTTGTCAGCCGGACGATCGACAGGCTTTTTGCCCTGGGCTGCGAGGTCATTTACGACCGGGAGCAACACGTGCATGCCTCCGGCCACGCGTCCCAGGAAGAACTGAAGATGATGCTGAGTATCGTGAGGCCGCAGCATTTCGTTCCCTTCCACGGGGAGAGAAGGCACCAGCACCGGCATGCGCAGCTGGCCATCGAAATGGGGGTGCCGGAGTCCAACGTCCACATTCTCCAGAACGGCGACATCCTGAGAATCCAGCGTGGGAAATCTCAGGTCAGGGGGACGGTGCCAAGCGGAGCGGTCCTTGTGGACGGACTCGCGATCGGGGAGATGAAGGGAAGCGTGCTGAAAGAAAGGCGCGAGCTCGCTGAAGATGGAATCCTGATTCTTTCGGTTGTGCTGGACAAAGACGGCCGGCTCGCGGGGAACATCCGTCTGGAAAGCCGTGGGTTCATTCACAGCTCGGACGCGACCGCGCTTTATGAGGAAATCCAGAAGGCGGTCCTAAAAGCGCTCGGAAGCGCAGGGGAGAAACACGTCCTGGATCCCGAAAACCTGGAAATGCGAATCCGAAGCAGGGTAAAAGAGGTGATCCGCAGGCTGACGAGGGGAACTCCCAACGTTGTGCCCATGGTGACGATACTGGAAAGAACGGAAGCAACGGCATGAATCGAAGAACCTCTCTAGCCAAAAAGGAGTGAAACTCTCGTGCCACTGACCTCGGTTCTGCAATTGCTTGGAGGTGTCGGTCTTTTCCTCTTCGGGATCAAATTGATGAGCGAAACCCTCCAGGACCTCTCCGGCGAAAAGTTGAGAAGGCTGTTCGCCACCGTGACGAAAACCCCCGTGAGGGGAATCGGCGTCGGCATCCTGGTGACGACGCTCCTGCAGAGCAGCAGTGCCTGCACCGTCATGACGGTCAGTTTCGTCCACGCGGGACTCATGTCCCTATACCAGGCGTTCGGCGTCATCATGGGGGCCAACATCGGAACCACGGTCACCGCGCAGCTCATCGCCTTCAAGTTTTCCGACTTTGCCCTTCCGCTCATCGGCATCGGCGTCCTCCTGTCCATGTTCGGTCGCAGCAAGCGGCAGAGGAGCGTTGGAAACGGCCTTGTCGGCTTCGGCCTCCTTTTCCTCGGAATGAAAACGATGGAAGGCTCGATGTCGTTCCTCCGGGGACGAAAAGACATCTTCCTTGCATTCTCGAACCATCCCCTCCTAGGGGTTCTTGCGGGAACGGGACTGACGCTTCTGGTCCAATCGAGTGCAGCCACGGTCGGCCTGGTCATCGCGATGGCTTCTCAGGGGCTTTTGGGCCTGGATGCGGGGATTCCCATTATCCTGGGGGACAACATCGGAACCACCATCACCGCGGTACTGGCTTCCATCGGCGCAAACCGGGGAGCAAAACAGGCCGCGGCCTGCCACGTCCTGTTCAACCTGATCGGCGTCGTCATTTTCATGACTGCATTCCCGCTATTTAGAGGAGCTGTCCAGGCTTCGGCGGCCTCGATACCCCGGCAGCTAGCGAACTCGCACACTTTTTTCAACGTCGCGAACACCCTGCTCTTCCTGCCGTTTTCCCGCCCCTTCGTCGCCCTAATCCAAAAGATTATTCCGGGGAAAGTGGCGGTCCTGGACATGGGGCCCCGGTTTCTCGACCGTAGGCTGATTACGGCGACTCCGGCGGCTGCGGTTCACGCGGTCAGGCAGGAGTTGGTCCGCCTCGGATTCCTGGCCGAGGAGATGCTGCAGAACGTGCACGCGGCCTTTGTCGAAAAGGACCCGAAAAAGGCCGAGGAAGTCTTCCAGACGGAGAAGCTGGTCAACCAGCTGACACACGGGATCGCCCGCTATGCCGCCGAAGTGGGGCAGGCCAGCCTCTCAGAAGACCTGTCCCTGACGCTTGGAGCATACGTAAACGGGGCTTCCGATATCGAACGTGTCGGCGATCACGCAACGAACCTGACGGAACTTTTCGAATACACGCAGGAGAATCACCTGGTTTTCTCCGAGAAGGCCATGGCGGAATTCGAGGAAATGTTCACGAACGCACGCCTCGCCTTCCACCTTGCCATCGAATCCATCCTCAACGAGGACGGCGAAGCCGCCAAGGAAGTCCTGGTTCTTGAGGACAGGGTCGATGCCCTGGAGAAAGAACTGAGAAGGAAACACATCGAGCGGCTGAACACGGGGGCCTGCCAGCCCAGCGCGGGGGTCGTCTTTATCGATATCCTGAGTAACCTGGAGCGGATCGCGGACCACGGGAACAACCTCGCGCTGATGGTCCTGGACGTCATCAAGATGGACACGGAAGGGAAGCGGATCCATGACGGGAAAGTTGCTGTTGCTGGGAATCCTGCAGGGGCTGACTGAGTTCCTGCCCGTCAGCAGCTCGGGGCACCTGGCGGTTTTCCAGAACCTCGCGGGATTTGAAACCCCTCCTTTCGCCTACGACCTTGCCCTTCACGGGGCAACGCTTTTGGCCACACTGTTGTTTTTCAGGAAGGTCTGGTGGGGTGTTCTGAAGGAGTGGCTGGCTGGATGGAGGCTACCGCCCGGCAAACGGCCTTCGGGCTGGAAGATCGGTTGGGCGGTCCTCGGGGGAACGGCCGTAACGGCGAGCATCGGCTACCCCCTGAAGGGGGCCGTCGAGGCGGCATTGGGTTCGCTTTCCCTGGTCGGGGCGCTGCTTCTCCTGAACGCCGGGATCCTTTTCCTGGCGGGGAGAGTGGATCGCCGGCCGAGAGGGAAAAGCGCGAATCTGCCCGTTGGCCTGGGGGTGGGCTTTGCCCAGGGGCTCGCGGTTTTCCCGGGAATTTCTAGATCGGGGTCCACGATCTGCTCGGGACTGCTCATGGGCCTTTCTCCCGAGGCGGCGTTCGATTTTTCCTTTTTGATGTCCCTGCCCGCAGTCTTCGGGGCGATCCTGCTGGAGGTCTTCGATGCGGGCGGAATGGGCAACTTCCTTCAAAGCCTGCCCAAGGGCTGGTGGATCGGGGCTTTGTTGGCCTTCCTATCGGGGTTGTGCGCACTGGCGATCCTGAGAAGGTTTGTCGTCAAGGGCCGTTGGAACCTTTTCGCCTGCTACACGGCAGGGGTGGGCCTGATGGCCGTCGTTGCAGGATTATTGGGGAGGGGTTGAAACATGGCTTTAGCAAAGGGAGCGGGATCCAGATGGTCAATCCTGATCCTGGCGATCCTCCTGGGAACGATGCTGGGGGCCTACCTGCAAGGATTTGAGGCGACACAGGCCCTTTTCAGGGACGTGACGCGTGCCGGTTTCGATGTCCACGAAATCGACCTGATTTTCGGTACGGTCGGCTTCAAGCTCTTTCTCAGGCTGAACCTGGGGTCCCTGCTCGGCGGTCTCTTTGGCCTCTGGATCATCCGCTGAGGCGAAAGCGGGTCGGTGAAATGAAACCGCTGGTCCTCGCTTCGAAAAGCCCGAGAAGAGAAACGCTGCTTTCGACCCTGGGCTGGAAGTTCCGGATCGTCGACCCGGGAGTCGAGGAACGCCACTTGG
>AQRZ01000008.1 GCA_000402835.1 Synergistetes bacterium JGI 0000079-D21
CTCGTTGCCCTGATTTCGTTGGACCTGAAACCCCTGGACGTCCTGGGGGAATTGCGGAGGCGACATCGCAGCACGACCTGCTAACCCTCGATGCTTCTCCAAATCGCGACGAAACTCCAGGCGTCCTGTTGCTTCGCCAAGAGAATGAAGCCGTGGCGATCCAGCGATTTCGAAAGTTCGAGAAACCCGACGGGGAATACCGGAGGGATGAAAAAAGCTTCCAGCTTTCCAACAAGGGACCCCAGGAACTTCTCCCGGTCGATCTCGTTGACCAGGAGTCGCCCCCCTGGTTTCAGAAGCCTGCAGACTTCAAGCAAAAGAAGTTCCTGCTCCCGAATATGGTGCATGACGTCCGACAGGACGATTGCGTCAAACGAACGATCCGGGTAACCCGTTCGGGTTGCATCTCCTTCCCGGGCGAGGATCCTGTCGCTCGCCCCGCTTTGGATCATCGGCAGGCTTTCGTCAAGGAGGTGGACTTCCCGGCAACGCCCCACCAGCTTCCGGGCAAAAAGCCCGGTTCCTCCCCCCAGGTCCAGGACGGTCTCTTCGGGCGAGCACGCGAGCATCTCAACCATCCGATCCATTCGGTCGGACATGAACCGACCGATCCATCGGTCGTAGTACGGCGCGATCCGGTCAAAGGCCTTCTCCATCTTCAAATCCTCACCTTTGTTTCACAGGCAGCCTTGAGAGATATGATATCCCCATGGACAGTCGAAGCTTCGCCCCTGGTCCCGGAAAAGGAGGAGTCGACCCGTTCCTTGCCCGGTTCGAAAGAGTCGGCAGAATCGCCATTCCGACGGACAGCGGGAGGTCTGCCCTGATTCTTGTCCTTCGGCATCTTGCCGGGCAGGGGTTTTCAGGAACGGCCTGGCTCCCGGCGTATTCCTGCCCTTCTCTTCCCCAGGTTTTCAGGAGAGCCGGAATCCGTCTCCGTTTCTACGAGAACAGCTCCGGCTTCAAGCCGGTTTTCCCGAATCCTGGCCCTTCAACGGGAGATCTTTTGCTGATCATCCATTACTTCGGCTTCACCAACACCGGGGCACTTGGCTGGTTCCGTTCAAGACCCCCGCAGAACCGTCCTCTTCTGATCGAGGACTGTGCAGGCGCCTCGCTGAACGGAAACGTCGGGTTCGTGGGAGACTTTGCCCTTTTCAGCTTTCGGAAATTTTTCCCGATCCCGGATGGAGGCGCTTTGGTTACTCGGTTTGCGATCCGGCCCGATCTGGCCCCCGCCGATTCCCGGCTGGCGGGAAACAGGGAGAAGGGGTTTCGGTGCATTGAAGAGGGAGCTTTCGAGGAAGGTCTCTCGGCCCTCGAAGAGGTGGAAAGGGATTTGGAAGCCTCTTTTTCGTCCCCACCCCGCTCCCCGTCTTACACTTCCTGGGAAAAGCTGAATGCGGAACCTTTCCTGGAAGAGGTCCGCCGAAGAAGGCATTTCGGGAAGCTCTTCCTGGAATTCCTGGCGAAACCGGCCATCCAGGAGAATGGAATTCGTCCGCTTTTTCCATGTCTTACAAAGGAGGCGGTGCCTCTCGTGATTCCCGTTCGTACCCCTTTTCATGCGGCAAGGATCCAATCGCTTTTCCGCGAGTTGGGATACGAGTGTCCCTCCCTCTGGCGGCTGAATCCTGCCCTTCGTTTCTCCTGTCGTTTTGCCTACCTCCTTGGGGAAGAAACGGTCGGCCTGCCCCTTCCCCGGAAAGGCAAGGACTCGGATCTTGAGCTGCTCCTGCAGGGCCTGAATTCTCTCTTCGGTTAAAGCGGTTTTTCCGACATTGCATCCTAGACTGGTTTTATTTATAATGATTCTAATTTCAAGAAGAGGGGGGTTTTTCGCAGATGAAAAAGACCGAGGAGAACCTGAAGGAAGCTTTTGCGGGAGAGTCCATGGCAAACCGAAAGTATCTTGCTTTTGCCCGCCAGGCGGAGGCAGAGGGGTTCCACCAGGCAGCGAAGCTTTTCAGGGCAGCTGCCGAAGCGGAAACGATCCATGCGATCGACCATCTCAAGGCCCTGGGCATGATCCGTACTACCGAAGAAAATCTCAAGGCAGCCATTGAAGGAGAAACGTACGAGTTTACCAGGATGTACCCGGATTTTGTAGAAACTGCAAAGCAGGAAAGCGCAGGGACGGTAGCGAGGAAACTGGAGCTTGTCGGGAAGGCGGAAGCGGTTCACGCACACCTCTACGAGAAGGCCCTGCAAACCCTCCACAGCGGTGAAACCACCGACCTTTTCCTCTGCACCGTTTGCGGACACATCGCGGAAGGAGAGGCCCCGGAAAGCTGCCCGATTTGCGGGGCCAAGAAACAGGCCTACCGGAAAATCGACTAGCCCTTCACCGGTTCCGTAGAGGGGGCTGCCCCCCTCTGCGGAACCTATAAAACCCTCAGGCCGAATCGCTCGGACATGCATTCAAGAAGCGCGATTCCTGCGATGGAATTCCCCTGGTGATCCAGTGCGGGACCGCAGACTGCAATTCCCATAATACCCGGAACGGTGGCGATGATGCCCCCTCCAACCCCGCTTTTCGCCGGAATGCCGACCCGGACGGCGAACTCCCCTGAACCGTCGTAAAGCCCACAGGTGGCCATCAGCGCCCTCAGGATCCTGCATATTTTCCCGGGAAGCACCTTTTCTCCCGTCAGCGGATTCCTTCCGTCAAGTGCGATCGTTCCAGCAAGAACGGCCAGATCCGATACGGTCACCTCCAGGCTGCACTGCCTGAAATAGACATCCAGGATTTCTTCGACATCTCCGCGGATGGTTTTGACGCTCTTCAGGAAGTAGGCCAGGGAACGATTGCGGTCTCCCGTTCGTTTCTCGGAAAGATAGACCGCCTCGTTTTCCCGGATCCCGGGATTACCCGTCAAGCTCCTCGCCATCTCCCGGACCGAGTTGAACGCCTCGTCCGCCCCCTTGGCGAGAAGCATGGAGTCCACGACGATCGCACCGGCGTTGATCAAGGGGTTTTGCGGCCGATGCGGACGGACCATTTCCAGCCGCATGACGGAGTTGAAAGGGTCAGCCGTGGGATCCATCCCCACTTTACCGAAAACCGCCTTTTCGCCGAACTCCAAGAGCGCGAGGGCGAGCGAAACGACCTTCGAAATGGACTGCATGGTAAACCGGAGATCCCGGTCACCTGCAACAATCCTCGATCCTTCTCCGTCCACGGCTGCAACTGCCAGGGCGCCTGGGTCGCCCCGGGCCAATTCCGGGATGTACGTCGCCACCTTTCCTTCCTCTGCGAAAGGCCTTGTCTTTTCGACAAGTTCTTCCAGGTCCCTTTCCTGGAAAGAGAAAAAGCTCATCCTGCGTTTCCCCCTCGTCCGGAGAGTACGACTCGCCTTACGCCTTTTGCTACAAACCAGTCACGCAAGCGATCGGTCAAATTCCCCTGGAGCAGGAGGGTCTCCCCCTCCACCCAGGCCCCGCACCCCATTTCCTTGCGAAGCAAGCGGGCCAGGCGGTCCAGTTCTTCGGCTCCGAAAGGCAACCCTGACACGCGAGTCGCGCGCTTGCCCCCGTGCCCCTTTTTCTCGAACTGCAGCACGATGCTTCGAATCCCCGAGAAATCCATCCGATCCGGGGAAATCCCCTCCGAAACTTCGGCCGGCTCAGGTTCTTCCCTTTCCGGTTCTGCCGGGACAAGCCCTTTGGCCCGCAGCATTTCACCCAGCAGAGGCTGCATGGCTGGCCCTTCGTTGAGGTCAATCCTGGTTTTCCGTTTTTTACCCATGGAATTATCTTAACATTGCCCGGAGAGGGGATAGAAAATCCTGTGATACACTCTTTTAAGGCGCCTGTCCGCATCGGAGGGGAAAAAAGATGACCCGAATTGCCGACCTGAACGGATTCTGCTACCCTCTCACCCCAACGGGTAGATCCTCTCTCGTGGGACCTCTCCCCTGGCACTACGGGACGGAGTACCTTTCCATCCTCTATCGCGCAGACCCCGACGCCGTCAACGCCTATTTGCCGGAACCGCTTTTACCGGCTCTCGAACCGGGCATCTGTACGGTGGTCTTCAGCCGATGGACTTCCGTCTGGGACGCGAAAAGGGATCTAGCTTTCGAAAACCCCGAAAGGACCCAGTACCGGGAAGCGGCGATCTGGGCGGGCTGTTCGTTTGAGGGAAAACCGGGGCAAATCTGCCTCCACATCTGGGTCGACAACGATTTTTCCATGGCTCGGGGCTGGTTTATGGGCTTCCCCAAGCGCCTGGGGCAAATCTTTATGAGCGAACCGCATCCGCTCAACCCGGTCATGGGACCGATCGAAACGGGGACAAAACTGAAAGGCTACGTCACCGCCCACGGGGAACGGCTCATCGAAGGAACGATGCTCGTCAGGGGAAAAATCGACCCTGCAACCCTCCCCTACCCCCTTCGAGCACCGCTCTTTCACATTCGGCACTTCCCTTCCATCGAGGCCGGAGCTCCTCCTTCGGTTCTTGAGCTGGTCGAACTCCCCGCCCAAAATGTCCGGCTCGGGAAAGAAGCCTGGCATGGAGTGGGAAATCTTGCGTTCTTCCCCTCAGACCTGGAGGAACACATGTCCCTGGCCCCGATCGAGATCCTGGGTGGATATCGCTTCAGTTCCGGATACACCTTTGCCGGGGGGAAAGTCCTCCATCGGTGGGTTTAGCAAATTGGTTCCTGGACGGTGTTCCTTCCTCCTTGATCCCGCTCAGCGGATTCGAGTTGAGCACGGGTTCGACCAGAATGGAAAGGTGGGAGAATCATGAAAAAGCCCGGCAGGAAAGCATTTGCCTTCACGCTCGTGGAGACCCTGATCGCACTCTTTCTCATCGGCATCCTAGCAGGAGCCCTGATGCTCGTTTCCTTTTCGGTTTCAGCAAAGGCGGAGGCAACCCGAATTATCGAAGACATGCGATCGATGAAAAGTGCCGCGATGCTATACTATGCCGATTTCGGGATGTGGCCTGTCTGGATGAAAAGCGGGAGCACG
>AQRZ01000009.1 GCA_000402835.1 Synergistetes bacterium JGI 0000079-D21
GGGACAGAGGACGAAGACGAATGCGCGGACCCGCAAGGGACCGAAGAAGACGATCGCCGGCAAGAAAAAGGCGACGATGAAGAAGTAGCACGGCGAGGAGGTCGACCCAATTGGCAAAGCGGGTTCAGAGAAAAGGGAAACGCAAGGAAAAGAAGCATGTCAGCTATGGAGTGGCTCACATCCATTCCACGTTTAACAACACGATCGTAAACATTACGGACAAGCAGGGGAATGTCCTTTCCTGGGCTTCGGGCGGCAACGTTGGGTTCAAGGGGGCCAGGAAATCGACCCCGTTCGCTGCGCAGATCGCGGCTTCCCAGGCGGCGAAGCTTGCGCAGGATCACGGGTTGATGGAAATCGACGTCGTCGTTCAGGGGCCTGGACCGGGCCGAGAATCGGCAATCCGTTCCCTTCAGGCAGCCGGTCTCCAGGTTCGACTGATCAAGGACGAAACGCCGATCCCGCACAATGGCTGCCGTCCCCCGAAGCGGCGACGCGTATAGCGAAGAAGAAGGTAAGGAGGGAACCAACACCCTATGAGCAGATATGTCGGACCAGCCTGCAGGCAATGTAGAGCTGAAGGAGTCAAGCTTTTTCTCAAGGGCGATCGCTGCTACACCGAAAAATGCGCGATCGTGAAGCGCAACAAAAAACCCGGGCAGCACGGCGACAGCAAGCGCCACGCCAAGCTGAGCGAATACGGACTGCGTCTGCGGGAGAAGCAGAAGCTCCGCCGCTACTATGGGATGCACGAAGCCCAGTTCCGCCGTTTCTATGACATGGCGACGAAGATGGGGGGACAGGCCGGGCATAACTTCCTGCAGCTTCTCGAGAGGCGGCTTGACAACGTAGTCTACCGTACCGGGTTCGCCGTGAGCAGGAGGCAGGCGCGGCAACTTGTCTGCCATGGCCATTTCGAGGTGAACGGGAAGAAAATTGATATTCCAAGCTACCTGGTCAAGGCCGGGGACGTGATCACCGTCCGGGAATCCAGCCGGGATATCGGGTACATCAAGGAAAACGCGGAGGTCGCGGGGAGTCGCTCCGTACCTGCGTGGCTTGAAGTGAGCGGGGAAACCCTGAGCGCAAGGATTGTCGCCCTCCCCATCCGTGATCAGATCGACTCGCCTGTCAACGAGCAGCTGGTCGTCGAGTTCTATGCCCGCTAAAGGGTAGAAAGGTGGGGGGAGGATGGATCCCATGCGACCGGAGATCAAACTGGAGGAGGGTACCCCCCGATTTGGCCGGATCGTCGTCGAGCCTCTGGAAAGGGGGTATGGCGTCACTCTCGGGAATGCGCTGAGGAGGGTCCTCCTGTCGTCCATTAAAGGGGCCGCGATCACCGCGGTTCGGATCGAAGGAGTGCTCCACGAATACAGTACGGTCCCTGGGCTGAAGGAAGATGTCCTCGGCCTGATGATCAACCTAAAGCATATCCCGCTTCGATGCCATAGCCCGGAGGCCCGTATCCTCCATCTTGAAGTTGAAGGACCAAAGGAGATCACTGCAGCGGACATCCAGCCGGACAGCGAAGTCGAATTCGTCGATCCCTCCAGCGTCATCGGGACGCTTGAGAAGGGACACAGGCTCGTGATGGATCTTTACGTGGAACAGGGAATGGGATATGCCACGACGGATCGTCCCAGACCCTCGTATTTGCCGATCGACGCGTTGATGGTGGATGCCATTTTTTCTCCGATCCAGCGCGTGAAATACGAGGTCCAGAATGCCCGTGTCGGCCAGAGAACCGATTATGATCGCCTTGTCCTCGAAGTCTGGACCAACGGGGTCGTTTCGGTCCCAGACGCGGTAAGCGAGGCCTCCAATATCCTCAAGGGATATTTTGCCCTTTTTGCCGAGGAGGTCCGCCTTCCGGAGGGGGAAAGCCAGGTGCGGACGGGGCAGGAAGACCTGCAGCGGCATGAGGATGCATCCCATTCGGAAGACAGGGCGGCTGCCCTGGCGGAGGGAGATTCGATTCTGTCGAGACCGATCAAGGACCTGGAATTGTCGGTACGAAGTGAAAACTGCCTTTTGAGGGGCGGGGTTCATACGATCGGCGACTTGGTGAGCAAAAGCCGATCCGAATTGATGAAGATACGCAATCTCGGCAAGATTTCCCTGCGGGAAATCGAAGAGAAGCTGGAGAGATTTTCGATTTCCCTGCCAGGTGATGAAGCTTCGGAAGAACCGTTGAAGGAGGACTAAGTGCATGAGGCATAGAGTCGATACCCGCAGGCTGGGCCGGTACACGAGCCACCGGCTTGCCATGCTGAGCAACATGGCGGCCAGCTTGATCCTGGAAGAAAAGATCACGACGACGCTGCTCAAGGCGAAGGAGTTGCGCCGTGTTTCCGAGAAGCTGATCACGCGCGCCAAGGGGGGATCTCTCCAGGATCGTCGGCTTGTCGCTGCACGGATGCACAACAAGGAAGCGGTCAAAAAACTCTTTGACGAAATCTCTCCGCGTTACGCGAATCGGCCCGGGGGATACACTCGAATCGTCAAACTGGGTAACCGGACGGGCGATGCCGCCCCGATGGCCATCATCGAGCTGGTTCAGTAAACGATGGAACCGGAGGCTGTGTGCGCGCTCCGGGACGTGAGCTTCACGTACCCGGGCGCGACCGCACCCGCGATCCAGAACGTGGATCTCACCATTCGCCGGGGGGAGTGGGTGGCCCTCATCGGGTCGAACGGTTCCGGCAAATCCACGCTCGCAAAGCTGTTAAACGCCCTGCTGATTCCAACGCGGGGCGATTGTTTTTCCTGCGGGCTCAGGACCGACAGGGAGGAAAACCATTGGGCGATACGAAGTCGGGTATCGATGGTCTTCCAGAACCCGGACAACCAGATCGTCGCCTCGGTTGTCGAGGAGGATGTCGCTTTCGGCCCCGAAAATTTGGGGTATTCACCCGGAAGCATCCGCGAAATCGTCCGGGATTGCCTTTCGCAGGTCGGGCTGGAGGAGAAGAGAAGAGCACCGACGTACGCCCTCTCAGGAGGGCAGAAACAGCGGCTGGCGATTGCCGGGGCCCTTGCCATGAAACCGGAGTGCCTGGTCCTTGACGAGGCGACCGTAATGCTTGATCCCCAGGGAAGAGAAGACGTCCTAGAAATCTTGAGGAAGCTTCACGGCAGGGGGATGACCCTTGTTCAAATCACCCATCGCCTTGAAGAAATCCTGGATGCCACTCGCGTCGTCGTCCTGAAACAAGGGGCAATCGAATGGGAGGGAGATCTCCCGGAATTCTTTGAACAAGTGCCCCATTTCCCGGAGTGGGGCCTGGAGGTCCCACCGCTTGTTCGCCTGACAGGATTGCTGAAGAAGAGGGAAATCCTGCCTGCCTCTTGCCTCCCATCCGTGAAGGAGTTGCTGGAAAACCTATGTCCATAAGGGTCGATTCACTCTGCCACGTCTACCACTCTGGAACTCCCCTGGAAACACAGGCCCTCTCCGGCGTGGACCTGCTTGTCGAAAGGGGAGAGTGGGTCGCTGTGGTAGGGCAAACCGGCAGTGGTAAATCCACGCTTGCCCAGCATCTCAATGCGCTGCTTCTCCCCTCTTCAGGGTGGGTGAAGGTCGATAACATCCCGACGACGGCGGGAGCCGCCGAACTGCGCGAAATACGGCGGAAAGTCGGCCTTGTCTTTCAATACCCGGAGCACCAGCTTTTCGCGGAATCCGTGCGGGAAGAGATGGCTTTTGGACCCAGGAACTGGAAGTTCCCGGAAGAAGAAATCGAGCGTTCGACATGGAAAGCACTGGACCTTTTGGGACTGTCCCAGGATCTTCTTGACCGGAGTCCCCTCCAGCTTTCCGGAGGTCAGAAACGGCGCCTCTGCATCGCTTCCGTCCTGGTTTCGAAACCGGATTACCTGGTCCTTGACGAACCGACTGCCGGACTTGACGCCAATGGGCGGAACGAACTCCTAAGGATCCTGAAGAAGCTTGTTGAAGAAGGACTTGGCGTGGTGCATGTCACCCACGATCTCGAGCTGGCATTGACGATGGCGGATCGGATCCTCGTTCTCGAAAAGGGGAAGGCCGTGTTCTGCGGCACCCCGGAGTCACTGCTGGATGAACTCCTGGAGAGACCCGTCAGGGGGCTTTGTCTCCCCCCGCTCCTGGAGTTTGTTTCGAGGCTGAGGAGTTACGGCTATTCGGTCCCCTACACCCTGGACTCAGAACTGCTGGCCGATTGCCTTGAAAGGGAGATCCGGTCTTGAAATTCCTCAACCACCTCACTCTAGGCCAATACGTTCCCGCAGATTCTCCCGTCCACCGCCTGGATCCTAGATGCAAGATCCTGTCCGTCGTCGTGCTTTTGGCAGGAATCTTCCTGATGGTTCACCCCGTTGCCTTTCTCGCTTGGGGAGGGTTGCTTCTAGTTTTAGCCCGGTTCTCCCGCGTCCCTTTCAGGGTCGTTCTCCAGGGAGCCCGCCCGGTTGTAATGCTGGTCATTTTTACGGCCGGCATTCACCTTTTCCTGACGAAAGGCGTCGTTCTCTGGGAATGGGGACCGGTTTCCGTGACCAGGGAGGGTGTCACTATGGCTCTCAGAATGGGTTTGAGGCTTTTCTTCCTGGTCCTTTTCGCGGGGTTCCTCACGTTGACGACGAGCCCCATGGAACTTTCCGACGGGTTGGAAAGCCTGTTCCGGCCTTTTCAACGATTCGGGTTTCCCGCTCACGAAATGGCGATGATGATGACCATCTCGCTCCGTTTCATCCCGACCCTGTTTGATGAAACAGACCGGATCCTTCGGGCCCAACTCGCACGGGGTGCGGATCTGGAACACGGCGGCCTGTTTCGGCGGCTGAAAGCCTTTATCCCCGTTCTCGTCCCTTTATTTGTCATCGTCTTTCAACGAGCAGAAGACCTAGCCTTGGCTATGGAAGCCCGCTGCTACCAAGGCGGAAGCGGCAGGACTCGAATGAACCCGCTTGAGTGGAAGAAATCTGACACCTTCGCTATTGCGGGGGTGATCGGGATTGTAGCATTCTTCGTCCTGCTGGATTTGAAAGGCTGACCCATGCGGTATGCGTTGGAGGTTGCCTATGACGGTCGGCCGTTCTCTGGTTGGCAGAAGCAGCCGGGCAGAAAGACGGTCCAGGGGAGTTCCAGAGTGGTAGACGTGGCAGAGTGAATCGACCCTTATGGACATAGGTTTTCCAGCAACTCCTTCACGGATGGGAGGCAAGAG
>AQRZ01000010.1 GCA_000402835.1 Synergistetes bacterium JGI 0000079-D21
CGTCGAACCGCAAAGCGATGACTTGAGCTGGCTGCCGGGACATGGACCTGGAACGGGCAATCCGGGCGCACGCGTTTCCGGGTCCCTGGAGATCTCCGCGCTGGAACCCTGCTGGATCCTTGTCACAAGGGAAGGCGAAACGCTTTTCCGAGGGACGCTGAAGAAGGGAGAAAGCCGGAGTTTCCCCTCCGACAAGGAAATCCGGGTTCGGTACGGCAAACCGGCGGGGGTGTCCGTCCGGTGGATGGGAAAGGATCTCGGCCGTCCTTCGACGCAGCAGAAGGTCGTGACGGTTCTCTACAAGCCGGATGGCTCGTTTACGGTCCGCTAGGATGCAGAAGGTTTTCCTGCTCAGCCTCGGCTGCGCCAAGAACCAGGTTGACAGCGAGCGTCTTGCCGCAGCCCTCGAAGGCTGGGGGTACGAACTCGCGGAAAGTGTTGAAGAAGCCGGGGTTGCCATCGTCAACACCTGCGGTTTTATCCGGCCGGCAACCGAAGAGAGCATCCGCGCCATCCTGCAGCTGGAAGGGCTGAAGGAGAAAGGGAGGCTTGAGCGGATCGGGGTTGTAGGCTGCCTCCTGAACCGTTACGGGGAGCAACTCAAAAAAGAGCTCCCATCCGTGGATTTTTGGGCGGAGGCCGAAGACTGGGGCCTGCTGGGAGAAATGCTTGCGGAGGGTGCCTCCTATTGCCCGGAACGCAGGAAAGGGCTGCCGGGTTCTTCCCCCTGGAGCCGGTACCTGAAAATCGCTGAAGGCTGTGACAACCGGTGCTCGTATTGCACGATCCCTTCGATTCGCGGAAGAATGCGCAGCCTTCCTCCGGATTTTCTCGCGAGAGAGGCCTTCGAGCTCGTACGGCAGGGGGCAAGGGAAATCTGCCTCGTGGCGCAGGACCTGACAGCCTGGGGCATGGACCTTTTCGGGAAGCGCTCGCTTCCGCTCCTTCTCCGGGAAGTCGAAGGAGCTGTTCCGGAGGGAACGTGGCTTCGCCTCCTGTACCTTCACCCCTCGGGTATCGATGACGCGTTGCTCGAGCAGGTGCTGAACAGCAACCGCCTCCTGAGGTACCTCGATATCCCGGTCCAGCACGCGGATTCCGCCGTCCTGGCAAGGATGAACCGGGAGATCCCTCCGGATCGCCTGGAGGAAATTTTCTCGAGAATTCGCCAGGCGGACCCGGATTTTGCGCTTCGTACGACGGTCATGGTCGGCCACCCGGGAGAAGACGAAGCCGCCTTCGGGAAATTGCTCGACTTTATGGCTTCGGTCCGCTTTGACCGGCTTGGGGCCTTCGAGTTCTCCCCGGAAGAAGGGACTGCATCCGCGACGTTTCGGGACAAAGTGCCGCAGAAAACGAAAAAGCGCCGCCTGGACAGGCTGATGCGCCTCCAGGAGGAAATTTCCCTGGAAAGGCAGGAGCGGTTTGAAGGAAGATCGCTGGAAGTCCTGGTCGAATCGGTCGAGCCGGGGGAGGACCTTGCACTGGGCCGATCCTACCGGGAAGCGCCGGAGGTCGACGGCCTCGTCGAGATCCGGGGCGGGGGTTCCCTGCGGCCGGGATCTTTCGCAAGGGTCAGCGTTCTCGAGGCGCTGGAGCACGATCTGGTTGCGGAGGTGAAAACGGGTGGGGTATAGAATGCCGGAAACCTGGGAAGGAAAGATCGCCACCGTCGGGGGTCTCGGATACTTGACCGGGATGCCTGGGACGGTCGGGTCTGTCGCTGCGTTCCTAATTGCGGTCATCCGTCCGGTACCCGCCTGGTTCGTCCTGGCGTTTGCCGGCCTTGCCGTGTGGGCTTCTGGCCGCTACGCGAAGCAGGCCGGCAGGGAAGATCCCCCCGAGGTGGTGGCCGACGAGGTTGTCGGCACCTGGGTCGCGATCTTGGGGCTCCCGTTCGGGTATTGGCTTCCGGCCCTTTGCCTGTTCCGGGTAATCGATATCCTCAAGCCCGTACCGGTTTCGACCTCCGAACGGCTTCCGGGCGGTTGGGGGATCGTCGCGGACGACTTCGTGGGCGGTGCCTTGACCAACGGGCTGATCCGCGGTGCAAGCTGGCTCTTTTTCGGTGGCGGCCTTCAGCTTTTTTTCCGGTAGATCGAGGGGGTGAAGGGGATGGGAAACGGCGCGGCCCTTCTTGCGGTCGGCGATGAAATGCTGAGCGGTATCCGCTCGGACACGAACTGCTCGTGGCTGGCATCGAGGCTCCATGGTGCAGGGGTTCCGGTCCGCGGAATCCAGGTGATTCCCGATAATGAAGAGGCCATACTGGAAACCGTGGCCGGCTGGGTCGGAAAAGTCGAATTCCTGGTGCTTTCGGGAGGGCTCGGCCCCACCCACGACGACCGGACGAGATTCGCCCTGGCCCGTTTCCTCCATGTCCCGCTGCGCGCGGATGACCAGACCTACGATCGTATCGTCGCACGCTACGAGGAACCTCTCCGGAGCCGCGTCGAGGCTGCGCGTTCGACCCAGGCGCTGATCCCGGATGGTGCCAGGGGGCTGCTCAACCCGCAAGGGTCGGCGCTGGGCATCGCCTTTTCCGCGAAAGGGACGGACGTGTTTTCTTTCCCCGGGGTGCCATGGGAATTCCGTGCAATGGCGGAAGCGCACTTCCTGCCGCGGATCGAGCGAAGGGGCACCTGGAAGCAGGTCGTGGTGGCCGGTTGGCCGGAAAGCCTCCTGGCCGAGAAACTCGCCGACCTGCTCTTGAAGCGGACCCTTCATGTTTCGATCCTTCCTTCCGCCGGGCTCGTCACGCTGGTGTTCAGGGGGGAAGCCGAAGAGGTCGAGTCTGCCGTTTTAAGGGTGCGGAAAGAACTGCCGGACGACTGCCTGGAAGACGGGGAAACCGACCTGCCTCCCGCGATCGTCACCCGTGCCGCAAGGGAAGGAATCTCTTTGGCCTGCGCCGAATCCTGCACCGGCGGCCTGGTGGGGGCAGCGATCACGGACGTGCCCGGAGCTTCCCGGGTCTTCCAGGGAACCGCGGTCTGTTATTCGAACGAAGCCAAGGCCAATCTTCTCGGGGTCAAACGTCGAACCCTCGAGGCCCACGGCGCGGTTAGCGGGGAATGCGCCCTCGAGATGGCTGATGGGGCTCGCCGGGTCTTCGGGGCGGATCTTTCGGTCGCCGTTACGGGCATTGCCGGGCCTGAAGGAGGCACCGAAGCGAAACCGGTTGGAACGGTCTGGTTCGCGGTATCCGGTCCAAGCAGCCGAAAGGCCTTCAAGCGAAACCTGGCCGGCGATCGCGCCCACATCCGACGATGGGCGACCGCGATTGCGCTGGAAACGCTGTGGAGAACCCTGAAGGAGGGGTAGCCGATGGGAGAAAGGACGCGGGCGTTCCTTTGCATTGAACCGGAACCGACTCTCCGCGCAACCCTCAGAGAATGGCTTGAATCTCTCAGGAGACTGGCTCCAAGGCTCAAGTGGGTTCAAGCGGATGCGGTCCACCTGACCCTCAAGTTTCTGGGCGAGCAGCCACCGGAAATGCTCACGGAGCTGAGGAACAGGCTTCCCGGGGCTCTCTCGGCAAAGGAGCACAGGACTTTTTACCTTGAGCTGTCCGGGGTGGGGGCGTTCCCGAACTACCGGGCTCCGCGAGTCCTCTGGATGGACCTGGCAGGCGAGACGGGCCCCCTCCACGAGCTCTGGAGGACCGTGGAAGGACTTGCGGTCAGCCTGGGATTCGAGCCGGAAACGAGACCGTTCCGTCCGCACCTCACGCTGGCACGGATCAAGGATCCAGGGGACTTCACCCTGGCCCTGGCGAAAAACCTGAGCGAGTCCGACCCTCCGATGGGGCGGTGGAAAGTGGGATTCGTCACCTTGATGAGAAGCGAGTTGCGGCCGGGAGGTCCCCTCTATTCCCCCATCGCGACTTTTCCGCTTTATAGGGTTTAGGCCAAAGGAGGTGCCATCCTGGAATGGCAAAGAACGGCAAGGGAGCTCTAACGCGGGAAGATATCCTCGAACAGGCCCTGGAGGATATCAAGGGGAAATTCGGAGACGGGGCGATCATGCGCCTCGGTGACCAGACAAACGTTGCAGTGGAGGTGATCCCGACCGGGGTCCTCCCGCTGGATGTCGCGCTTGGCGTCGGAGGGCTGCCCCGGGGAAGGGTCGTCGAGATTTTCGGGCCGGAAGGTTCCGGGAAAACCACGATCGCTCTCCACGCCGTCGCAGAGGCACAAAAGGCGGGCGGGATCGCGGCTTTCATCGACGCGGAGCACGCGCTGGACCCGAGATTGGCCGCAAGCCTCGGAGTTGACGTGCCGTCACTCTATCTCGCACAACCCGATAGTGGAGAACAGGCCCTTTACGTTCTCGAATCCCTCGTCCGTAGCGGGGCGGTGGATATCATCGTCGTCGATTCGGTGGCTGCGCTGACCCCGCAGGCCGAGATCGACGGGAAAATCGGAGACACCCAGGTCGGTCTCCAGGCCCGTCTCATGTCGTACGCCCTTCGAAGGTTGACGGCGGCGATCTCCAAGAGCCGGGCGGTCGTCATTTTCATCAACCAGCTGAGAGCCCAGATCTCCACCATGGGCTACGGCGGCCCGCAGGAAACCACGACGGGCGGCCGGGCCCTGAAATTCTACAGCTCCCTGCGGATCGAGGTCCGTCGGGGGAAAGCCATAACCCAGGGAGACGATACCCTCGGGCACGAACTCTGGATCAAGGTCGTCAAGAACAAGCTCGCGCCGCCTTTCCGGACCGCGCACACCTCCCTGATTTATGGAAAGGGTGTTCCGGCCGAGATGGCGGTCGTGGACATGGCCATAGACCTAGAAGTGATCCGGCGCAAGGGATCATGGCTGGCGTACAAGGGCGAAAACCTCGGGCAGGGAAAGGAGAAGGTGTCGAAATACCTCCTGGAGACACCGGCGCTCATGGAAGAGATCAAGAAGGAGATCCTGGAAAAGGCGGGGCAAGGGAATGCCTTGCTGGTTCCGAAGGCACCCGCGGCCGAGGCGGTCTCAAGCGGGGAAAAACTGCCCCAGTCCGACCTCGTCGAGGAAGAACTGCTCGAGCTCGAAGAAGAAGACATCTAGGATCCGGGCGGGAATTAAAAACGAAAACTCTCAGAATCGGAAGGGTGCCTTGTTCATTCCGGGGCACCTGGGAGGCTTTGTAAGCGTTTGTTGCATCAAGGGCTGTAAGGCACGGGGAAGGAAAACCTTCCGTAGGTGTTGACAGGATTCGGCAGGCGATGTATTATGCCCCTTGCCCCTCGAGAGAGGGGCTCGGCAGTAAGGTACCAATTCACATCAGCACCTTGACAAGCGTAAGGAAAGAGAGAGGGAAGAGGGCGTTTCGGCAGGAAAGCCATGGAGAGTTTGATCCTGGCTCAGGACGAACGCTGGCGGCGTGCTTAACACATGCAAGTCGGACGGTCGGTACTGGAAGGTTCGCTGGAAGGTGCCGATAGTGGCGGACGGGTGAGTAACGCGTGAGGACATGGCAGCAGGAGGGGGATAACGTTTGGAAACGGACGCTAAGACCCCATAAGCCGGGAG
>AQRZ01000011.1 GCA_000402835.1 Synergistetes bacterium JGI 0000079-D21
AGGCTGGCGGGCTTGCTCCTCTGCGGCCGAGCCGACGCAGACGCGTTTCCGATGGCCCCGGGTGGGCTCATTCGGCTGGAAAGGCGGGGCAGGGGGGCCTGGAGCCTCTCCATCGCGATCTCCCCGGCCGAAATCGTAGAATTCCTTTAAGAACCGCAGGATCCCGCNAAGCGGCAGGCCAACCTGCTGCAGCGCTGCTGAACCCGATCGTTCCGGACGGCAATTGCAATGGCTTTCCGGGTTCCGACAAGGACGACGAACCGCCTGGCCCTCGTGAGCCCCGTGTAAAGAAGGTTTCGCTGGAGCATCATGTAATGTTGGGTCGTGATCGGCAGAACCACAGCCGGGTACTCGGAACCCTGGGATTTGTGAACGGTGATCGCATAAGCAGGAACCAGCTGGTCAAGGTCTTCGAAAGGATAGGGGATCGCCCTTCCGTCAAAGGCCACGACGGCCACCTGGCCTTCCGGGTCGATTCCCAGGATCCTTCCGATGTCGCCGTTGAAGACCTCTTTTTCGTAATCGTTTCGGATCTGCATGACCCGGTCTTTGACCCTGAAAACCCGACCGCCACGGTGCAGCGATTCAGCCCCGCCGTTCAGGGCGGCTTGCAGCCGTTCGTTGAGCGCAATGGCCCCGGCTTCTCCCTTGTGCATGGGGCAGAGAACCTGGATCTCTTCCATCGGGTCAAGGCCGAAGCGGTTCGGCAAGGTCCGGGTCACGAGTTCGCAGACTTTCAAGGCGACTTTTTCGGGATCTTCTTCGGGGATGAAGCAGAATCCTCCGGAAAATCCGCCCTGGCGGGCGAATACCGGCATTTGCCCGTCCTTGATTCGGTGGGCATTGACCACGATCAGGCTCTCCCGGCTCTGGCGGAAAATCTCGTTCAACTCGACGACGGGAACCTTCCCGGATTCGATGCAATCCTTCAGGATGTTGCCGGGCCCTACGGATGGAAGCTGGTCCGCGTCTCCGACAAGGATGAGGGAAGCCTCGGATGGGACAGCCTCCAGCAGATGGGCAGCCAGGTGCACGTCCAGCATCGATACTTCGTCAACGACCAACAGGTCGCAGGACAATGGGTTTTTCGCGTTGCGCGCGAAAGTCCCGTCCTGCACCTTGTATTCGAGCATCCGGTGGATCGTCCGGGCCGGGGTTCCCGTCGTCTCCTGCAGCCTCTTGGCTGCCCGTCCCGTCGGTGCCGCGAGTGCGATTCGCTTTCCTTGCCTTCGGTGCAGCTGGAGAAGGGCCTTGATCAGCGTCGTTTTGCCTGTTCCGGGACCCCCCGTGATGATCAGGACCTTCTTCCGGACGGCGAGGCGCAGGGCTTCCACCTGCCTGGGAGAAAGCTTCAGGGGAAACTTGTTAAGAAAATCGCCGAGATCCGGGGCAGCGGCCTCTTGGGGGAAATCCCCGGAAAGAAGGGCATTCAGGCGGGCTGCCACCCGAGTTTCGGCCTGGTAGGAAGATGCCAGGTAAACCGCTTGCTCTCCCTGGTGCTCCTCCAGGACCAGGTCCCCCTTGGCGACTCCCCTGGAAATGGCTTCCACGACGGGTTCATGAGGTGCAGAGAGGGTTTCGCAGGCTTTTGCAACCAGCTGGGGGAGGGGAGAATACAGGTGTCCGGCTTCAGAGAGGGTTCGCAAGGTGTGCAGGATTCCTGCGTCCATTCGCTGGGGAGATTCGGGCTTGAACCCCATCCCGGAGGCGATGCGGTCTGCAGTCAGAAAGCCGATCCCCCAGACCTCTTCCGCGAGCCGGTATGGATTTTCCCGGATCCGCCCGACCGCCTGGTCCCCGTAGCGCCTGAGGATTTTCTCTGCGAGGGCCGTGCCTACGCCGGCAGAATAGAGGAAAAGCAGGGCATCGCGCGCTGCGTTCCGGGCCTTCCAGCCGGAAAGGATCAGCTGCAAGCGGTTCCGTCCGATTCCCTCGACGCCTGCGAGCCGCTCCGGTTCGCGGTCGAGGATTTCCAGGGCCCTGTCGCCGAAAGCCCGGACAATTCTCCTTGCCGTCACCGGCCCAACTCCCGGTATCGAACCGCCCCCAAGGTACCGCTCGATCCCGGCTGCACTGACCGGAACGGTCGGAAAGCAGGAGTGGACCTTGAACTGCCTGCCGAACCGGGGATGGACCACCCACTCCCCCGAAAGGGCAACCGTTTCTCCTGCCGATGCGAAGGGGAAGATTCCCACCGCGGTGATCGTCCGCCCGAGGCTGGAGACGTTCAGGCGGACGACGCTGTAGCCGGTACGTTCGTCACGGTAGGTTACTCGTTCGATTTCACCCTGCAGGGTGATCTTCTCGGTCGGTGTCGTGGACATGGGGCCATTTTCGCACCGTGCCCCCGACAGAACAAGAGTGGAGGTTCCTGCACGAATGCCTGAGATCCTCTTCCATGGGAAACTCGCGGAAATTGTCTCGAAGAGGGCGAAGCAGCCCCCGGTATGGGCCTTCCCGAGGGCTGCGAAGGATCTCGTGGAAACCCTTGGGATCCCCCACACGGAAGTCGCTCGGATCCGGATCAACGGAAGGGATTCGGACTTCCTGGCCCCGGTGAACTTTGAAGATCGGTTGGAGGTTTACCCGCACACTCCGCCGAGACCGTCCCCGTGGAACGCCGACGGCCGGGTTCCCCACCCGGGGGAGATCGCCTTCATCGCGGACAACAACGTCGCCGGGGCCGGAAAGCTTCTCCGGCTAATCGGTTTCGACACCTCGATCGATTCCCGCCTCGATGACCGGGAAATTTGCATCAAGGCCAACCGCGAAAACCGGGTCGTCCTTTCCCGGGACCGAAATCTCCTGAAGAGGCGCATCGTGGCCTACGGGTGCCTTCTTCGCGCGGAAGATCCCTGGAGGCAGCTGGAAGAAGTGGTCCTGGAGTACGGGCTGGCACGACTCGCAAGGCCCTTTTCCCGGTGCCTCCACTGCAACGGCATCCTGGTCCCCGTCGAGAAAGAAAAGGTGCTCGACCGGCTGCTGCCCCTGACCCGCCTGTACTACGATGCCTTCAACGCCTGCAACTCGTGCGGGCGAATCTTCTGGAGGGGCTCCCACGTCAAGCCGATCCTGCAGCGGCTGGAGCCGATCCTCGGTTCCTACCAGGCTTCCGAATAAAGCAGTTCTGCGTCTTCCTTCGTCAACGGACGGGGGTTGTTCTCCAGAAGGCGGACTTCCCGCATCGCGGCTTCCGCCATCGAGGGAATGGCTTCCCTTGGAATGCCAAGGTCCCTAAGACGCGTGTGGACCCCTGCCTCCCGGACCAGGCCTTCTACCGCCCGGAGGAAAGCCTGGGCAGACTTTTCCGTATCCGCCGGCACCACGACCTTGAAGGCCATCGCAAGCCGCGTGTATCGCTCCCTGCTGGCGGGGAGGTTGAACTTGAGAACGGGCAGAAGCATGGCGGCGTTCGCCGCTCCGTGAGGCACGTGGAACTGCCCGCCGAGGGGGTAGGCAAGGGCATGAACGGCAGCCGTCCCGGCCATCGAAAAGGCGAGCCCGGCGATCAGGCTTCCCAGGGACATTCCTTCACGAGCATCGAGGTCCCGGCCGAATCGAACCGAGCGTAAAAGGTTCGCCGAGAGATGCTCGCAGGCCATCAGGGAAAGGTTTTGGCTCAGCGGGTTTGCCTTGACCGAAAGGAAGGACTCGATGCCGTGGATCAGAGCGTCCACGCCGGTATTGGCCGTGATGCCGGGAGGCAAATCGAGGGTCAGGGAAGGATCCACGACCGCCGCGTCCGGAACCAGGAACCGGCTCGCGATCCCCCGTTTCATCCCTTCCCCGGGAAACGAAAGAACCGCGACCGGAGAAACTTCCGATCCGCTCCCGGCTGTCGTAGGGATCATGATCGTCGGGAGCCCTTTTGAGGGTACCCGGTCGTTCCCGGCCAGGTCTTCGATCCGCAGGTCGTGGACGGCCAGGATCGCGGCGATCTTCGTGAAATCCATGGTGCTGCCGCCGCCGAAGCCGATCAACAAGTCGTATCCTTCTTTTCGAATCCTGTCGGCTGCCCCGACGAGGATTTCCGCAGGCGGTTCCGGGGTCACTTCGCTGAAGATCCCGTAATCGAGCCCGGAGCGCTCGAGCGGCTCCTTCACGGAAGCCAGAAGGGGTGAATTTCCGATGCTCGGCCCGGTTAGGACCAGGGGACGCCGGCAACCGAGGCGCGCTACGTGCTCCGCAACCGTATCAACCGACCCGCTGCCGAACACCACGGTGTTCGGCGCGTTGAAAACGAATCCCTTCACGTTTTTTCCCTCCCGGCAGCTACGCCACGACCTCTTCCGCCCCCGCCTTCCGCGCGGCTTTTTTCCGTGCGTCGTGATTCAGGATCGTCTTCCTGACTCTCACCGAAAGCGGCGTAACCTCAACCAGTTCGTCTTCCGCGATCCATTCCAGGGCCGAGTCAAGGGTCAGCCTCCTAGGGACATCCAGGATGACCGTGTTGTCCTTGGTGGCAGACCGGTGGTTCGTCACATGCTTCTTCTTGGTGGGATTGCAAGGCAGATCGTTGGCCCTGGAATGTTCTCCAACGACCATCCCTTCATACACGCGATCCATCGGGGAAATGAAAAGGATCCCTCTTTCCTGCAGGTTCTCCAGCTGGTAGCTCGTTGCCTCGCCGGTGTCCATGCTCACCAGGGAACCCCGGTTCCTGCCCGCGACTTCGCCTCGCCACAGGTCGTAGCCGATGAACCGGGAGGACATGATCCCGAGTCCTCGCGTGTCGGTCAGGAATTCGCTCCGGTATCCGATGAGCCCGCGCGTCGGGATGTTGAACTCCAGCCGCAAAAGCCCGGTTCCAAGGTTCTGGACGCTGGTGAACTCGCCTTTCCGTTTTGAAACTTTCTCGATCACGACTCCCTGGTGTTCCTCCGGGACATCGATGATCAGCTGTTCGATCGGTTCCAGGAGGTTTCCCTGCTCATCCCTGGCCGTGATGACTTCCGGCCTTGACACGCAGAATTCCATCCCTTCCCTGCGCATTTCCTCGATCAGGATTGCCAGGTGCAGTTCACCCCGCCCGGAAACCTTGATCCCGTCCGGTCGGCCGATGTCCTCGACCCGCAGTGCGACGTTGACCCGGGCCTCCCGCATCAATCGGTCCCGGATCTGCCTCAGGGTGACGGCACGGCCCTCCTTGCCTGAAAACGGGCCCGTGTTCACCAGGAAAAACATCGAAACGGTCGGTTCTTCGATCGTCAGCGGCGGCAGAACGACATCCTGAATTTCCGTGGAGGCCAGTGTGTCGCCTATCCCGATCTCTTCCGGGCCCGCGATCCATACGACATCCCCGGCCCCGACCTCTTCGACCTCGACAAGCTGTAGACCCCGGGAAACCCACAGGTGCGTGACCTTCGCGCTTTCCGTCCCGCAGACCTCCCACTTCTTGCGATCGGGACCCGCCCAGGCGGTACTCGTCCGGAGGATCGGATCGCCGGTGCGTATCCGTCCCTGCAGGACCTTCCCGCAACCGATCCTGCCGATGTAGTCATTCCAGGCCAACGTGGTGGCCTGGAGGAGAAAGGGTTTTTCCGGGTCCCCCGACGGGGGAGGAACGTTCTCCACGATGGTCTCGAAAAGGGCATCCATCCCCTTGCGTTCGTCTTTCTCCAGGTCCCGGACAAACCAGCCATGCAGGCCGGATCCGTATAGGACCGGGAAATCCGCCTGTTCCTCGGTTGCCCCAAGCTCGAAGAACAGGTCGAAGGTCGAGTTCAGGGCATTCTGCACCGAGGCATTCGGCCGGTCAACCTTGTTGACCACGACGATGGGTTTCAAGCCGGCCTTCAGGGCCCGCATCAGAACGTACCGCGTCTGGGGCATGGGGCCCTCGTTGGCGTCCACAAGCAAAAGGACCGAATCCACCATCGAAAGAACTCGTTCCACTTCTCCGGAAAAATCTGCGTGCCCGGGGGTGTCGATGATGTTGATCAGGGTGTCTCCCCATTCCACCGAGCAGTGCTTGGCCCGAATCGTGATGCCCCTTTCCCGTTCGAGTTCGTTGTTGTCCATGACGCGTTCTTCCACCCGTGCGTTCTCCCGGAAAACGCGCGCGGCCCTGAAAATGGAATCCAGCAACGTGGTTTTCCCGTGGTCGATGTGCGCAATGATGGCAACGTTCCTGATTTTCGCGAGGTCTCTCATCTGACCGATCCTTCCAGATTGAAGTTTTCCCGGCCTGAACCGGACAAAGGATCATTATACTTCCAAGTGCACAAAAAAAAAGCCGGAAGTTCGGCAAAACGCCGAAGTTCCGGCCAGTTCCCTGTTTTTATAGCTTTTCCAGGATCTCGACCCTCTTCGGGGCCAGTGCGGCTGCAAGGGAAGCGATGTATTTCCCTTGAAAACGCGCCCCCGCCAGGTCGATCTCCCCGGGGGAACGCTCTCCGCTCGTTCCCGCGACCGTCGTCGCCCCGTAGGGACTCCCCCCGACGATCCCCTCGTTATTCATCTGGCCCTTGAAAGCGTAGGGGAGGCCCGCG
>AQRZ01000012.1 GCA_000402835.1 Synergistetes bacterium JGI 0000079-D21
GGGGGGGCGATCGCGGAACTGGTCTGCCAGTCTTCTCCCGTTCCGGTCAAGTTCGTTTCCGTGCAGGACCGGTTTGGTCAAAGCGGTGGAGCCGAGGAGCTGCTGGAATATTACGGCTTGTCCTTCAAGGAAATCCTGAGCGCCGCATCGCAGGCCTGGACGATGAGGAGGCGTTAGCTTGGAAATTCGAATGGCGGGTGTAACGAAAACGTTCGGAGAGGACATTACCGCCCTGGAAGACGTTTTCCTGAACGTACCCAAGGGAGATTTCGTGTACCTCGTTGGGCCGACCGGTTCAGGAAAGACGACCCTCCTGAGGATCCTGAATCGGGAACTCCTGCCGACTCGTGGGCAGGTTTTCGTCGGCGAATACAACCTGAGGAAGCTGAGGCGAACAAGGGTTTGCCAATACCGGAGAGCCGTGGGGATGGTCTTCCAGGACTACAGGCTTCTCGAAGACCGCACTGCCCTGGAAAACGTCGCCTTCGTCCTGGAAGCGGTTGGAGCTTCCAGGAAGGAGGCAATCGACAGGGCAGGAGAAGTCCTTGACTGCGTGGGGATGTGGAGGCGGCGATTCCTGTACCCAAGGGAACTTTCGGGTGGGGAGCAACAGAGGGTTTCCATTGCCCGATCGATTGCCAACGATCCCCTTCTTCTGCTTTGCGATGAACCGACCGGCAACCTCGATCCGCAGACGGCAGGAGAAATCATGCAGCTTCTCCTGTCGATCAACGCCTCGGGAACGACCCTGATCATGGCGACGCACAACCGGTACCTTGTGGATGCATACAGGCAGCGGGTCGTAGAGCTGAAGATGGGCAGGATCGTTCGTGACCAGGAAAGGGGAAGGTACGAAGTCGATGAGGAGCTTTAGCTTTGCCGTTCGCGACACCGTGCGTTTGATTCGCCGGAGTCCTGGCATCAGCGGCTTGACCTTCCTGACCGTGCTGGTGGTTTTTTTCTTTGTCGGCTGCAGCTTCCTCCTGGCGCTGAACACTCGGCACGTCATCTCCGTCGTGGAGGGTGAACTGGTGGTCCAGGCCTACCTGCAGCCAAAGGCCGATCTCGGCGGGCTCGCGAAGAAAGTGGAGAAAATGCCCCACGTGACGGGTGTGCGGCCGATTTCACCGGAGCAGGCGCTTGAGCTTCTGAAAGCCCGCCTCGGAAACCAGAGCGCCGCGGTCACGCTCCTCGGAGAGAACCCTCTCCCTGCGAGCCTGGAAGTCCGGGTGGACAAGGCTTCAAGCGTATCCGGAATCGCGCGGGAGCTCGTCGCGATGCCGGAGGTGGAAGACGTCGTGTATGCCGGCAAGGTTGCCGAAAAACTCGCTCGCCTTTCCCGCTTTGCCGAGGTGTTTTCGCTGTTCCTGCTGGTGTTCGCCGGGCTTGCCGGAGCCCTCGTGCTCTATAACACCATTCGGGTTGCCATTTATTCCCGCAAGCAGGAAATCGAAGTGATGCTCCTGGTCGGTGCCATGCCGGGCTTCGTCGCCCTGCCGTTTGTCCTTCTGGGCCTCTTTTGGGGACTTACCGGGACAATTGCCGCTTCGGCCGTTCTCGGGGTGCTGTACAAGTCCTTTGTGGCTTCCGTCCAGAACACGCTGCCCTTTATCCAGCTGGTCGACAGCCCCCAGCTTTACCTGAAGCTCGCCCTGGTTCTCATCGGCGGAGGCATCTCACTAAGCTGGCTCTGCAGCTGGGTGGCGGTCGAAAAGCATATTGCCGAAGCGATGAAACCTTCGTGACGGGAGGCCCCCATGAGCATCGGGACGTTGAGAAAACTTATCCTGGCCGGTACCTTCTTCCTCGCCCTCACGGGTTTGCTTTCGGCTGCGGCGACAGCCGGTTCGGACCTGGAAGAACAGATCCGGAAAGAGGAAGCCCGTCTTTCGGAGCTGCAGGGACAGGTGACGATGCACCGTAAGAAGCTCGACGAAGCAAGGGTCAGGGAAAAGAGCGTTCTGTCAAGAATCGAGGAGTATAACCAAAAGGTCGCATTGACGGGACAGCGGATCAACGTCATGCAACTCAAGCAAAAAAGGGTCGAAATCCGGATCGCCGAATTGACGAAAGAGATCGCCTACACCGAAGGGCAAGTCCAGGATTTGAAAGCCGCCCTCGCGGCCAGGATGAAAGAGCAGAAGCTTGAAGGGATCGTCGTCAACGAACTGACGGGCCTGGATCTACTGGAAGGCCAGTCCGGCTTCCTTTTCGGGCCGCTCGCCAGGATTCCGGAAGCCAGGTCCCTGTTTCCTGGTGCATCCGGGGACCTTGCGGTGATCGCCTTCTCCATGGACCGACGTTGGTCGGACGAAGCCACCTCCTACCTGAAGGCGAAATTTCCCGATCTTCTCTCGAATTCAACGGTTCAAATGGAATACCTCCTTTTGCCGCGTTCGGCGTTTGAACTGGAAAAAGCGGGGGTGGTCCCCGATTTTGAAGGGCTCGACCTGGCGAGGAAGGCCGGCCTCCCGGTACTCTTCAGGCCAGTACCGTGCCCAGGGGCAGGAGGGGAGCGCGTCGTTTCCTCCCTGCAAACCCTGGCGGACAGGCGGCCGGAGATCCGCGGGATTCTGCCGCAGGGGCTTTTCGTTCCCGGTGCACCGGATATCCAAAGGATCGGTGAATGGATCCGGGAAAAGGGACTTTTCCTGGCACAGGCCGAATTCAGCCGGCAATACGGGGCTGAAAGGCTGAACCGTTCCTCCTATCCTGCCTTGGTCCCGATTCACAGCGTTACCACGGACGAGATCCTGGTGAAGCGGATTTCCAGGGATGCCATCGTCGAACGGATGGTTCGTGCCTTCGTGGAACGATCCGTGCCGTTGCTGCTGATCCGGTCTTACGAAATCGAACCCGGAGGCCGCTATGCCGCTGTTTTGTCCGATATGAACCGAATTCGTGAAGACCTGGAACGGAGAGGGTATCGGAGCGGATGGCCCGAGCCCATCGGGGACTGGCCAAATTCTCCTGCGGGAGCCTCTGCTTACGGGTTGGCGGTGGCCCTTCTCTGCGTGCGGCTGTTCCTACGGTTTTCCGGGAAAATGAGTGAACCGGCCGGGTGGCAGGAAGCGGCCGTTCTCCTTGCGGGCGGCACCGTACTGGCGTTTTTGATGCTTCGCCTGCCGCTGGTGGCCAGGCTCTCTGGAGCCTTCGGAAGCGCTTTCCTTGCTGCAGAAGTGTGTCTCTGGGCACTCGGCGAGGTGCGGAAACCGGTTTTCGGGCTATTGGGGGCCCTGTTGCTCACCATCACGGGAGGGCTCGCTCTAGCGGCTTTCTTCAGCACTCCGATGACGATGCTAAGGCTCCAGCCCTTTTCAGGGGTCAAAATGACCTTGTTGTTGCCCCCGATACTGGTCCTGGCCCATGACTTCCTGACCGGGGTCGCTCCCGAAAGCCCCCGCAAACTGCTTGCCAGGCCGATGGTCTGGCTCGAGTTCCTCCTGGTTTGTGTGATCCTCCTTGCTGCCGGAGTGCTGGCGCTACGAAGCGACAACACGGCCTTCGTCGGCGGCTGGGAGAGGACCCTGAGGGATTTGCTGGAGCGGGCGCTGGTAGCCCGCCCAAGGACAAAGGAGCTCTTCATCGGTTACCCGGCCCTGATCCTGTGGTACGCCATGGCAAGGGCGAACTGGGGGCGCCAGGCATGGATCCTGCCGCGAGTGGCGGCCTCGATCGGCTTTGCCTCGGCCGTGAACAGCTTCTGCCACTTTCACACCCGCTTGCCGTTCATTCTTTTCCGGGTTTTCAATGGCTGGTGGACTGGAATCGCCATGGGGATGGTCCTCATCTGCCTGTTGAAGTTCGGGCTGCTTCCGCTGGTTTCGAGATGGAGGCCTGTCCGTTGGAATTAGGGCGCCGTTTCGATGTGGCTCTATGTGGCTACTATGGTTTCGGGAACCTGGGGGACGAGCTCCTCGCCCAGGCCGCCGTTCGGCTCCTGGAGGGCTGCGGCGTCCAGCGGGACAGGATTGTTGTCCTATCCAATGATGTTGCCGAAACGACCCGTTTTCTGGGTACCGCTGCCGTAAACCGATGGAACATGAGAGATGTCTTCGCCGCTTTGAGGGAAAGCCGGACACTCCTCCTGGGAGGAGGCGGACTTTTTCAGGATTCCACCAGTTTCCGCTCGCCGCTCTACTATTGGGGAATCGTTCGGATGGCAAAGCTGGCGAACTGCCGACCGTGGTGCTTCGGTCAGTCCGTCGGGCCATTGAACGGGACCCTCCAGAGGTTTCTTGCCCGTGATGCCTTATCTGCCTGTGAGCGCAGGGGGGTACGGGATCGCCTTTCCATGGAGACCCTCGCTGGGTGGGGACTGGGGGCGGTCTTCTCCCCTGACCTGGTTTTCGGGCTGGACTCGCTACCCTTCGACGGAAAAGCGGGGGAGCCGAGGCTGGCCTTGAACATCCGCCCGTGGAGAAACGGCTTGCCTGAACAAGTTGCGGAAAAGGTTGGAGAGTATGCGAGGTCCCGCGGGCTTTCGNTCCGCGGCATCGCCTTGGCCGAAGAAGATGCCAGGACGATGGAGGAGCTTGGCTGTCGCGGACTGCTCGAGCTGGAAGGAATCGATCGGTGGAATCCAGGGGCAAGGGATTCCCTCGCTTTTCCTGGAGGGTGCATGGGAGCGGTTGGGATGCGGCTGCATTTTTGCATTCTTTCCGCGATGGCAGGGATCCCTCTTCTGTCGGTTCCCTACGATCCGAAAGTCCAGGGGTTTGCGGAGATGCTGAACGTGCCGACCTGGAAGCCCGGGATGGCGATTTCGATTCCGGCCGAAGATCGCCTTCAGAGGATTTCTGGTTTAAGGGAAGATGTCGGAAGAATTTTCCGGGAAACCTATTTGAGCCTCGGGGAGAGATGATGGAATGAACCGGGATCAAATTCTTGAACTGAAACGGACGGCCCTGGAAGTTCGGAAGGATGTCGTGCGGATGGTGGGGTTGAGCCGGGCGTCCAACCTCGGTTCTTCACTGTCTGTTGTCGACATCCTGACCGTTCTCTATTTCTACGGCCTGTCGGTGAAACCGCAAGACCCGAAATGGCCGGAACGGGACAGGCTGGTGGTGGGGAAATCCGATGTGGCTCCAGCGCTTTATGCAATCCTTGCGAGGAAAGGGTTCTTCGAGCGGGAAGAACTTTGGAGCTATCGCAGGCTAGGGGCGATGCTCCAGGGAACCCTCGATCCCAGGAGAACGGCAGGGGTCGAAGCTCCCGGAAGCGGGCCCGGCATCGGCCTGGGGATCGCAAACGGGATCGCGGCTGCCTGCAGGATGGATCATTTGCCCGCTAGGGTCTTCTGTTTCGTTGGGAACGATGAACTGCACGAGGGCTCGATCTGGGAATCCGCCCAGTCGGCGTCGAAATTGCGCCTGGGCCGCCTGACCGCTGTCGCCGAGCTCCACGAACAAGGACCGCAAGGGAGCGGGGTTGAAGCCATGCTTACGGAAGCCGTTGCGGAGCGGTTCGAGGCCTTCGGGTGGGAAACCGTGATCTGTGACGGACACCGTATCGAAGCGCTGGCGGATTCTTTTTCCCAAAGTGCACCGGCGGAAGGACGCCCGAGGGCGGTTATCGCGAAAACCCGCTGGGGAAAAGGAGTTGCCTCCTTGGAAAACGGCACTTGGCAGGCTTTTGAGCTTCCGAACCGGGAGCGGGTGGAACGTGCCCTGCTCGAACTCGAGAAAACCGGGAGAAGGCTTTTGGAGGAGATGGATCGATGAGCGAAGAACGAGTCCTTGGAGGCATGGAAGAGGCGATACTGGAAACCCTCCGTGAACAGGCTGCGCTGGATCCTTCTCTTTTCCTCCTGACGGCCGGCAAGAAGAAAGAGGATGTTCTGGAGTCTTTCGGGAAGGAATACCCGAACCAGTTCTTGGCGCCTGCCTTGTCTGCGAAGGATACGGTGCTGTTTGCTGCGGGACTAGCCCTTTCGGGACGCAAGGTCTGGATCCATTCCCCCTCGCCCCTTCCTGTTTTTCAAGCCTATGACGCCCTTCGGGCTGCGATCGCGATCCCCTCTCTGCCGGTCAGTTTCCTCCTGACCAACGCGGGGCTCACCGGAGGAGAAGACGGGACGATGACCCAGGTCCTGGAGGATCTGGCCTTTTTGAGGGCGCTCCCGAACGTTTCGATCGTGGTGCCTTCGGACGGACCCTCGGCAGGGCAACTTGTCAAGGAAGCCATTAGGGGGAGCGGACCGTACTTTTTCCGGCTTTGCCCGCTTCCGCTGCCCGAGCTTCCAAGGCCGGACGGATCCGGTTTCCAGCCGGGAGGAGCCTCCATTTTGCGGGAAGGCGATGGGGTGACCCTCTGCGCCTGTGGTACGATGGTGCACGAAGCGCTCAAGGCATCCGCGATCCTCTGCCAGCAAGGCATCGAGGCGGAAGTGATCGACTGTTATTCGGTCAAGCCGCTTCCCGCACAGGCGATCACGGCTTCGGTCCGAAGAACGGGTTGCTGTGTGGTCGCCGAAGAGCACAGCAGCTCGGGTGGCCTTGGGGGGGCGATCGCGGAACTGGTCTGCCAGTCTTCTCCCGTTCCGGTCAAGTTCGTTTCCGTGCAGGACCGGTTTGGTCAAAGCGGTGGAGCCGA
>AQRZ01000013.1 GCA_000402835.1 Synergistetes bacterium JGI 0000079-D21
CCCCCCCGCCGCCAGCTCGTAGATGATGTCCCAGAACCTCCTTCTCGAAACCGGGTCGACACCGCTGGTGGGCTCGTCCAGGAAAAGGAGCTCGGGCCTGTGCAGGATCGCGCAACCCAGGGCCAGCCTCTGGCGGATGCCCCCTGAAAGGGATCCCGCAAGGTCCCGGGTCCTCCCGGAGAGGCCGGCCATCCCGACCACTTCCTCGATCCGTCCACGGGCGACCGACCTGGGGAGGCTGAACATCCCGGCGTAAAACTCAAGGTTCTCGGAAACCGTCAGGTCATCGTAAAGGCTGAACCGCTGCGACATGTACCCCAGCCTCGACTTGACCGCATCCCGGTCCCCGGCGATGTCCAGCCCGAGAATGACGGCGCTTCCCTCGGTCGGCTCCAGGATTCCCGTCAGCATCCGGATCGTGGTGGTCTTCCCGGAACCGTTCGGCCCCAGGAAACCGTAGACCGATCCCTGGGGGATCGAGAAACAGACGTGGTCGACCGCCGTAAAGGAACCGAACCTGCGGGTCAGGTCCCGCGCCACCACCGCGTTCATTTCAGGGGACCTCCCTGGCCATCTCGACAAAGGCGTCCTCGAGGCTGGGGGGAATCTCCCTGAGGGACAGGACACTCACTCCCGCTCGATCCAGGGCTTGCTCCACCTGCCTGCGGGCCTCGACGGGATCGTCGACCACGAGGTGGAACGCGCTGCCGAAGGCGTTGACCTCCCGCACCGGGACTCCCGCGAGCAGGGGCCTCAAGTTCCTGGCCTGCGCCCGGACCTCCAGGACATGCCGAGGGAAAGCCCGGCAGATCGCCTTCGGAGAATCACAGGCCAAAAGCCTTCCCTCGTGCAGGAAACCGGTTCGCGTGCAAAGTTCCGCCTCGTCCATGTAGGGAGTCGTGACGAAGATCGTGATGCCCCGGCGGTTCAGGTCATAGAGGAGCCTCCAGATCTCCCGCCTGGAAACGGGATCGACCCCGGTCGTCGGTTCGTCCAGGATAAGGAGGCTGGGGCTGTGCATCAGGCCGGCAGCCAGGGCCAGCTTCCGCTTCATTCCCCCGGAAAGGGCATCTGCCAGGCGGTCGGAGAAGGCAAGAAGGTTCGTGAAGGTCAAAATCTCCCTCCCCCTTTCTTCGACTTCCCCCGGGGCCGCCCCGTAAAGGGCACCGAAAAGCCGGATGTTCTCCCAGACCGTGAGGTCCCCGTAAAGGGTGAAAGCCTGGGGGACCGTGCCCAGCCTGCCCCTCACCTTTTCCGGGGCACCTGAGCCCAGGACGGACAGGCGTCCCTGCTCCGGGCGAAGGACACCCGCCAGGATGCGGACCAGGGTCGTTTTTCCAGCGCCGTCCGGCCCCACGAGACCGAAGATCTCCCCCTCGCGGACTCCAAGGGAAACCTCGCGCAGGACCCTTCGATTCCCGAAGGAGAAAGAAAGGGATTCGGCCTCAATCAACATGAAGCGTCACGTCCGCCGGCATGCCGGGCTTGAGCGCCCCGTCCGCGTTCTCGACGGCGATCTCCACCGCAAAAACGAGGTTGGCCCGTTCTTCGGTCGTCAGGCTTTGCCTCGGGGTGAACTCGGCCCGGTCCGAGATGGTCCGGACCCTTCCCCGAAAAACCTTCCCCGGAAAGGAATCGACCCGGACGTCCGCCTCCTGCCCAATCTTCAGCCTGCCGAGAACGGTGCTGGGAAGGTAGATCTTCACCCAGCAATCGGACATGTCCGCCACGGTCGCCAGGGCAGCTCCTGCGGGGAGGAATTCCCCTTCCTCGAAGTTTTTCGAAAGGACCACGCCGTCTTTCGGGGAAACCAGGACCGTATCCGCAACCCGGGAGAGTGTCACCCGGTGCAAGGCCTCCAGCCTGCGGACCTCGGCCTCCTGGGCCCTGACCACGTCGGATCGCGTACCCGACCTGACAAGGGAAAGCCTCTGCCGGGCCGCAGAGAGGTCGCTGGATGCGAGGTCGCGGCGTGCGGTGACGTCGTCCATTTCCTTTCTTGCGATGACCCTTTCCGCGTATAGGGCCGAAAAACGCACGAAGTCGGCCTGGGCCAGGCCGAAACGGGTTTCGGCCGCTTTGACGAAGGCTTCCGCCTCGCGGATCTCCTGGGGCCGGGGGCCGCTTCTCAGGTCCTCCAGGACCGACTTCGCCCGCGCCAGGCCTTCCCTGTCCTGCCGAACCAATGCCTCAAGGTCGGGTCGATAGAGGCGGCCCAGCACTTGCCCCTTCCTGACGGCGTCCCCCTCCCGGGCCGCGAGCTCGGCCAGGGTCCCGTATTCCTTGGCCGTCACGACGACCTCCCTGACCTCGATCGTCCCCGCCGCGACGATGGCGCCGTTTCTCCCGTTCCCGAGAAAGCGGCACAGCGCCACGCCGGCTGCAATCGCCAGGACCACCAACGAAAGGACTGCCAGGATCCTATGCTTCACGGCAGGCCACCCCTTCCCGGAACAGCGAGAGGATCGCCTCCGGCAGGCCTTCAAGGTTCTGTTCCGGCTCGAGGATCACCTTCCGGGCCACCGGTCCCACGAGGAACAGGTAGTTCGACATGGACGCGAGCAGCAGGGCCGCGACGGCCGGGTCCGTGCCCTTCTTCAGGTCCCCTTCCGTGACGGCCTCGGAGATCGAGGCCCTCAGCATCCCCGCCACCCTCTCCACGTGAGGGACGATCACGGTCTCGAAGCAGGGGGTCGGGTCAGCCATTTCACGGTTGATGAAACGGATCAGGGAAGGATTGGCCGCGTGAAAGGCAAACAGTCCCCGCACGAATCCCTCGATCCGCTCCATCGGTGACCGGTCCCGGGACATGACCGTCCCGAAGTGCCGCTCCAGCTCCGCCCAGATTCCCTCCAGGACGGCCCGGTAGAGGTCCTCCTTGCCGCCAAAGTAGTACGATACGGCTGCCGCGTTGGCCCCCGCGGCCCTGGCGATTTCTCTCACGGACGTCCCGTCGAACCCTTTTTGGGAGAAAAGCGCCCTGGCCGCCGAAAGCAACCGTTCCTTCACCGTGTCATCCAAGTCTTGCGCCCCCTTCAGGCTCAAAAGCCTAAAACAGTTGTTTAAAACGCTTGTTCACAATCCTACTCCTCTTTCCATTCGCGTCAAGGGTGAAAAAAAAGCCGGCCCGCTCAAGCCGGGCCAGCTTTCGTCCGATCAGGCATCACCGGGGTCAGAGGCTCAGTAAGGGCAATCCATGCCGAGCCTGGCCGCTTCCTCGGCCCACTCGGGGACCGGGGGAACCTGCTCGTCCTCCGGCAGGACGGGCAATTCCAGGAAGAAGGGACCTTTCCTGGAAAACATCGCTTCCAGTGCCGGGCCGAGTTCCCCGGAACCGGCCGCGCGTCCGGCCTCGAGGCCGAACCCCCTTGCCACCGCAGGGTAGTCCGTCTCGGAAAAGTCGGTGGCAAACCGCCCGACCCCCCCCGGAGAAGCGGGAGGTGGCACGGATCCAGCCGAAACACTCGTTGTTGAAAAGCACGACCTTGACGTCGCGCCCCGATCGCTTGAGGGTCTCCAGCTCTCCTGCGGTGAACCCGAAACTGCCGTCGCCGGTCAGGACAACGACGGGACCGTCATGGGCATAGGAGGCCCCGAGTCCCGCCGGAAGGCCGTAACCCAATGCCCCCACAGAGAAATTGACGATCCATTTCCGGCCTGGGCCCTTCAGCTTCAGGAACGCCGATGCGTACACTGCGCTGATGCCGGGATCCGCCACGACCAGGGCGTTTTCCGGGAGAGCTCTTTCCAGTTCCCGGACAAACCGCATCGGGTGGACCGGTGCTCCTTCACGGCCGAAGCAGGCAGCCAGGGAAACCATGAACGCCTCGCGGGCGCGGCGGTTTTCCTCCGCCCTCGCGGCCGCCGTTTCACGGTCGATCGGCCGCCCGCGGTCGAGCATCACTTCGAGGGTGGCCTTCGCGTCGCCGAGCAGGGGCAAGGCCTCCGGGTAATTGTTCCCCAGCTCTTCGCCGCTCACGTCCAGGTGAATCAGGGTCTGGCCCGAACCGGGAACGGGGATTTTCCAACCGTCCGTCCCCGCCGAGTCCGTGCTGCAACCGACGAAGAAAATGCAGTCGGCATCCAGGATGCGGCCGTTCGAATAGCGGGTTCCTCCCCGGGCCCCGATCACCCCGAGGGAAAGGGGATGGGTCTCATCGAAGGCCCCCTTCCCGTTGATCGTCGTGCCCACCGCGGCCCCGTAGCGCTCCGCCAGGGCCTGCAGGGGTTCCCAGGCCTGGGAGGCGAGAACTCCCTGACCGCAGACGATGACGGGCTTACGGGCCTTCTCGAGTGCCGCCAGGGCCAGGTCGACCGACGCAAGGGCCGCGACGGGGCGATGTCCCGGGAAGCGGGCAAAATCGGGCTGAACCGCCAGGTTGGGCGATTCGGCCTCCTGGGCCAGCAGGTCCATCGGAACCCTCACGTGGACCGGCCCGGGCTTTCCGGTGGTGGCGATCCGGAAGGTCCTCCGCACCACATGGGGCACCTCGTCGGGATGGGTCAGGGTGAACGTGGCCTTCGTGATCCCCGAGAACAGGGCCGACTGGTTCAGGCCCGTGAGCATGTTCCGGCTTTCCATGTGGAGCGGGATGTCGGAGGTGAAGGCGATGACCGGGTTCGCCCCCTTGAAGGATTCGGCGATCCCCGGAAGGATGTGGGTGCTCCCCACGCTGGGGCTTTCGCAGATTCCAGGGCGTCCCGACGCCTTGGCGTACCCGTCCGCCATGAAAGAACTGCTTCGCTCGTCCCTCGTCAGGACGTGCTCGATCTCCCCGAACCCGCGCCACGTCTCGTACCAGGGGAGAGTGGTCTCGCCCGGCAACCCGAACACGTGGCGCACCTCGTATCCTTTCAGCATTTCAAGAAGAACCTGGGCGACTTTCAACGCCAACCCTCCCTATGGATACCGACGTCCCCAACGGCCTAGACCAGGCGTGCGAGCAAGGCGTCCCGCTCTCCGCAAAGGCAGTCGATGGGGGGGATTTCCAGCAAAGTGTAGCACCCGGGTTTCTGGCGAGTCGAGGCCCGCGCGGCCGAAACCATGACCTGGGCCGTCGCCGCCGGATTCATGACCGACATGATGAACTCCATCCGCTGGTTGTGCGAGGCCCCGGAAACCCCTTTCCGCTCCATGTGGACCCCGTGTCCCATGTCCTGGAGGGCCGGGATGTCTTCCGCGGGGTAGAACACGCATTCGTCGTGCGAGAAGTAGGGGTCGGCCTTGATCCTGGCCGTGACCGAATCGAAGTCGTAGCCGGGCCGGGTCTTCACGTAGATCAGGCGCCGGTGAAGCCCCGTCCCGATCGGGATCGTCACGGAAAGGGCGTCTTCGACCCCCTCCAGGGCCTTGATGGCGACGGTGTGCCCCATGCTCATGCCCGGCCCGAAGTTCGTGTAGGTGATCCCCCGCGGGGCGATCGTCTCCATGACGGCCCGGACGACCGAATCCGTTCCCGGGTCCCATCCTGCCGAAATGACCGCCACGGAGTTTCCGGCTTTTGCCGCCGCTCCCAGGGAAGCCCGCAGTTCCATGACCGGTTTTCCGTGGATGTCGAAGCTGTCCACGGTGTTGATTCCCTTTTCGAGGTAGCCGGGAGCCACCTCGGGAACGGCACGGCTGGCGATTCCAAGGATCGCGACCTGCACCGGCCCGAGCCGTTCAACGTCCGTGACGACTTCAAGCTCCGGGCGCTCGCCCTTCAGAACGCGGGCCTTTTCCGGGTTTCTCAGCACCACTCCGGCCAATTCCATGTCCGGGCTGGCCTGGACGGCCTGCACAGCCTCCTGGCTGACGTGGCCAAAGCCGACGACGGCAACGCGGATCTTGTCCATTCCTTCTTCCTCCTTGTCCGGGGACCGGAATTTTCGCTCATCATTGGTGAGTACCATGATCGTATCCCTCCGCGCCGTCCTTGTCAACCGGGAAAGCAAAAAAGGCGGGCCGCCTCCCGAGAGGCGCCCGCCTTGACTGCAAATCGGCCGGAATCCTTATTTCTTCTCTCCCAGGACGACGGCAAGGTCTTCCAGGAGGGCCTGGAGTTCCTCCTCGTGGTTCACCTCGTCCTGGAGGATGGACAGGACCATGTTGTAGGTCAGGAGATCCTTGTCCTTCGTCATCTCGGCCAGGGCCGAGTAAACCGAGATGGCGCACTGCTCCCCCTTGATGTTCTGTTCGAGGATCTTCGCGACGAACGGATCCTCCGGGGCATCGTAGCCGCAGTTCGTCCACTTGTACCATCCCTCGGGGGTCGTCACCGGGGTGCCCCCGAGCTGGATGATCCGCATCGCCACCATGTCCGCGTGCCTCAGCTCGTCGGCCGAATGCTGGACCAGCTCCGCGATGACCGCTTCCTTCGTCGGCCCCTTGACGAGCTTCGCCCCGAGCCAGTACTGGTAATAGGCCAGCCATTCGTCCGCAAATGCCCGGTTGAGGAGCTTCAGCACCTCGTCCACATCCATGCCGACGATCGAACGTCCCCTTGTACCCATCCTCACTCCCCCTTTCCGTGTATTTTATTTGGTGATTAGTCCCTATTTGGCACAAAGGGTACAAAGTCACAGACATACTGACAGAGAACAGGGAAGATATCCGTCCTTCGATTGTTGTATC
>AQRZ01000014.1 GCA_000402835.1 Synergistetes bacterium JGI 0000079-D21
CACGGTCCGCGTGTATTCCAGCCACTCCACGATACCGCTGCGGATGATCTCGAGGCCCTCCGACTCGAGGGTCCGGATCACGTGATCCGTGTAGGGATCATGGAGCCTCATGTAGATCTCTCCGATGAAGAAGACGAGGGGAAACCGGGGGAGCTCCGGTCGGCTCAGGAGGACCATGGATCGTTCGCATTCCCGGATACGCTTCCGTAAGGCCGGTTCCGAAAGGCCCTCCTCCTCGATCGCCCTGGCCGTCTTTTCCAGGACGGACTCGAACCCGTCTTCGAACCGAGCAGCGTCGGGTGCGTAGGGGCGAAACCTGAGGCAGAGGTCGTCCAGAAAATCGGAGAAGAGCACCGCGTGGATGGCTTCTCGGACGAAGCGGAAAAGAGCTGCCGGGTTGCTTCGGGCGCGGTCGGGCAGGAAGGGGATGTCCCGGTAATTCTTGCCGATGTGCGGCCCTAGCACGGGAAGTTCCCCGAATCCTGCCTGGGCGAGGCAGTGGCGGAGGACTTCGCCGTACTTTCCCAGCCGGCAGGGGCCGCTGGCCCGCGGCAGGAAGACCGCGTACCTGTCCAGGACGGCCTGGCGGCCGATTCGGTTCGATTCCGCCTCCAGGAAGGCCAGGACGTCCCCCGTCACTCCCTTCAGGGGATAGCAGGTTTCCACGGGGATCGTCCTGCGGGCCCACTCGCGGGCGGACGTCCCGGCCGTGGGGATCGCCACGGCCTGGATGCCCCAATGGCGCAAAAGGGAGCTCCCCAGGCGGTTCAGGTGTCCCATGGAGGGGAGGATCCAGGTGCGGTCATTGCCTTTCGAAGCTTTCGGGATAGGGGGCAGCAGTTCAGTGTAGGAATGGACCGGTCGCGGAAAGGACTGGGCAACGATCCGCTCGTGGGCTTCCGCCCGGGTGGCGAACGGAGCGCTATTGGTCTGGGCGTCGGTCACCAGGTGGAGAAAGGGTTTGTCGGCCCGATCGAAGATCTCGCGCTCCATGAAGAACTTGATGGAATCGGGGCCGCAGGCGAAGTTCATCTGCCGGATCGGGTACAGGCCGCGTGTCCTGGCCACGAACAGGGAGGCTTTCAGGATCTCGGCCGTGTTGCACCAGTATTCATTCTCCACCAGCTTGTGGACCGGCACGTTTCGGAAGGCTTTCCACAGGAAGACCATGGGGATGTAGTCCATTCCCCGGATTCGCGAGAAAAGGCTTCCCGTCCCCGATGAGGCCATTGGATCGCAGATCACGTACTCGCGCCCCAAGCCGACGTAGCCCGGTCCGCCGCTGTCAGCGACCCTTTTCAGGAAGGTCTCCCCCGCCGCGGCGAGGGCCTCCAGGAAAGCCTCCCGGGCAGCGTCGGCCTTTTCAAAGGCTTCCAGGATCCTGCCCTTCGCGGTTTTGAGCCCGATCCGTTCCAGTTCGCCCAGGAGCGATTCGGCCATGCCTGCGGGGTCCCCGAATTTCCAGGTGGGGGCCAGGACCCGCTCCGGCGGGAGGCCCAGGGTCTCTGTGGAAAGAAAGCCCTCCCCCTCCGTGTAGACACAGTATTTCAGGCGAGGGACCCCTTCCCGCGCCGACTGGTGGATGAATGCCGGGTGAAAGAGGAAATCGACTTTCGCGTCGTTTGCCAAAAAATCGGAGTGCCCCAGGGAAATCTTCATCGCGAAGCAAAGGTCGGTTCGAGCGAGCTGGATGCCCTTGTCCACGATCCGTTCGTCCGAAGCGGGGGAGAGGACCGGGTGAAAGCCAAGGAAATTCAGGAGGGCGGCACACCAGATCCCCCATTCTCCAAGCGTCTCACCGCTTCGCTTGATCCCGACAGTCGGTCGGCCATCACCCCGAAGGGGTTTTCCCCGAACGGCAACCGTTCCGGGGAAGTGCCGTTCCAGGAGGCGGTGGTAGACCTCGACGTAGTCCGGCTTGAGGGGGCCCCTGGCCTCGGAATTGCCTCGAGGGCAGAATCCTCCCGTCACGATCGTTTCGCCCTCGATTCGGAAGACCCTGAGCTTGCAGTCCCTCAAGCCGCAGGAACGAAGACCGTGGAGGAAGGAGCAGGAAACAGACTCGCTTTCCAAAACGCTCTCCGTGACCTGCCACCCCCGGAAGGCAGTTGCGGTCCTGCGCCCCGCATCAGCAGCCTCCCTGACGGCATCCAGGGCGCAGAGGGCTGCCCCCGTTGCGCCGAAGAGCTCGCGCCCCGGGTAGGCGAAGATCTCCTTCCCAGTGACCTGGCTCAGGGCTGCCAGCACCGCCTTCCCGAGCGACGGCCCCCCCTGGCAGGAGCAATGCGTTCCAACGGAGCGGGAACCTCCGACGAACTTGTGGAAGTATCCCGCCACGGTTGCCCGGACGATGGCGGCTGCAATCTCCTCCACCGGGAAACCTTCGGCGATCAGCCGCTTCTCGTCCATTTCCATGAAGACCCCGCAGGTGGCGTCGATGACGGGAACGCGCCGCGCGGAGAGGGCGGCCTCCTGGAGAGTGGTTTTCACGTCCAGTCCCAGCAGGGCGGCCATGTTTTCCAGCGTCTGCCCTGCCCCGGCCTGGCAGGAATAGTTCATGCGGGCCTCCTGGACTTCCCCGGTGGTCCGGCCTTCCCTCTTCCGGAAAGTGGTGAACTTCATGTCCTGCCCTCCGATCTCGAAGATCGTGTCGACCTCGGGGTCGAACTCCTTCACGCCCCGAGCGTGGCAGGTGATCTCGTCCACCGTTCCGTCGGGAACGAAGTACCCCTCCGATTCGAGTGCCGCCCGCCTGGACGGGCTGGTGAGGATTCGCTCGTACAGCTTCCTTGCCGATCCGGTAGCACAGACGGCGACGATGCGGACCCGGTCCGCGTTCCGGGCCAGGTGCCGCAGGACGGTTTTCAGGGCCCCCTCGGGATCGCCATGGGTTGGTACGTAGAGGCTGTCGATGACGCCATGGCTTTCTGCGTCGACCAGGGCCGCCTTCGTGGTGGTGGATCCCCCGTCCACGCCGAGAGCCGCGTCCACCCGTTTGCCGCAGGCCTCTTTTCTTTCGGCCGGGTGCCGGTTGACGAGAAAAACGCGCGGGAGAGAATCCGAAAGGGGGGGCGCGAATCCCTTGCGGCAAGCGGATGAGGCCAGAGCCGCTTCCAGCTGGCCCGGATCCAGGCAGGTCCGGTTTTTCTGCCGCAAGGCGCAGGCCGCGGTCCCGATAGCACCGACATGGAGGAACCACCGTGGCCGTTCCAGGGGGATTTGAAGCAGCGCTTCAAGCCGTTCCGTCATCCCTGCGAAAGAAAAAAGTCCGCCGGAAACCAGGGCTTGGGTTTCCTCCAGCCGGATTCCGCCAAGGACGTCGTTCTTGAAGTTGCGCAGGAGGGTCGAGACGAGTTTCGAAAGAAGCAGGGGGCGTGGAAGTCCCTCATTCTGGTCGTGGATCAAATCCGACTGGATGATGATGCCGCACCTTGCATTGTAGGCTTCCGCCGAAGGATGGAGAGCCGCTTCCCTGGCGGCTTCGTCGAAAAGTCTCGACAGGAGTTCCGGTTCCTCGTGCGGAAGGGAGGCCTCCTTGCCGTAAAGCCTCCGGACCTGCTTTTCCAGGAGGGTTCCCGAGCCGCCCCCGCATTTCGTGTTGGTCGCCCACTCGGTGACGGCCGTCTCTCCCCCGGTGACGGAAATCCGGAAGAAGAAGGAATCCCTTGCCCCGACGTGCAGGAGGACCTTTTTCCCCGGTGCGGCACAGGCCAATCCCCTCGGGAGGGTGACGCTCTCGGGTTCGCAGACCGCACCGGGAAACGCCCTTCGAATGAAGCGGGAGCCGATGCCGGTGAAGGCAGTAGAAAGCATGCCTGAAGCGGGACATGACTTCAGCAGTTCCTCCCATTGCTCGCGAAGGGCACGAAGAGGGTTGCCCAAATGAGGCCTGCTGGGCGGCAGGAAAACGGGTTCACCGTTTTGGTCTAGGGCGGCGCAGTGAACCGACGAAGAGCCGATGTCGAAGCCCACGTAGATCCCGTTCATCGAATCCCCTCCCCGTTCATGCCTTCGAGGGGCGATTTCCTGCTGCTTTCGCCGATTTGGGCTCAGCCCTCCACGCGGTTCCTTCCCCTGGATTTCGCCTTGTAGAGGGCTTTGTCCGTCCTTTCGACCAGTTCTTCCAGGGTTTCGTCAGCCAAAAACTCCGCGACGCCGAAGCTGGCACGGATCCCTTCTTCCAGGCCCGGGAGGGCGATTCTTTCGGTGTTTTCCCGAAGCCGCTCGGCGATCGCCCTCGCCGGGACCAGGGGCGTTCCGGGCAAAAGCACGAGGAATTCCTCTCCGCCGTAACGGCAGACGGTGTCCTCGAACCGGCAGGACCGGAATAGCATCTGGGCAAAAGCCACGAGGACCTCATCCCCAAGCGCGTGGCCGTACCGGTCGTTGAACTGCTTGAAATGATCGATGTCCGCCATGATCAGGGAAAGGGGGATGTTTTGCCTTCGGCTGAATGACAGGGCCTTCTGGGCGACGGTCTCGAAATGGCGCCGGTTTGCGACTCCCGTCAGGGGGTCGGTGTTCATGAGCCGTGTGATGACGGCGTTGGCTTCCTCCAGCTCGCGGTTCTTTTTCGCCAGCTCCGCGGCCAGGGCAGCCATCCTGGAAGCCATACCCTCTTCGCCGACAGGTCGAACCGGGGCACAGAAGAGCACCGTCTCCCCGTCCTGGCCGAAGCAGCCGTCCAGGGATACCGGGGTGCCGTCGGAAGTCCTCAGGAGAAGGGGCCGGTATTCCCCTTCCCGGGTTGGGGAATTTCCCCCTTCGAGAGGATTGGACTGGCCGGGAAAAAGGAACTCCCAGAACGGCCGGCCGATCGGGTGCTCGGCAAGTTTCAGGATTTCCTGCAGGGCCCGGTTGCAGTCGAGGATGGTCCCGTCTTGAGCGAGAGCTGCGGCAGCGACGGATTCGCAACCGCGAAAGCAGGATGGCAGAAGTTCGCTGTTCATTTGAAGTTCACGTCCAGTTCGTACTGGAAATCGGGGCGGATGGAGCTTTTTCGGAGCCAGGCGACCAGCGTCGTGGATTCTCCCGGGGCAAGCGGCATGAGGGTCAGGATCGCCCGGTCAAGGGTCACCCCGTTGATTTCCCGGGAAAAGACGGCGATCTTGCCGTCTAGGGTTCGCCCGGAACCGTTCTTGAGGGAAACGTAGACCTGGACCTTGCCGTCCGGGCGGGTTTCCTTCATTTCGGAAAGGGCGATGGTCACTTTCCTCAGCTCTTCCAGGAACTCGGGGGAAGTTTTCCGCTCGTGGTCGCGCCGCTGCAGGTAGAACCACCCGCCTACGACCAGCGCAAGGACCAGGAGGATCAGGATCGAACAATCTCCCCGATGACGTCTTCTGTTCAAGGCGGCAGCCTCCCTTCCTGGGTTGGTCCGGATGCGTTTATTCTATCACGGGTGATGCGGGAGAAATGTGCACGGAAAATAAAAAGAAACGGCATTCTTCGGAAAATATTTCAATAATAGTTATCCTTTGTAAATTCTGCGCTCCTGGGTTCGCTCCAGGAGGGCCAGCGTTTCCACGTGACGAGTCTGGGGAAAGAAATCGTAGGGGACGATCGAGACAACGGAGAAGCCGGCCGCTGTCAGTTTTTCCAGGTCCCTGGCCAAGGTCCAGGCACTGCATGAAAGGTAGGCGATTCGTGCCGGCCTGCAAGTTGCAGAGAGCCACTCGGTGATTTCCGGCTCGAGGCCGCTCCTGGGCGGGTTGGCGTAGACCAGGCGGCAGTCTTCTGGTATGTCGCGGATCCAGGCTTCCGCCTGAGGGATCCGCAGGGCGCAGCGCCCGCGGAGCAGTTCCGCACCGGGAGCGTTCAGGCGGGCACAGTCGAGGGCCGCCCCGGAAAGTTCGATCCCGAGGGCCCTGGAGCCCAAGGCTGTCCATCTCGCAAGCGTGGTCCCCCCTCCGCAGTAAAGGTCGATCACCGACGTTCCCGGCCCGGGCGAGAGGAAACCCTCCGCTTCGTCCAGGGACTTGGCGTAGAGGGAGGGGATGAGCTGCTGGAATCCCTGGGGCCCGTAAAGCATGCCGAGGGAATTCCTGGAAAGGGGTTTTCCCCAGAGGAGCTGCAGGGGTCCGGCTCCGAAGAGGTGCCTGCCGGCGCAGGGGAAAAGGTGAACCCAAAGTCCCTCCAGGCCCGTTTTTGCCAGGGACGGCTCTTTCCCGGCCAGCCAGGCGTCACCGGGGTCCTCCCGCGTTTTTAGGATCAGGGTGGCCTGGGCGCAAACCTGGGAGTAGATGGCCAGGGGAAACGCTCCGAAGGGGGGGAGCGCCTGGGAAAGCCAGGCCAGGGCGGTCCGTACCCGCTCGCCATGGACGGGACAGTTTTCAAGCCCCACAAGGCGGTCTCGGACCTCCATGCCGAACCTCCAGCCCGATTCCGGTTCCCAGCGGGCCTTCAGGGCCACCTTCTCCCGGTAGCCCCAGCGCGACGAGGAGGGGGGTGCTTCGATGGGGGCAACGGCGCTCGCCCACGGGGCGAGCCTCTCCTCCACCCAGGCCTGTTTCCATGCGAGGCTGGCAGCTTCGTCCAGCCCGCGGTGAGTGCAGCCCCGGCACTCTGTCGGGCACCCTTCCCGGTCGGGTTTCGGCACGGGCGATTCCTCCCTTCTCAAAAACGATGATACTGTAGCGGAGTGTAGTCAGACAAGGCAATTCATGTTAAAGTAACTCAAGAGTCTGTCCTCCCTGCGAGGTGCCGGACCGTGGCCTTTTCTTTTCTTTTTCGCGGGTGTTCGCGCAATTGCCATGCATC
>AQRZ01000015.1 GCA_000402835.1 Synergistetes bacterium JGI 0000079-D21
GGCAAGGATCGTCAGGGGATCGTCCAGGGACCCTTTCATCAGGACGTTGTTGAGGGCGATGAACTTGAGGCTCACCAGCAGGGCCAGAAGGCCGGCCTGGAGCAGCCACCAGCCCCACCACAGGGTCCAGAAAAACAGTTCGTTCTGTTGGGCTTCCATCTGTTAAAGGCTCCCTTTTGAAGGTTGGGGTTCAGCGTGTGTCATCATAGTGATTCGGGCTCAAAAAGGCAAGAGGTCATTTTAAATCTCCGAACTTGCCTTTGATGTGCACGATCTTTCCTAGAAAAAAAGTTAAGACTCTTAATTTGCCCCAACCTGAAGGCAGGGGGTCCCTGGGGGTCAGACCTTGCTCTTTGCTGGTTGCATGCAAACAGCAAAGAGCAAGGTCTGACCCCGGACCAGACCCGGACCATCCGCGAATGCCTGCGGTATAATTCCATGTCGGTGAATACCTCGTATGGAAGATTTCTTAAGGTCGACCAAGGGCTTTAAGGCCAGGGCGTTTTTTTTGCTCAATCCGGCGGCGAAAGGAGAAGGATCTTCTTGCTCAAGGACAAGAAAAAGGTCCGATTCCTGGTGGTTTCCCTCTTTTTGCTGGGATTCGCCTTTTCCTATTTGGCCCTTTTTCTCAACTACCGCGGCCGGATGGAACGGCTCGGATCGGAATCCCTGGACAGGCTTTCATCGGCCGTGGAGGCCGCGCTCGACGTTTACGGCCGCATGGTCGAGATGGTGTTCGACGGAACTGCCCGCCAGCCGGAAGTCCGGGTTCTGTACCACCGCGCCCAGCATGAGGCCGATCCCCAGCAAAGAGCCTTCTGGCGGGGATGCATCCGCAACCGGCTCGAACCGGCCTTCGATCGGCTTTCCTTCTACGATATCCGACTCCTGAACCTGGTCCTTCCGGACGGAACGGTCTTCCTGCGAATGCATTCCCCCGACCTCTACGGGGATAACGTCCTTCCCTACAGCAGCCTGCAAAGGATCGCCCTGGAAAGGCGGGCTCCCGCAAGGGGGTTCCAGGTGGGAAAAACCGTGGGGGCTTTCCGCTTCAGTTTTCCCCTTTTTCTCGGCAGCGAGTTCCTGGGTTCGGCGGAATACGGCCTTTCGTCTTCCGCTCTCCTGGAGCTGCTCCAGAGCCAGTTCCCGGGCCACTACTTCCTGCTGCTTCGCTCGGAGACCCTTCAATTCCTGGAAAGTGAGGAGCGTTCGAGGCAGTACATCCAAAGCCGATACGCAAAGGGGTTTTACGAGGAAGTCCAGGCACAGGAAGGGCAGCTTTCTCCAAAGGAGCTTGACCCCGAAGTCCTGGAACGGCTTCAGAAAGAGGCCGAACGGCTGATCGGGAAAAAGCTTTCGTCCCTATTCGGCGGGGAACCGTTTTTCTTCTTCGTGAACGCCGGCCGGCAATCCTACGTGTTCACCTACCTGCCCATAAAGGGTCCGAGCGGGGACTTCCTGGGTTACATCGCGGGGATCAACCGGAATCCCTCAGCGGAAGAACTCCTGAAAATCTACCTGCATTTTGCCTTCCTCCTCCTTCTCTTTTTCGCCATGGCGGCCCTGCTTCTCTATCAAGCCGTTCGTTCCCACTCGAAACTCGTGGACGAGGCGATGTTCGATTCGCTCACCGGCGCCCTGAAAAAGGCAGAATTTGAAGCCCTGGCGAAAAGTGAAGCAGATCGTGCCAAACGGTACCGGTTTCCCCTTTCGGTGATCCTGTTCGACCTGGACGGGTTCAAGTCCGTGAACGACCTTCACGGCCACATCGCGGGCGATTCCGTCCTGAAGACCCTGGCGCACGCCATACGGGGATCCATCCGTGGAACTGACCGCTTTTTCCGCTGGGGAGGGGACGAATTTCTCCTCGTTCTGCCCCACACGGGAAAGGAAGGAGCCCGAAAACTGGCCGAGAAGCTTCTGCAACTGGCGGGCCGGATCGAAGCCGGTCCCGTGAAAGGAGTCTCCCTCAGCCTGGGGATCGCAGAACTCGAGGAAGACGACACGGACCTGGGAACGGTCCTGGTACGCGCCGACGAAGCCCTCTACCGGGCGAAAGAGAAGGGGAAAAGCCAGGTCAGCGACTAGGGAGAACCGCGAAAGAAACAGGAAACGGAGGAGTACTTGTAGAATCTTGTTTAGTGCGATACATTATTGAAATATGAGCATTAGAGTCGACGTCGATCCCCGCGAGGATGTGTTGCCCTTGAGGAAGCAGGCGTTTTTCTTTTTCGGCATGGGGGTCCTTCTGTGGTGGGGTTCCCGTCAAAACTACCTTCTCTTCCATTCCGTCGTCGAGATCGGCTCGGTGGTCGTCGCCTGCCTGATGGGCTTCCTGGCGCTGTCGATCCCGAAAGGCGAACGCAATCCGCTGGCTTGCGGGATCGGGGCCCTTTACCTCGTGGTGGCAGCCGTCGACGTCCTCCACACCCTGGCTTACAAGGGGATGGGGGTATTCACGGGCTTTTCGGCCAACCTGCCGACCCAGCTCTGGATTTTGGCCCGAATCCTGGAATCCGCCGGACTGCTCGCCGTCATCCTTTTCCATTCAAGGCGCCTGTTTTTCCCCGCATTTTCCACCGTCCTCCTCCTGTTTTCGATCGCCGGCCTGGCTGCCGTCTTCAGCGGCAGGTTCCCCGACTGCTATCTTCCCGAAACGGGCCTGACCTTTTTCAAAATCTTCGCCGAGTGGGGAATCTCGGCCGTCCTGGTCCTTTCGGCCGTCATCGTCTTCCGTTCTGAAAACCCGGTTCTTAGACCCTTCCGAAGGGCCCTGGCCGCAAGCCTTTTCCTGACGGTGGCCAGCGAGATGTCCTTCACTCTCTACACGGACGTTTATGGGGCCATGAACATGCTCGGGCACCTTTTCAAAGCGGCTTCCTTCTACGTCCTGCTGGTGGGGGTTGTCCGGAAAAGCCTGGAAAACCCCCTGTTCACCGTTTACCTCCCGGTCCTGCATGGCCAGCAGGAATTCCTGAAGGGGCTTTCCGGGCCTTCCTTCCTACTGGATGCCCGGGGACTCGTCGTCCTCTCCAACCGGGACGTGCCTTCGGGAACGCCCCTGGAAGAAGCCCTGCCGGAAGGCCTTCGAAGACAGGCGGAAGAATGGCTCCAGGAGGTCAAAAATGGGAAGGATGTCCTCCGCCGGGAGATCTCCTTCGACGGGACGGACCTGCTTGTTACGGTCCGGGGCCTGAAAGATCTGGAAGGGAAGTTTTCGGGTGCGGCCTTCGTCTCCCTGGACCTGACCGAGCAGAGGAAAAACACGGCCAGGGTCCGTTTCCTTTCCTCGATCGTGGAGAACAGCCTCAACGAGATCTACGTTTTAGACCCCCACATGCTGCGTTTCGAATACGCCAACAGGGGAGCCCTGGAAGCCCTCGGGCTCCGGCCCGGGGAAATCCTGGGCAGGACCCTCCTGGACATTGCGCCGAACCTCACCCTGGAACAGCTCCTTGAAAGAATAGACCCGATCTGTTCCGGAAGGCAGGAAACCGTCTCCTTCGTGGAGCAGCACCGAAAAAGCGACGGGGGCCTGTACGAGGTCTTCCTCCGGCTCCAGGGATTTGGCGAAGGGGCGGACCGAAAGATCGTGGCCATGGGCCTGGACGTCTCCCGAAGAGTACGGACCCTTTCGACCCTTCGGGAAACGAACGCAATGCTGGCCCAGCTTTTCGAGAATGCCCCGGTTGGCATGTTCTACTGCGACAAAGAGGGAAGGGTCCTCAAGGTCAACCGGGCCGCTCTCCGGATGTTCGGCTACCGGAAGGACGAGGTGCTCAAAAAGACGGTCGAGGAGATCCTGGTTCCCGAGGCTGACCGGGAGATCTCACTCGGACACTGGAAAACCCTTTTCGGCGAAGGCAGGTCCATCCTCCTGGAAGCAACGAGAAGGAAAAAGGACGGAAGCAGCCTGCCGATTCGGGTGATCGGCGTTCCGGTCTTCGTGAAGGGGGAAGCGAAAGGCGCCTATTTGCTTTACGTGGACCTCACAGCCGAAAGGGAGGCCAGAAAAGCCACGGAGAGGCTGAACCGGCTGCTGGAAGCCCAGGTCCGGGAGGAGCGCAGGGTCTGGGAAGAGACGATCAAAGTGCTGGCCAGGGCAACGGAGCTCCGGGATCCCTACACGGCAGGCCACCAGCGGAGGGTGGCGAGCCTGGCGCGGGCCATCGCCGAAGAGATTGGAATGGAACCGGAGGCCTGCCATCGGGTCGAGATGGCCGCCACGATCCACGATGTCGGGAAAATCGAGGTCCCCTCGGAAATCCTGGTCAAGCCCGGCGCTCTCAGCCCTCTCGAACGCGGATTGATCCAGCTTCACTGCGAAGCCGGCAGGGAGATTCTCGAGGACGTCGTTCTTTCCTGGCCGCTGGCCGGAGATCGTCTACCAGCACCACGAGCGCCTGGACGGCTCGGGATACCCGCAGGGCCTGAAAGGCGACGAGATTCTCCTCGAGGCCCGGATTATCGCGGTAGCCGACACTGTCGAGGCCATGGCCTCGCACCGGCCTTACCGTCCCGCGAGGGGCATCGGCGAAGCCATGGCGGAAATCGAGCGTGGGCGTGGTCTCCAATACGATCCCGTCGTGTCTGATGCCTGCCTCAGGCTTTTCAGGGAAGGAAGGTTTTCTCTATTCCGAAAGAAGAAAGCACCCGAAGAAACTCCCGGGTCGGCTGAAGAGGTCGCGAAGGTCGAAGAGATCGAACGGGAGGGCTAAGGTCCGGCAGCCATCGCCAGAAAGGCCGAAAAAGAGTGATCGGACACCGAAGAACAAACAATTAGAAATTCGAACGGGCGGTTCCCTTTTTGGAAAACAGGGTGTAAAATGCCCGCGTGAAAAAATCGGCTGACTTTTCCCGACGTTCCATATAAAGAGGAAGGAAAGCCGCCGCCCGGAGGAATGTACGTGACCCTGCTGGAGCAACTGAAAAACCGCTTTGACGGCAAAGAAATCGCTTTGACCGGCCTTCTGGCCCTGCTGGTGAGCCTCAAGTTCATCGCCCTCAACAACGTCCTGATGAAAGGGTCCCTGGACGATCCCCTGACGATCCTTGCCCTGGCGGGGACTTCCCTTGCCCTGGCGAGCCTCCCCCTTTTCCTGCCGCGCCGCTTCCGTGGAGCCGGGATGCTTTTCGTGGATTTCTGGCTCACGGTCCTGGTCTGGACGGACCTCCTTTCCCTTCGCTACTATTCCGACCTGTTCACGCTCCGGAACCTCGGCCTCGGGACCCAGCTCTCAGCCGTGGCGGACTCGGTGCTTGCCCTCATGGAACCGAAAGACGCCCTGCTCTGGATCGACTTCCCGGTTCTGGGCTTCCTGGCTTACCGGCTTGGGAAGCGGTCCCGGGAGCTGCCCGCAATGGGATGGGGGCGGGCCGGTGCCGTCCTCGCCCTGCTGGCGGTTTTCCTGGTTCCCTATGGCCTGCGCGTCCAGCGTTTCCAGAAAACCTGCCCGGGGATCCTGGCTTCCATGTGGGACCGCCCCGCCGTGGCCATCAGCCTCGGGTCGTTGAACTACCACCTTGCCGACCTGTTGACCATCGCGGGCGAAAAGTTCCGGGGAAAGGATCCCGGAATACCCGTGGAGGAAGTGGCGGGCTGGTTCCAGGGGAGGCCCTCGGGAACGGCAGGTCACCGCTACCACGGCATCGCCTCCGGGAAGAACCTGATCGTTATCCAGGTGGAAGCCCTGCAGTCGTTCGTTTTGAACCGGTCGATCGGCGGGGTGGAGATCACCCCGAACCTGAACCGCCTTGCACGCAGGGGGCTCAATTTCATCGAGACGTTCCACCAGACCGCCATGGGCAACAGCGCCGACGCCGAGTTCCTGGTGAACACGGGGCTGTTCCCGGCTCCCACCGGGGTGGCCTACACCCGCTACGCCGGAAACGAGTTCAACTCCATCGCCTCGGCCCTGAAGGCAAAAGGGTATTCCACCATCGCGCTTCACGGGGATAAGCCGGGCTTCTGGAACCGGGCCCGCATGTACCCCTCCCTTTCCTTTGACCGTTTCGTCAGCAACAGGGATTTCAAGGTCGACTCCGTCATCGGGCTGGGCCTGAGCGACGAGAGCTTTTTCCGCCAGAGCCTGCCCATCCTGAAGGCGCAGGAGAAGCCTTTCTACGCCTTTTTGATCACCCTGTCCAGCCATTACCCCTTCAACATGGACCTGGAAAAGATACCGGACCTTCCCCTGGGAGAGTTTGCCGGAACTGGACTGGGCAATTACCTCCGCTGCATCCACTACGCCGACGCCCAGATCGGGGCCTTCGTCGAAGGGCTGCGCCGCGAGGGACTCCTTGACGAAAGCGTGCTTGCGATCTACGGGGACCATCCCGGACTGACGGTGGCAGACCGGCCCGACCTTGCCCGCTTCCTCGGTGTTTCGGACCTCTCCGACCCGGTAGCCTGGAAGAAAGCCCAGAAGATCCCCTTCATCGTCCGCCTGCCTCACGGGCGGCTGCGCGGCCAGTTTACCCTGGCAGCGGGGCAGATCGACATCGGCCCGACGCTGGGAAACCTGATGGGGACGGACCTGGTCACCGCCTTCGGGCAGGACCTCCTGAACGCCGATCGCGGCTTCGTCGTCTTCCGCAACGGTTCTTTCCTGGACGACGAGGCCTGGGTCCTTCCCGAGCTGGACCTGGTTTACGACCTGCGGACCGGCCAGGGGCGGCCCCTTTCGGAAACCCCGGACGGGCTGGCGCGGGCCAGGAAGAAGCTGACCCTCTCCGATGCCATCCTGCAGGGAAACCTGATTCCCAGGCTCAACGCCTCGTTCCAGTAAGCCCACGAAGCCGGCACCCTCCAGGGAACGGGGGATGCCGGCTTTTTTTCGGGCTCCCTCTTTTTTCGAGACCCCCTATAATCGGGAAGGAAAAGCAGACTTTCGGGAGGCGATGGGCGGATGTCGATTCCGGTATGGGCCGTGTTCCTTGGCGGACTGGTTCTCGGGGGGCTGGGAGGGGCGGCCCTCCTGTGGCCGCGCCTGCGCGGGGCGTGCGGGGAGCTGTCTTCCCTCCGGGTGGAGGCCGTAAGGCTGGAAGAACGCCTCAGGGCCCAGGAAGAGGAGCAGGCAAGGCTCGAAGCCGCGGTGAAAGAACGGGAGGCGGAAAACGACGCCCTTCGGGAAACCTTGGGGCGCCTCCAGTCGGAACGCTCGGCCCTCGAAGCCCGGATGGAGGAACAGGCCGCGGCGGCCGAATCCAGGCTTGCCCTCCTCGAAGAGGCGAAGGCCAGGCTGTCCGAAGCCTTCCAGGCGCTTTCCCGGGAAGCCCTGGAGATCAATAGCAAAACCTTCCTGCAACTTGCCGGGGAGACCCTGGGGCAGAAGAGCCAGGCGATCGACCAGGTGGTTCAGCCCCTGAAGGAATCCCTCGACAAGGTCGAGTCGGCCATGCGGGAGATCGAGACGAAGCGGGAAGGAGCCTACGGGAGCCTGACGGAGCAGATCCGGGGGCTTTCGGAAGCCCAGCTGCGGCTGCAGGGGGAGACCGCCAACCTCGTGAAGGCCCTCCGCCAGCCCCAGGTGCGGGGAAGGTGGGGAGAGATCCAGCTTCGGCGGGTGGTCGAGCTGGCGGGAATGATCGAGCACTGCGATTTCGAGGAGCAGGTCTCGGTCGCCGGGGAAGAGGGCCGTTTCCGTCCCGACCTCGTGGTTTCGCTTCCCAACGACCGGATCATCGTCGTGGACGCAAAGGTCC
>AQRZ01000016.1 GCA_000402835.1 Synergistetes bacterium JGI 0000079-D21
AGAAGTCGTACGGCCTTTCTTCCCACCTGGAGCGGAAAACCGGAACGCCTACGATGGGAGGGGTCGTTTTCCCGATCGTATGCTGTCTTTCTCTCCCGGGATTCAAAGAGTTTTCTGCTGGCGTGGATCGTAAAAGCAAGGAAGAGGATATCGGCAGCCTGCACCGTGACAAGCCCCAGGTTGACCCAACGCCTGGCTCCGCCCGCCGTCACCCCCGTTAGGGGAAGGAGCGGCAGGAAGCAGAATCCCACGGCGGCCAGCCAGAAAACCCCACTTCCTTTTCTCAAGGTTTGAACCGGTATCGAATAGGAGAAAAGCATGGCAGCCATTCCTACCAAGATCCAGACCGCCTGCTTCACACCCAGCGCCTGCGGAGTGCCAAAGCGCGCCATGGAGATCGGGCTGGAAGAAGAACTGATCATGATGACTCCTATCCCGCTCAGGAGAAGCGGGATCAGCCACAAGAGAGGATCCGTACCGCAGTCTTCGCGGACGAGGGCAGAGCCGGTATCAGGTCCGTTCCGAAGATTCGTCAAACTTTTCTCCCTCCCGGATCGCGTGGACCAGCCGCTGGAAGTGCTTTCCTCTCTCCTTGTAGTTCGGGTAGGCGTCCCAACTCGTGCAGGCGGGCGAGAGGAGCACCGTTTCTCCCGGCAAGGCCTCCCGAAATGCCTTTTGGACCGCTTCTTCCATGTCCCGGACTTTGAGAATCCCTTCAAAACCGGCTTCTTCCAGGGCGTCACAGATCTTCTCCCGTTCCGTTCCCATGACCAGGGCGACTCGTGCATGGCGCTTGACCGCCAGGGCCAGAGGGGCGTAATCCTCTCCCTTTCCCTGTCCTCCCAGGATAACGATCTTGACACCCGGAAGGGAGCCGAGAGCCGTGACAGACGCCGCCACGTTGGTTCCCTTCGAATCATCCACGTACCGGACGCCGTTGATCGTAGCGACTTCCTCGCATCGGTGCGGCAAAGCCGAAAAACCTTCAAGCAGGGGTTNAGCCATTCCTGCATCGAAACCCAGCACCTCGAACGCGGCCATCGCCATGGCCGCGTTCTCGAGATTGTGTTTTCCCAGCAGCGGCAGGCGTTCAAAAGAGAATAGCCTTTTCGGGGTCTTCCCCCTCCAAAGGACCGCCTCCCGCTCCCCCATCTCGATCCACCCTTCTGTCGGGAACTCCTCGTTTGCTCCAAGGGAGACCTTTTTCACGTGGGCAGCTTCCCTGAAGAATCGCAGGTCCCTTCCCTGAAGGATGGCCCAGCTTCCCGCTTGCTGCATTCGAAGCAGGTTCGCTTTTGCCGCAACGTAGTTTTCGTAGGAACCATGCCAGTCGAGGTGATCCGGGTCGAGGTTCGTCACGATCGCGACATCAACGGAGAGCCGATTGGCCCAGAAGAGCTGGAAGCTGCTCAATTCCATCACGAGGACATCGATGGGAAGGTCGGCGTAATCGGCCAGCGGGTTGCCGATGTTCCCGACTGCTACCGCTTTTCTCCCCATCCCCTGCAGCAAGTGACCGAGAAGGGCGGTGGTCGTTGACTTGCCATTGCTGCCCGTGACCCCCACCCGCTTTCCCTTCAGGTACGGAGCGACAAAGTCAAGCTCCCCGACCAGCGGGATCCCCCTGCGCTTCGCTTCCTGGACTGGAACCGCCGAAGGAGCGATCCCCGAGCTGAGGACGATCAGGTCTGATTCCCAAAGGACTCTGCCATGGCCTCCGAACTCGAAATCGATTCCCATCGATTCCAGTTGTCTTGCCGCACTCTCCCGGAAGGGCCCGCTGTCGGAAACGAAAACCCGTGCATTCTTTCGTTTCGCCAGGGAAGCCAGTGAGAGGCCGCTCACCCCTGAGCCGACAATCCCGATTCGAATTCCTTCAATGGACTCATCGATCTGCATCTGCTTACCCCCAGGTTTCCATGGCCTTTTTCAGGACAACCCCGGTCGCAATCATTCCCGCGGCATGAATCAGCCAGAAGCGGACGACAACTTGCGTTTCATGCCACCCGAGGAGTTCGAAATGATGGTGGATGGGGCTCATTCGAAAAACCTTTCTCCCGAACCCCCTGATTGATACGATCTGGACAGCCACGCTCGCGATCTCGATTCCGAAAAGAAATCCAAAGGGGATCAACAGCGGGAGTCCGCCGCTTGAAACACACAGGCTGACCAGGAGTCCGCCGAGAAAGTGGGAACCGCAGTCCCCCATGAAGACCTTTGCAGGGTGTGCGTTATGCCACAAAAATCCCGCGCAGATTCCCGCACCGACCAGGGAGGCATATCCCGATACCGCAGGGCGGATGGCCGGGAGAAGTGCCAAGCCGATGCAGCTGAGTCCAGAAGCCCCTGCGGCAAGGCCGTCCAGTCCATCCGTTACATTCACGGCATTCATCATCCCGACACTGAAAAAGATCAAAAGCCCGATCGCCGGAAACAAGCCGAGCTGGATTCCTGGGAAAGGATCCCATCGGCTCACGAGGAGGACGTAGGCACTCCACGGGATCGCGACAAGAAGCTGAAGCGCCAGTTTCTCAAGGGATTTCAATCCTTCGCTCGACCGATTCGTGAATTTGAGCCAATCATCGGTGAATCCTACGGCAAAGGCTCCAAGGGGCAGCCCCAACAGGCCCGGGACCGTTTCCCACGAGAGGATCCCGGTTGCTGCGAGAGAAAGACAGCATACGATCGGGAAAACGACCCCTCCCATCGTAGGCGTTCCGGTTTTCCGCTCCAGGTGGGAAGAAAGGCCGTACGACTTCTCCACCTGTCGGACTTCCCACTTGCGAACCAGGCGGATCCATAGCCCCTCCAGCACGATCGTGAAAACAGCCGTCACGACAAAAAGAACCCAGCAGGCAACGCTGTTCATGGCATTTCCAGCCTTTCCACGACCCGTTCGAGCCCATAGCTCCGCGAGCCCTTAACCAGTACGGTATCATCCTTCTTGACCAGGTCCTCCAGAAGGGTGGCTGCCTCCTCCGAATCCCTTACCCGCCAGACAGCAGCCTTTCTACCTGTCGAAGTATCGGTAACCCTTTCCCACTCTTCCCCGATAAGGATCACCCCATCCAGGGAATCGGTCATGCCGAAAATCTCGGTGTGCATTTTCGCGGATTCCTCTCCGAGTTCCCTCATACCGCCAAGCACCACGATGCGCCGTCCCGGAACCACGAGCGATTGAAGAACCCTGAGTGCCGCTGCTACCGAGGATGGATTCGCGTTGTAGGATTCGTCGATGATCAGGTGCACGCGGCCGTCGCGAATCCACCTTCCTCTACCCCGCAGTGGACCCATCTCGGAAATCCCTTTCAGGAGAACCTCCGGGGAAACACCGAGGGAAACTCCGACCATGACCGCGAACCCGATGTTGTAAGCGTGATGCGCTCCCTTGAGCAGGGATTGGCAAACCCAGGTCTGCCCGCCGTAGGACAACCCGACCCTAAGGTTCCCTTCCTGAACCGCCTCCGCTCCCGTCAGCAGCAAGGCGCTCCCTTTGCGGAAACCGACGCCGGCGATTCTGAAAGCGCGCTGGGTCCCTTCAAGGGCATGGCTCAGTTTCGGGTCGTCCGCGTTGTAGATGAGCAGATTCAACCCTTCCCTGGGGATGATTTCAAGTTTTGCCGACAGAACGCCGTCCAGGTCACGGAGTCCCTCAAGGTGAACCGGTGCAACACCCGTAATTACGGCTAGGGTCGGAGGAAAATGTTCCACGATGCCGCTGATTTCTCCGGGGTGGTTCGTTCCCATTTCGAGCAAAAGCACGTCCGATTCAGGAGGCATGGAAAGCACGGTCAGCGCGCAGCCGATCCGGGTGTTGTGGCTTCTCTTGGCAGAATGGACTCGAAAGGCCGGATCGAGTGCGGATCGGATCAACTCCCGTGTCGTCGTTTTTCCGACGCTGCCGGTCACGGCGATTCTCACCTTCGGGGAGACCTCCCGAAGGTACTCTTCGGCAATCCGCACGAGGGCGATCTCCGCATCCTTGACCACAAGGCAGGAAGCCCCTTTTTCCAGGATTCTGCCTTCCCATGGGGCGATCCCCTCGGGCGTTCCGATAACGAGCCTGGCTCCATTTTCCAGTGCGGCCCCCACAAAACGGTGTCCGTCGGTATGCTCTCCAGGAAGGGCAATAAACCCGTCTCCCTCACGAACATCCCTGCTGTCCGGCCAAATGTTTTCAGGCAGGGGGATTTCCGGCCCCTTCACGATGCCGCCGCAAAAAGCAGCCGATTGCGAGAGGCCGAACCTTTTCCTATGCATTGGGGAACTCCATTCCCCGGGACTTTGCCCAGTTCTTCACCGTTTCCTTGTCGCTGTAGGGCAGGGTTTTCTCCCGGATGATGATGTACGGTTCGGGGCCCTTTCCGGAAACAAGGACGACATCCCCGGAACAGGCGTGGTCGAGGGCATAGTGGATCGCTTCCGACCGGTCAAGAATGGTCCGGTGCGTTTTCAGCCTGAGCCCTTCTTTCAATCCCGCCTCGATTTGGCGGGCGATTTCCGCGGGATCTTCACTTCGGGGATTGTCCATCGTGATAACGAGTTCGTCTGCCAATTCCGATGCGACTTCCCCCATGAGGGGTCGATTCGGGGCGTAACGGTCACCCCCCATTCCAAAGACAGACCAGATCTTCCCCTGGACCAACTCTCCCAGCGTTTTCAAAACATTGCGAAGAGCGTCCGGGCTATGGGCATAGTCGATGATGCAGCAAACTCCGTTTTCAAACAGGTATCGTTCCAGCCGCCCCGGAACTTGGGGAACCCTTTCGAGGCCAAGTCCAATGGCTTCTTCGTCCAATCCAAGTCCCCAGGCAACCGTCGCCGAGGTCAGGATGTTGTAGACGTTGTATCGGCCCGTCAAGGGAACCTTCAAGTCTCGTGCGGCACTCCCGGACGGGAAGAAAAGGTCGAGTCGAATCCCTTCCAGCCCCATGTATCGAACGAAGGCATGGACCGTGTTCTTGCCGCAATTGACCACCCCGTATGGAACGACGTTTTCCGGGAACTCGTCAAGGAGACGTTTCCCGTAAGGGTCGTCCGCATTCGCAGCCCCGGACCATTCCCCGCGCGTATATTCCCCAAAGAGTTTTCGCTTCGCCTGAAAATAGGTTTCCATGTTCCCGTGGTAATCCAGGTGTTCCGGTGTCAGGTTCGTAAATCCGACTGCATCGAACCGGCAGCCTTCAAGCCGCCCTTGTACGAGTCCGTGGGAAGAGGCTTCCATGACGCAGGCCTTGCTTCCGTTTCGCACCATCCGGGAAAGCCATTCCTGGATCTCGACACACTCGGGTGTTGTCCGCTCGGCCAGGGTTTCCTGGATTCCGTCGTGGTAGACGATCGTCCCCAGAAGGCCAGAAGGCAGGCTAGCCGAAGCTAGGATGGACCGGATGAGGTAAGTGGTTGTGCTCTTTCCGTTTGTTCCCGTGATGGCAATCATTTTCAACTTTTCCCCGGGGTTCCCGTAAAAATGTGCAGATAGCGAGTTGACCGCCTTCCTCGCATCATCGACAAGAATCTGCGGGATGTCCAAGGGAAGGGGCCTCTCGCAGAGGATTGCAACGGCTCCCTTCCGGTGGGCTTCCTTTGCGAAATCATGGCCGTCGAAGCGTTCCCCCTTCAGGCAGCAGAAAAGTGAGCCCGGGGTCACTTTCTCCGTATGGTGAGCGATTCGCTCGATCTCAAGGACACCGTCGGAGGAGACTGCTCCCCAGGTAGCAGAGCAGAATCGGCCTTTTTCATCAAGATGGGCGATGATTTCCTTGAAATCCATCAGACACCGGCTCCTCTCCAGGCGGATGATCTATCTGGCAAGCAAAAGATAATCTTCAAGAATCGCCCTGAAGGCGGGCGCCGCAATCGCGCCCCCGAGGTGCCCCTTCTGGGAAGGTTCCCCCAGCACGATCAGTAGGATATGATCTGGATCCTCCGCCGGCCAAAACCCCACGAAAGAGGCAACGAACCTTCCCTTGACGTATTTGCCCTTTTCAGCAACCTGTGCCGTGCCTGTTTTCCCGCCTACCGCAACATGGGGGGAGTTGGCGGCCTTCCCCGTTCCATTGGTAACCACCCGTCGCATCGCCGTCCGAACCCAATCGCTCGTCTTTTTCGATATGACGACATTCCGAACGCATTCTTCGCCGCGGTACACGACGTTCCCCTTGCCGTCCCTGGCTTCCTTCACGATAAAAGGCCGGATGCACCGCCCACCGTTGATCACGGCCGAGAGGGCTGTAACCAGCTGAAGCGGTGTCACGCCGACCCCCTGGCCGATCGCGATATTTGCAGGCACTACACCTCTCCATTGCTCAGGAGTACTGACCAACCCAGCTTCCTCGGCCGGGAGCTCTACCCCGCTCGGCTCGGAAAACCCCCACTGCTTCAGGTTGTCGTAGGCAAACCGGGGCCTGAAACGAATTCCGATCTGCGCCATCCCGACGTTGCAGCTATTGACGATCAGGTCCTGCAGGATCTCGCTGCCATGTGCCTTGATGTCCGTCACCATCCCGTCGGCGATCCGGACTCGACCGGCGCAGTGGAAGGTCTCGTTTTCCCTCACCATCCCCTGCTCCATGGCAATCGCCATAATGACCGGTTTCAGGGTGGAACCCGGTTCATACACCCTACCGATGACGTTGTTCATCCGGACCGTCGGATCCAGCAAGGTTTCTCTCCGGTTCGGATCGAACGAAGGCCACGAAGCGGAAGCCAGAACGGCCCCGGTCCTCGGATCAAGGCAAACCGCTGCAGCCCATTTCGGCTTGTACTCCATGGTCGCTTCCTCGAGCCGTTTTTCAACGATCATTTGAAGGATCGGATCGATGGTGAGCGTAAGCTCCCCCGGTCCCTGGACCTTGGTCGTTTTTTGCAACGAGAGGAGGTCGATGCCCTGCCCTGCTGCGTCCCTAGCCAGGATCTTCACTTGAGGAGGAGAGTAAAGGATCTCTTGCCAAGACTGCTCAAGCCCGGCAAGGCCCTCGTCGTCGATATCGCAGAAACCGAGAACGTGGGCCAGCAGCTTTCCCTGCGGGTAGACCCTCTTCCTTTCCTTGAGTGCGTAGAGTCCCTTCAACTTTTTCGAAAGAAGCCTCGCGCCCAATTCGGGCGGAACCTTCCTGGCAACCCAGACAAAGCGTCCTTTCATCGGCTTGGAGATCTTCTCGATCACTTCGGGGGGGACCCGATCTCCCAATATTTTTTTGACTTCGACGGCATTCGCGGGATCCCATTCTTGGGGGTCTACGAAAAGGCTGGTCGCAGGAACGGAAAGCGCAAGGGCAGATCCCCGGCTGTCGCGAATCACTCCCCGGCTCGTACTGATGGAAACCTGGGTCCAATACTGGCTGCTCGCCTGGAGGACGGTTCTCGGATCTGGCCGGGCCTGAACGAAAACAAGCCGTGCCGCCAAAACTGCAAGGGCAAGAAAGAGCCAGGTCCAGACATTTCCAAAGCGTCTAAACAGGCTGATCCTGACTACCCCCTTGCCGATTGGATGAAGAGTTTCCGGTTAGTCCTGCGCGTGAGCTTCTTTCCGGAAGAAACCAGCCAGGTTGAAACCCGCCACCTGCACCTTCCTCCCGGAATCCGGCTGCAATGCGACAACCTGGGCAGGGCGAACGGAAGCCGGAATTGTCACCACCGTGATCGAACCCTCGGCTACCATGCCCATTTTTGCACTCGCCACACTATACACTCTTGAGGGAGATAGTAAAGAAGCCAGTTTGTTTCTCAAATCCAACTCAAGCTCCTGGTAGTTTTCAATCGTCTCGTTAAGTCGGGTTAACCTCTGTTCGAGGCTCATGTTATAGATCCGAAGCCCCCCGAGCCCCATAAGGAGAACCCCGATGAAGACCGCTACAGCAGCAAAGGCTGAATGTCCCCGCCCCTTTTGCTGTTTCTGCTTTCTCGTTCCGACCGGAGACGGCATCGCTCTTCACCTCCCTGGACCGATCTTCGAACCGCTCATTCGAAAAACGCGCAACATCGCGCTCCTGGACTTGTAGTTTTTCTGGATCTCCTCCGGCGAAGCCTGGATCGCCTTTCTCGGCATCCTGCGTCCCAACCCTT
>AQRZ01000017.1 GCA_000402835.1 Synergistetes bacterium JGI 0000079-D21
GTTCCGGGGACGGAGGCCTGGTTCCTGTTCAAGGCTTCAGCTTTTCAATGGGAATGACTTTTTTCCCGAAGTGATATAATCGTTTTTCGGAAAAGCTCGAGAGGCACGAGGGGGAACGGGTGCCGCCGTTCGTGACGTAGAAAAGCCAGGAAGAGAAGGGCGCCGAGGGAAACGGCCCCTGCGGTGGAAGGCCCGATCCCCCTTACCTGGGATTCCAGCAGTCCCCAGGTGAGGCTTCCGAGGGAAAGGAACCCCAGCACGGCCCCTCCCCAATCCAGGGGGGTCGCGGGCCCTTCCGACCGCGTTTCCGGAACCCTGGCAAGGAGGACAAAAATCGCGGCCCCGATCGGAAGGGGAATGAGAAAGATCGTCCTCCAGGAGAACGTGTCCAGGATCCAGCCTCCCGCGAGTTGGGCCGTGACGATGGCCAGCGCCGTGGCCCCGGACCAGGCTCCAGCTGCGAAAGCCCTTTTTTCCGGCGGGAATACGCTGCCGATGAGAGAAAGGGATCCGGGGATCAAGAGCGCTGCCGAAGCCCCCAGAAAAGCCCTGGAAAAGACGAGGGAAACCGTTCCGGCTGCAGCCGAGCAGGCAGCGGAAGACAGGAGAAAGAGAAAGGTCCCGAAGGCGTACATTTTCCTTCGCCCCAGCCGGTCTCCCAGGACACCTCCAAGCAGAAGCAGGGCCGCCGTTGTGACCCCACTGGATTCGAGGATCCACTGGGCCTGGGAGGCGGTCGACGAAAATTCCGCCTGGATGGCAGGCAGGGCCAGGTTGACGGCGGAGACGTCAATGAACGAAAGGCTGGCTCCCAGGATGGCGGCCGCAAGCGTTCGGATCTGGATTCGAGGGGGACAGACACAGACGCAGGTACCCTGGAAAAGGATCCCCTCTTCGCAAGGAGGCCGGCAAACGCAGGGCATTCCATTCACCAGGGGATCTGAAGGCAAGCCTCGACCGCATCCGGGTCGAAAAGCGTCCCGGCTCCCCTGCGGAGTTCCTCGCAGGCCTGTTCCATTGTCAAGGCTGCCCGGTAGGGCCGGTGAGACCGCATGGCATCGAACACGTCCGCCACGGCGAGGATCCTGGCTTCGGGGAGAATGGCCTTCCCGGAAAGCCCGCAGGGGTAACCGCTGCCGTCAAGTCGTTCGTGGTGCTGTCGGACGATCTCCGCCAGGGGCCAGGGAAGGTGGATGTTCCTAAGGATCTCGTAGCCGATCTCGGCGTGCATCTCCACCAGCCTGGATTCCATCGGGTTCAGCCTGCAGGGTTTGTTGAGGATCTCGGCCGGGATGCCGAGCTTTCCGATATCGTGGACCAGCCCGGCCAGGGAAAGAGCCTCCCGTTCCTGCTCGTCCAGCCCCAGCTTCAAGGCGATCCGCGAGGCGATCCGGGAGACGTTCTTCTGGTGCTCCGAGGTGAAGGGATCCCGGAATTCGACCGTGGAAGCAAGGACGTGCACCGTTTCAATCCAGAGACGGCGCATCCTTTCGGCGTGCTCGAGCAGCCTCCTCTCGGCGGCCTTCCGGTCGCGGATGTCCTGGTAGATGCCGTAGACGGCGCGACCCTCGCCTTCGACCGGGAACGACAGCCCCTGGAGAAACACCTCCACGGGGGTCCCGTCTTTCCTGTAACGTACGGTCTCCCTGCTGATCCTTGCCCCCGAGTAGACGGCCTCCGTGATGCCGGCCGCCTCTTCGTAGCGGTCCCGGGAAGCGATCAGCTCATCCACCGCGGCTCCCGGGCGAACGTCCTCCGGATCCAGGCCGAAGAGGTCGAGGAAGGCCCGGTTGACGCGGAGGATCCGGCTTTTCTCGTCCGCCAGCACGACCGCTTCCGGAGAATTGTGGAACAGGTTTTCGAAGTAGGCCTTTTCCCTTCGGATTTCCTCCTCGTACCGAACCCGCTGGGTGATGTCCTTCCCGATGGCGATGATTCGATCGACTCCGTCCACCTCGATCCTTTCCATTGAAACCAGGCAATGGAGCTCGCTCCCGTCCTTGCGCCGGAAACGGGCCTGGAAATCCCTCACCGACCCGTTTTCTTCCAGCAGGCGGTACAACCGGGACCGTTCGTTCGAATCTTTCCACGCGTTCAGGTCAGAAAACGTTTTTCCCCTGGTTTCCTCCAGGAGATACCCGGAAAGGACTTCCGCTTCCGTGTTCATGTCCAAAACCCGCCCCTCGGGAGTATCCAGGATGAAAACAGCGTCAGGGATGGCCCGAAAGATCCGGTTCATCCTCTCGGCGGCTTCCCTCTGGAGACGTTCCTTTTCCCGAGTTTCCGTCAAGTCCAGGTAGATGACGAAATCGCGAACCTTGTCCTTCCCCGTTCGGGTCTTTAGGTTGTAAACGAGCACGGGAACCGTCATCCCGTCCTTCCTCTGCCTCTCGGTTTCTACCCGGTAGCTGCCCCCGGCATCCGCCTCCGAGGTTAGGCGTTTGGCCTCTTCCTTTTTGTCCCCGGGAACGACCAGATCGTCCAGTTTCCTCCCTACAGCCTCTTCGGCCGAAAAGCCGAACAGGGCCTCGAACCGGCGGTTCACCTGGCGAACGACGCTGCCGGAACCGACAAGCACCACTGCATAGGGAGACCCGCTGAAAAGGGCTTCCAGGCAGGCGGCATCCTCCGAGGGAGTGTCCTCTTCCCGCTTGGGGCAATCCAGGTCTTCGTAAATGGCGTAGTCGACGACGGGACCTTCCGGGGGGGCAGACCGGATCCCCAGGCATCGAACGTGGACCGGGGCTCCTCCCTTGCGCCGGGGAATCGCCCGGAAGTCGAAGGTCTCCCCGTTTGCCATCCTGTGCGTGATCATGCGGGCTTCCTCGTGCTCGGGCCCGAAAGCGATGAGGTCGTCCAGGTTGGACCCTTCGGCTTCTTCCGGGGTATACCCGAAAAGATCCGTAAAAGCCGCGTTTACCTTGAGGACGGTCCCTCCGGGTCCGAGGGCCGCAACGGCATGCGGCGAACAGAGGAAGAAGTTTTCCAGGTACAAGTCCCTCATCGTTTCCCCTCCTTCTTTTCACCGAGAAACCGAACGCGGAACTTTTCGACAAAACGGCAGGGGTTGTAGGACATCTTGGCCTGCCGAAGCCCTTCATCCCCCATGTCCTGCTCACGGTTCACCCATTCGAACCCCGATCCCATCCGCTCGAGGAACAGCTGGTTCACGGCCTGGTAAATCCCCTTGATTTGAGGGTTTCCCTTTTCGCTTCCGCGACGGTGTAGGCCGCGATCCTTCCGTCCACCCGGATCACCCCCCCGAGGAGCCCGGCAAGGCCCGTTTCCAGTCGACGGCCGTCCAGTCCCCCACGGGAGCCCAGAGGGCCGAACCCGGTCGGTTGAGGCGAATCCAGGCCAGCCCCCCGGCCAGGGCAACTTCGTACTCCCTGTGGGCGTTCCAGGCCCACAGGTTGACGAAGCTGCAGTCCGAGGCCTGCTCGGGGGTCACGGAGAACAGGCCCCTGTATTCGCGCTGGAAATCGAGCGAAAGGGGAGCGCAGTCCATCGCCGGAAGTCCTCCTCGTCATTTCTTTCGATGCTTTTTTTATTGTAGCACTCGGCCTTAAAGGAAGGTTTACAGAAAAAGCAGGAGGCTGACAGCCATGAGGGCCATCCCCGAGATGAGGCCGTAGATGGCAAGATGGTGAAAACCGTATTTCTCCGCGGCGGGGAGCAGCTGGTCCAGGGAGATGAAGACCATGACGCCTCCCACAGCGGCAAACAGGATCCCGAAGACGAGGGGGCTCATGAAGGGCCTCAGGAGCAGCCACCCGACAAGGGCTCCGACAGGTTCGGCGAAGCCGGAGAAAAGAGAGTAGAGGAAGGCTTTCCTCCGGTCCCCGGATCCGTAGAAGATGGCCACGGAGACGGCGATTCCCTCGGGGACGTTGTGGATGGCGATGGCGACGGCCACCGACAACCCCAGGCCTGGATCCTGCAGGGCAGACACGAAGGTGGCGAGCCCCTCGGGGAAGTTGTGGATGCCGATGGCAAGTGCCGTCATGATCCCCATCCGCATGAGTTTCTCGTCCCGGCGCCCGGCAGGGGATCCGTTCCAGATTTCCTCGACCCCGTGAGTCTCGTGGGGGTTTTCGTAGGAAGGGATCAGGCGGTCGATGAGGAGGATGAGGAGGATCCCGGCAAAAAACGCCCCGGAAGTTGCCCAGGAACCTGCACGGAGGCCCAGCTCGCCGGTCAGGGCAAGCCGGGCCTTCGCATAGATCTCGATCGTCGAAACGTACACCATGACCCCGGCAGAAAAACCCAGGGCCGCGCACAGGAAGGCTTTGTTCGTCCGGCGGGAGAACAGGGCGGCAAGGCTGCCGAAGCCCGTCGAAAGTCCCGCCAGGAGGGTCAGGCCGAAAGCGAACCCCACGCCGCCTTCAAGAAACCCGTTCACCGGCGCTCCTTTCGTTCCCCGGTCCTGCCTCTACGCGTAGTTCCGGGGTTCTTCCTCGCCCCGGAGGACGCGCAGTGCTCCCTCGGCCAGGGCGGCCGACTCGTCCTCTCCGGGATAGACCCGGACCGGGGCGATGAAGGCCACCCGGGAGGCGATCCGACCCGTGAAACTCTCGCTGTAGGCCAGGCCGCCCGTCAGGACCACGGCATCGACCCGTCCCTCCAGGACCGCGGCCCTGGCCCCGATCTCCCGGGCCACCTGGTAGGCCATGGCCTCGTAAACCCGCTTTGCCTTCTCGTCGCCTTCCGCGATGCGCCGCTCGACTTCCCGCAGGTCGTTCGTCCCGAGATGGGCGACCAGTCCGCCGCCTCCCACCAGTTTCTTCATGACCTGGTCCAGGCCGTAGACTCCGCTGAAGCAAAGGCGCACGAGTTCCCCGGCGGGCAGCGAACCGGCCCTTTCCGGCGAGAAAGGCCCCTCCCCGTCGAGGGCGTTGTTCACGTCGATCACCCGGCCTTTCTCGTGGGCACCCACGGAAATTCCCCCACCCATGTGGGCGACAACGAGGTTGACCTCCGTGTATTCCTTTCCCAAGTCCCGGGCAGCCCGGCGGGCAACCGCTTTCTGGTTCAGCGCGTGGAAGATCGAGCGCCGCTCGATCTCGGGGATGCCCGAGAGCCGGGCCTCGGGAACCAGTTCGTCGACCACCACCGGATCGACGATGAAGGCCCTGTCGTGTCCCGCCTCCGCTGCCAGGTGGGCGGCCATGGGAGCCCCGAGGTTCGAGGCATGCGCCCCCCAGCGGCAGCTCTTCAGGTCCTCGACCATGGCCTGGTTCACTGAATACGTTCCCCCAGGGATGGGCTTCAAAAGCCCCCCGCGGCCCACGACCGCATCCAGGCTCGAAACCGGGGTCCCGTGTCGCGCCAGGGCCTGGCGGACCGCCTCCAGGCGGAAGGACTCCTGGTCCATGATGTTCGCGAACGACCGGATGAGGTCCGCGTCGTACCGCTGGGTGTCGCTCCAGCACTCGGTTTCGTTTTCGAAGAGCGCCACCTTGGTGCTGGTGGAACCCGGGTTCAGCGTCAGGATCCTGTATTTCCCGTTCTCCAAGTTCAACCCCTCCCATCAAGGAGGGGGGCCGCTCGAGCAGCCCCCTTCCTCCAAAAACCTAGCCCTTGAAGACCGAGAGGGCGACGGCTGCCGCGATGGACAGCGTCTTGGCCTCGATCGTGTCGGAGCGGCTGGTCAGGACGACCGGCGCCGAGGCACCGAGGATCAGCCCGGCGGTCTTGTTCTCGGAGAAATAGACGAGGGCCTTGACCATCATGTTTCCGGCGTCGATGTTCGGGACAAGGAGAATATCGGCCTTGCCGGCCACCTCGGAAACGATTCCCTTGTGCCTGGCCGATTCCTCGCTGACGGCGTTGTCCAGAGCGAAGGGTCCGTCCACGAGGCAATTCTTGATCTGGCCCCGGCGGTTCATCTGGGTGATCGCAGCGGCGTCCAGGGTCGCCGGCATGTCGGGGTTCACGACCTCCACGGCGGCAAGGACTGCAGCTTTGGGGCACTCGACCCCGAAGGAGCGGGCCAGGCCGACGGTGTTGGCCAGGATATCGGCCTTCGTCTTCAGGTCCGGGTACATGTTGAACGCGGCATCGGCGATGAAGAAAATCCGGTCGTAACCCTTCACCTCGTGGAAGTAGCAGTGGGAGATGGTCTTTCCGGTGCGGAGCCCGATCTCCTTGTTCAGGAGGGCCTTGAGGAAGTAGTTGGTATGGATCATGCCCTTCATGAAGATGTCAGCTTTGCCGGAGGAAACGAGCTGGACGGCGGTCAGGCCGACCTGAGCCTCTCCGCGGCGTTCGTCGACGACCTCGTAGTTGGCCAGGTCGATCCCGGCCTTGTCCGCCTCGGCCTTGATCTTGTCGCCGTTGCCGACGAGGATCCCGAAGGCGAAACCTTCCTTGCGGGCGGCCTCGATGGCCTCGAGGACCCCCGCATCTTCGGCGAGCGCGATGGCCACCTTGCGGGGCCCCTTCTCTGCGCCGATCCTTTTTGCATAATCCAGCAGTGCGGTGAGCGAGCGAAGCTGTTCCATACGTGGAAACCTCCTTGGAAAGGATAATTTTGACGCGCTTCAGGACATGGAAAGAACGGCTCCGAAGGCAATCGAGAGCCGTTTCGTCTCCGCGTTGTCGAACCGGCTCGTGAGGACGATCGGGCGACGAGCCCCGAGAATGACCCCTGCGCCCTTTCCTCCCGACATGTACATCATGACCTTCCCCACGAAATTGCCCGCCTCGATGCTCGGGACGAGAAGCATGTCGGCCTCGCCGGCGACGGGAGAATCGATCCCCTTGATGCGGGCGGCCTCCGCGCTGACGGCGTTGTCCAGGGCCAGTGGACCGTCGATCAGGCATCCCTTGATCTGCCCCCGCCGGTTCATCTGCGCCAGCGCCGCGGCATCCAGCGTGGCCTGCATGTCCGGGTTCACGACCTCCACGGCCGCGAGGGCCGCAATCTTGGGGCATTCGACACCGATCCTGTGGTAGGCCCAGACGGCGTTTTCCACGATCCCGACCTTGGTGGGGAGGTCCGGGTACATCGTCATTCCGCCGTCGCTCATCCCGATCACCCCGGGCATCCGGGGAACCTGGAACAGGAACAGGTGCGAAAGGAGGGAGCCGCTCCGCAGGCCCCATTCCTTGTTCAATACGGCCTTCAGGAGAACCGCGGTCTTTACGTTGCCCTTCATCAGCAGGTGGGCTTCCCCCGAGGACACCATCTTCACGGCTTTTTCCGCCGCAAGGGCGTCGTTCGGCTCGTCGACGAACGCGATCCCCGAAAGGTCCAGGCCGAGCTCTTCGGCGATCGCCTCGCTCCGGCTCCGGTTGCCCACCAGTACGGGATCGACCACTCCCTCTCGAGCGGCGTCCACCACCGCTTCCAGGATATCATCGCCCTGGGGGCAGGCCACGGCGAGGGTCATCCGGGGTGCGGACTTGCATTTCTCCAGCAGGAAATCCAGGTTTTTGAGCTGCATCTCTCTTCAGCCCTCCGATTTCACGAAATCCCCGTAGCGCAACGGGGTTTCCTCTTTCCTCAGGACCCGCATCGCCCCTTCGGCCAGGGCCAGGAGTTCGTCCTCGCCGGGATAGAGCAGGACCGGAGCGATCCACTGGATTTTTTTCGTCACCATGCCGACAAAGTCGGAATCGTGGGCCACTCCCCCCGTCAGGAGGATTGCGTCGACCTTTCCTCCCATTGCCGCGGCACAGGCGCCGATTTCCTTTGCGACCTGGAAGGCCATGGACCGGTAGGCCAAGGCGGCGGATTCGTCTCCGCCCGCGATGAGGGCCTTGACCTTCCGGACGTCGCTCTCCCCGGTGTAGGCCACGAGCCCACCCTTTCCGACCAGCCGCTTTCTCAGGTCCTGCAGGGTGTAGCGCCCGCTGAAGCAGAGGCGGGCGAGGTCACCGGCCGGAAGGCCGCCCGCGCGTTCCGGGGAGAAAGGACCGAATTCGTTTGCGTTGTTGATGTCGACCATCCTACCCTGGCGGTGGGCGCAGACGGTGATGCCGCCGCCCAGGTGAGCCACGACGAAATCCATCGTCTTCCAGTCGCCGTTCAGGTCCCTGGCTGCTCGCCGCACCGTCGCCTTGACGTTGAGGGCATGGCCTAGGGAACGCTTGGGCAGTTCGGGAAGGCCGGTCACCCGGGCCACGTCATCCAGCTCGTCCACCGCGACCGGATCCACGATCAAGGCAGGAATCCCGAGCGGGGTGGCGATGGCATCAGCCAGGATGCCGCCCAGGTTGGATGCGTGTTCCCAGGGTTTCCCTCGTCTCAGGTGGGCCTTCATCAGGGAATCCACCGTGTAGGTCCCGCCGGGGATCGGGTCCAGCAGTCCCCCGCGCCCCACCACCGCCGCAAGCTGGCTGAAATGGTTGCCGTGTTCTTCGCAGGCTTTCTCGATGGCTGCCATCCGGAACCCGAACTGGTCCGCCATGGTCGGGAAAGCCGCGAGTTCCGCGGGATCGTGGGTGACGGTGCTGTGCCAAACTTCGACGCCGTCATCGAACCATCCCACCTTGGTGCTCGTCGAGCCGGGGTTGATGGCCAGGACCTGGAGGCCCATGTCAGCACCCCCCTCGGGCCCGGGCTTGGCCCGCCTTCTTGCCGGAAACGAACTTGCCACCGATCGGGGATCTCTTCACCGGGCAGTCCTCCTCCAGAATGATCTTCCTCCGGACCGAAAACCGTGTCCGGGCACAAAAAAAGAGAAAGCCTTTTCAGGTCTTTTCCGAAAAACGATTATATCACTTCGGGAAAAAAGTCATTCCCATTGAAAAGCTGAAGCCTTGAACAGGAACCAGGCCTCCGTCCCCGGAACCAGGCCGAGTTCCGCAGCGGAAGAGCGCGTCAGCCGGGCGGTCAAGATCCGGTTTCCGCAGGCCCCCTTCAGGAGTACGGCACCGGACCCGTTCTCCAGGGTCATCTGGAGAACCGTCACCCGGATTGCGTTCCGCATGGAGAG
>AQRZ01000018.1 GCA_000402835.1 Synergistetes bacterium JGI 0000079-D21
GGAATCGCCCATCAACATCGGGATCTTCAACGAGTTCATGAAGGGCCGAATCCCTTCCGTCAACGGGATGCCGATTTGCGGGATCTTCCACTGCGGTCCTTTCACCTGCATGCACGAGACCCTGGCAGCTTCCCTCATGTCCGCCCTCGCAAAAAACTGGAGGGCCTCCCACCCGGACGCCCTCCTCCCGATCCTTCACGCCAGCTTCGGCGATTCGCCCAACCCGAACCTGGAGGCCGAGATCGCGGCCTTCAGGGACCAATGCCATGCGAGGGCCCGGCTCGAAGGGGCCCGGGATCACTCGTAGCGCAGGGCCTCGATGGGATCCAGGGCCGCGGCTTTCGAGGCGGGATAGTAGCCGAAAAAGATCCCGACGAGGGCCGAGAACCCGAAGGCCAGGGCGATCGAAAGCGGCGAGATCACGGTAGGCCAGCCGGCGAAATGCCCGATCAGGAAGGAAACGGCGGCTCCCAGCAGAATTCCCGTCACTCCTCCCAGAACGGAAAGGATGACCGCCTCCGAAAGGAACTGCAGGAGGATGTCCGGCGTCCTGGCTCCCACCGCCATCCGGATCCCGATCTCCCGCGTCCGCTCCGTGACGGAAACCAGCATGATGTTCATGATGCCGATTCCTCCCACGAGAAGGGAGATCGAGGCCACGGCCGCCAGGAGGAAGGAAAGCGTCTTCGTGGACTGGGCCGCGGCTTCCATCAGTTCCGCAAGGTTCATGACCGTGAAATCCTTTTCCTCTTCCGAGCGGACCCGGTGGCGCTCGGACAGAAGCGCGTCGATCTGGTCGATGGCTGCCTGGATCGAATTGGCATCGGCCGCCTGGACCAGGATGCTCGACACCCTCCCCTGGAAACGGGATCCGAACACCCGCTTCTGGGCGGTCGTGATCGGGATGATCAGGGTGTCGTCCTGGTCCTGCCCCATGGCGTTCGTTCCCTTTTTCCCCAGGACCCCGACCACCACCATGGGGATCTTTCTCACACGGACGACTTTCCCGATCGGGTCCTCGTTCCCGAACAGGTTGTCCACGACGGTCTGTCCAAGCAGGCAGACCTTCGCCGCGCTCCTGACCTCCGAGTTGTTGAAGCTGCGGCCCGATCCGATGGTCCAGTTGCGGATGTCCAGCATGGGAGGAGTGGTCCCCTCCGCGCGGGTGGACCAGTTGCTGTTCCCGTAGACGACCTGGACCGAACCGGAAGCGGTGGGTGCGGCTTTCCCGACGGCAGGGCATTCTTTCACGATCGCCTCCGCGTCGGCAAAGGTGAGCGTGGGGGCAGCCCCGTAACCCATGCGAAGGCCGCCGCTCGTCGTGCTGCCCGACCGGACGACCAGCAGGTTCGTCCCCATGCTGGCCAGCTGGGCCTCGACGTTCCGGCTGGCCCCCGTCCCAATGGCGAACATGGCCACGACCGCCGCCACCCCGATGACGATGCCCAGCGCCGTCAGGGCGGAGCGCATCTTGTTCGCCCGCAGCGACCTCAAGGACACGTGCAGGATCTCTCCGAAGGCGATCATGCGTGCATCCCCCCCTCGTCGGGATGGCGGTCGCTCACCACGAGGCCGTCCCGGACCATGATGACCCGGCGGGAGAAGCGCGCGATGTCCGGTTCATGGGTCACCAGGACGATCGTGATCCCGGCGGTTCGGTTCAGCTCGGTCAGAAATTCCATGATCTCCACGCTGGTCCGGCTATCCAGGTTTCCCGTGGGCTCGTCGGCCAGGATGAGAGGGGATTCGTTCACCAGCGCCCGGGCGATGGCCACGCGCTGCTGCTGACCGCCGGAGAGCTGGTGGGGCTGGTGGTGCTCGCGCCCCCCCAGGCCCACCCTTTTCAGGGCTTCCGCGGCTCGGCGTTTCCTTTCCTGCCGGGGAAGTCCCTTGTACAGCATGGGAAGTTCGACGTTTTCAAGGGCAGAGGTGCGGGGCAGGAGGTTGAACCCCTGGAAGACGAACCCGATGTGCCGGTTACGGATGACTGCCAGTTCATCCCGGTTCAGGCGGCTTACGTCGGAACCGTCCAGGAGGTAGACCCCTTCGGTCGGGGTGTCGAGGCAGCCCAGGATGTTCATCAGGGTAGATTTGCCCGAACCCGACGGCCCCATGACGGCCACGAACTCGCCTGCCTCGATGGAGAGGGAAATTCCGCGCAGGGCCTCCACCGAGATCTCCCCCAAAAAGTAGGTTTTCCTGATGCCGGAAAGCTCGATGAGCGCCATGGCTAAAAGATCCTTCGCGGCAGGTTGCCGCCGGAAGCCCCTTTCGACCCGTTTCCGAGGGTGCCCGTCACCACTTCATCTCCCTCGGCCAGGTCTCCGGAAACCTCCGTCCAGCTGCCGTCCGTCAGGCCAACCGTCACCGGGACGCGGCGGAGCGAGGGCTGCGACCCTTTCTTCGTTTCGAGGACCCAGACGGAAGGCTTGGAAACCGGTGTTTTCCCCGTCAACCCGCTTGCCTTTTTCGAGGGGTCCTGCCCGGCCGGAGCCCCGCCGTCCGGCGGTGGGGGAGGGACGACCTGGCCGGTCGATGCCGCCTTCGTCCGGGACGCCGCCGGCCTGAACCGCAGCGCGGCGTTGGGAACCTTCAGGACATTCCTTGCCGAGGCGGTCTCGATGTTCACGTTCGCGGTCATCCCGGGCTTGAGACGAAGGTCCGGGTTCGCCGCGGAGATGATGACGGTGTACGTGACGACGTTCTCGGTGGTCGACGGGCTGAGGCGGACCTGGCGGACCTTTCCGGTGAAGGTGTCCTCGGGGTAGGTGTCCACCGTGAAGGTGACATTCATCCCTTCCTGGACGTAGCCGATGTCCGCCTCGTCGACCGCCGCCTCCACCTGCATCTTCGAAAGGTCTTCCGCGATCGTGAACAGTTCCGGTGCCGACAGGCTCGCCGCCACGGTCTGTCCTTCACTCACCTTTTTGCCCGTCACGACACCGTTGACCGGCGACAGGATCTTCGTGTATCCCAGGTTGGTAAGCCTCTGGTTCAGCGTCGCGGCAGAAGAGCGGACCCCCGCCCTCGCGGACTCGACCCTCGAGCGGGCCGTCGCCAGGGCGGTCTCGGCAGCCTCGACGGCGCTCCTTGCCACGAAGTCGGATGCATGGAGCGATTTCTGCCGCACGTATTCCCTCTCGGCTTCCCTCAGGCTCGCCTCCGCTTCCGCCAGGCCGGCCCTGGATTGGGCCAGTTCGGCTTCCGCCTGGCGTGCCTGTGCAATAAACAGGGCCGGATCGATCTCGGCCAGGAGCTGTCCCTTTTTCACGGGAGAGTTGTAATCCACCAGGATGCGCCGGATCGTCCCCGAAACCTGGCTGCCCACCGTCACGGTGTTCACGGCCTGGATCGTTCCGGTGGCGGAAACGACCCGCGTGATGTTTCCCCTGGAAACTTGTTCCGTCGTGTACCGGGGCGGTTTTTCGGCAAACTTCACCTTCCAGGCCCAGCCACCGCCCACGAGGACGAGGAGGAAAAGACCTCCTGCCAGGAGTTTCTTTTTCCTTGCCGCCAGGCTCATCCGTTCGTTCCCTCCTTCGGAATTTCCACCGGTTTCCCCAGGGCCTTCTCCAACGATGCTGCGGCGACCTGGCGGTCGTAGATCGCCTGGACCAGGGACTTTCGCGCGCTGCTGTACTTTTCCGCCGCGTCGGACACCTCCAGGCTCGTTCCGACTCCAACCCTGTAGCGGCCCCGGGCCAGGTCGAGGTTTTCCCTCGCCTGGCGCAAAGCTTCCTCGGCGGTCTTCACCTGTTGGGAAGCGGTTTCAAGCTCCAGCAGGGCCTTCTCCACTTCGAGGCGAATCGCGTTGCGGAGACTGTCCCGGTCGCTTTGCGCGATCTGCAGGTCCGCCCGGGCAATTTCCGTCCTGGCCGCCGTCGCCCCTCCGTCCGCCAGGGGAATCGAAAGGGAAAGGCCGGCAGTCCATTCGTCATTCCACCCGGAGGAGGAGTCGGAAAACCCCCATCCCCCACTGGCGTAGAGGGAAGGGTTCATCCCCCGCGCCGTCGCGCGGAGGGACTCCTTCGCCGAGAGCACGCGGTCTTCCGCGGCCCGGAGATCCGGCCGCTTCGAAAAAGCTTCTTCCATTGCCGCATCGAGGGACGAAACTGAAAGGCCCCTTTCCTTCGGAACCTCCAAGACTGCATTCCGGTCGGGCAACCTCGTGCCGATCTCGTTCTCCAGCACGGCCCAGGCACTGGAAACCGAGGAGCTGGCCTTGGAAAGGTCGAACCTGGCCCGGCTGAGATTGACCTCGGCTGTCGTCACGTCGATCTTCGACGAGGAACCGGCCTTGTAGAAAGCCTGGGCCTGCTTCAGCTGGGCCTCGTAGAGGGCAACCGTCTCCTCGGCCACCGCGGCGTCTTCACGGGCTCTCAGGAGGCTGAAATACGCCTGCTTCACCGTGTAAGCCCTTTCCTGCCAGGTCCGCTCGGCCGTTTTTCGGATCGCCGAAAGATCGTAGGTAACACCGGCGATCGTTGCCCGGGTTTTGCCACCGTCCGTCAGCAATTGCCTGACGGAAATTTCCGAGGCGGACCGCCGTGGTGCGCCTTCCGAGTCGGAAAACGAGGCCCCCAGGTCCAGAGTCGGCCTTTGGGAGGATTTCGCGAGTTCCAGCTGGCTTCCCGCTCGGCGGACCTGCCAGGCGGAAGCGAGGAGGTCCGGGTGATGGTCAAAGGCCAACTGCAGGCACTTTTCCAGGCTCAGCGGGGGACCTCCCGGCTGTGCCGTTCCGTCCGCCCGCGCGGGAAACGCGGGAAAGGGGATCACCAGCAGGCAAATCACCATCAGCAGGATTTTTTTCATCGGAACCCAACCTCCCTCATGCGGGCTTCATCCCTCATCCCGGGCCGTTCTCATTGTAGCCCGGATCCCGTAAGTGTTCGTTCCGTTCCGTTGGCTTTTCGTAAAGAAACGTAAAGGAGCCTTTACACGAATCAACTTTTCTTGACGGCAGCGCTCCGCCGAAAGGATAGAATGGAGTGGAAATTCCCAGAAACGGGGGGGTGGCGACATTGGACCGGATCCTGCTTGTGGATGACGACAAGAGCCTCTGCGAACTGCTGGCCGAATTCATGGAAAGCGAGGGGTTCTCGGTCGAAGCCGTGCACGACGGGGAAAAGGCAGTCCAACGGGCGCTGGCGGACCGGTTTTCGCTGGTCATCCTTGACGTCATGCTCCCGGGCCTCGGTGGAATCGAGGTGCTGAAGTCGATCCGGCGGCAGTCCACCGTGCCCATCCTCATGCTCACCGCCCGAGGGGAAGAGGTGGACAGGATCGTCGGGCTCGAGCTCGGGGCCGATGATTATCTCCCCAAGCCTTTCAATCCCAGGGAACTGATCGCCCGGATCCGGGCCATCCTCCGAAGGGGGAGGATGGAATCGGCAGGGGAGGCAACGCCGGGAATCCTCCGGATCGCAGACCTCGTGATCGACCCGGCTGCCCGTCACGTCAGCGCCAACGGGAAAACGATCGAGCTGACGACGGTGGAATTCGACCTCCTGGAAACCCTGGCCCAGGCGGCAGGGACCGCGTTTTCCAGGGAGAACCTGGTCCGCCAGGTCCTGAAAAGACCCTTTTCGCCCTTTGACCGGAGCCTCGACGTCCACGTGAGCAACCTGCGCCGAAAGATCGGGTCCTACCCGGACGGTTCGGAACGGATCAAGACGGTCCGCGGTGTCGGGTACATCCTCGCGTTTCCGCCGGAGGAGACCCGACCTTGAAGTGGCACGCCCTCTTCCTGCGGATTTTCCTCTGGTTCCTTGGTTCCATGCTGCTCATGGCCGCGGTGAGCGTAAGCCTGACCGTCTTCATGAGCCGCCAGGGGATCATTCTGACCGGTCACCAGGAAGTCCTTTCCGACGCCTTGGACCGGCACGGGGCGAAACTCGTGGAAACCTACGAGGAAAAGGGACGGGTCGCGGCGTTCGAGCTGTCGGACTTGATCCGGCGGGAAACCGGGTTGGCCATTCTCCTTTTTGACGGGAACGGCGCCCCGATCCGCCTGAGGGGAGGGCCTCCGATGGAATTCCTGAACCGGCTCGGCCGGGAGGCCGCCGACGAACTGGCACAGGGGCGGACGTTCCAGATCCGCAGGGAAACCGTTTCCGTCTACAAACGCCTGGTTTCGCCGTCGGGGAAAACCTACCTTCTCGTCGGCCTCTTCCGCCGGCCCCCCTCGATGGCCCGACTATTCACGGACAACCCGAAATCCGTCCTGATCCACCTCGCGGGCCTCCTGGCGGCGGCTCTCGTCTTCTGCGGGCTGCTGGCCCACCACCTTTCGAAACCACTGGTGAAACTCAGCCGCATGGCTTGCTCGGTCGCCGAGGGGCAACTCGATACGCCCGTCGACCTTTCGATCCGAAAACGCCGGGACGAAATCGGGGAACTCGCCCGGAGCCTGGAAGCCATGAAAAACACCCTCACCGCCCTCCTCGAGGCCCAGCGCCGGTTGATCCGCGACATCTCCCACGAGCTGCGCACCCCCCTGGCCCGCCTGGGCATCGCGCTCGAACTGGCCCGCAAGAAGGCCGGGCCTGCGGCGGAAGATTCCCTGGACCGAATCGAACGGGAATCGGCGATCCTGAACGAGATGATCGGCCAATTGCTGGACCTCTCCCGGGCCGAAGCCGAATTCGGCCAGGATTTTGCCGAGCCCGGCGACCTCCTGGGCCTGATCGAAGCCGTCATCGACGATGCAAACTTCGAGGCTCGAGCCGCCGACCGCGGGGTCGTCCTGGAAGCACCGGAGGCCCTGCCTCCCGTGCCCATGAACCGGGAGTTGGTCCGGAGGGCGGTGGAAAACATCGTCCGGAACGCCCTCCGCTACACGGCCGAAGGGACACGGATCGAGGTTCGGGTGACGGAGCGGGAAAAGGAAGGACGCCCCGGGGTTTCCATCCGGATCCGGGATTTCGGTCCCGGGGTCCCCGAAGGCGAACTTCCCCGCATCTTTCAACCCTTCTACCGAACCGAAGCCGCCCGATCCCGGGATACCGGCGGAACCGGCCTTGGCCTGGCGATCGCCCAGCGGGCGGCCGCCGTGCACGGCGGTTCCGTCACGGCCGAAAACGCGGCGGGCGGCGGCCTCTCAGTCGAGCTGTGGCTGCCAAAATGACCGGGCGTTTTATCCTGCCGGCTCTTTTCGCCGTCCTCTGCATCGCCGTTTCGACTGCAGCCGGGGCTGAAACGGCAGTCCTGGTTTTCGCCGGGGACACCGCTTTCGGAGAGAGCTACCGGATCCGGCCCGAACCGCCTTCCCTTTCCGGTAACGGCAGGTACCTGCCTTCGATGGAATTCCTCCTCCCCCTGCTTCAAGGCGCAAGCGAGGTCCTGGTCAACCTGGAAACCCCGCTTGCCGTACCCGGGGAACCCGCGCCCCCGAACAAGTCGTACGTACACTGGGCCGATCCGACCCGGGCGGTTGCCGCCCTGAGGGCTTCCGGCATCACGGCGGTCAGCCTGGCCAACAACCACACCATGGACCTGGGTGCCAGGGGACTCGAGGAAACCCTGGCGACCCTCGAAAGTGCAGGAATTGCCTGGACTGGAGCGGGGCGGGACCTCTCCGGGGCAGAACGGCCGCTCTCGCTGGCAATCCCGCTGGGGAACCGGACGGTCCCGGTGGTGGTCCTGTCCGGTTTCGAGTACCGCCGAAACTATGACGAGAAATTCGGCTTTTATGCCGCACCGGGGGTTCCCGGCGTCAACCGCCTCGATCCGAAACGGTTCGAAAGTACGGTGCATTCCCTGAAAACCAGGCTCCCGGGGGTCTTCGTGATCGCCTTTCCCCACTGGGGCAAGAACTACGCCTGGAGGACCCCAGCGCAGGAACGGCTGGCCCACGCCCTGGTCGACGCGGGGGCGGACCTCGTCGTCGGCCACGGGGCCCACCAGGTCCAGGAAATCGAGCTCTACAACGGGAAGTGGATCCTTTACGGCCTTGGCAACTTCGTTTTCCACTCACCGGGACGATACTCATCCCGAGGAGCGCCTCCCTACAGCCTCGTCGCCCGGCTGGAGCTGGAGGAAAAAGGAAAAACCCTTCGAAAGACCTTGCGCCTTTACCCCATCCAGTGCGACAACACCGTCACGGGCTTCAGGACCCGCCCGGTCACCCCGGGGGAATTCGCCGAAGTCCAGGCCCTTCTGCTGCAGCGAACGGACAAAAGAACCGCCTCCGGAATCCGCACCGGGAAGGACGCCCTGGGCACCCACCTGGAGATCGCCCTTCCCTGAAGCCGGGGAACCGCTGGAACCGGAAAGGAACATGGTCCGGGGCATCGCACTTGACAACAAATCCCGACCCGCATATAATCCCTCGCAACACTTGGAAGATAGGGGAGTTAAGCAATGATACATGCCTTTAGTAACCAGAATTGGTGGTGGCAGGCTTTCTGAGTCTGCCGCCAAGCGCCTGGATAGATCGCGAACACTGACGCAGCGAGAGGCCTTGGAGGCGGATCCCATTCGGGATTCTGTTCCGAGGCCTTTCCTGTTTTTCCATCCCGGGGGGCCGTGCAACAAGGGCCCCCCGATTTTTTGTCACCTCCAAAGGAGGCTGAACGCCATGAGTGGAGATAAAGGCAACGGTAAAAAACACCTGACCTCCCTGGAAGACTTCACCGAACAAGGGCGCACGTTCGAAAGGGTTCCCATTTTCCTGGAACTGCCCCTCGAGAGACGGGCGCCCCTGGATCTCTACAGGAGGCTTCGGACCCCCGGAACGCGCTCCTTCCTCCTTGAAAGCGGAGACGGGGGGAAGGGCGGCGGTCGCTACTCCTTCATCGGGATCGATCCGGACCGGGTTTTCCAGGTTTCGCCGGAAGCCTGCCTCGAAACCGATCCCAGCGGAAAAATCATCGCTTCCTATCCCTCCCCCGGTGGACTCCGGAAAGCTCTTGAAGGGTACCTTTCCGGCACGCGCCCTCCCCAGCCGGAGGGCTTCCCCCCCTTCCTGGGCGGCGTGGCGGGCTACTTCGCCTACGACATGGTGGAGACCTGGGAAGACCTTTTTCACGGCCAGGAAGACCGATCACTGGCACCCTCGCCTTTCCCCAGGGCGGTCCTCATGGGATTCGAAACCGTGGTTGCCATGGACCACTTCGAGGACCGACTCTTCCTGGTTCACAACGTCCGGACCCCTCCGGGCCAGCAGGAAAGCGAAAAGAAGGATCTTTACCGGAAGGGCTGCCGAATGCTGGAAAAGCTTGAACAGCGACTCAACGGAGTTTTAGACGGCCAGGAAACCGAGGAGGGCCGCTTTTTCCTGGCAGAAGCCCATTCCAACATGGAGAAAACCGCTTTCCTGGAAATGGTCCGGCGAGGGCGGGAACACATCGTGGCGGGCGACGTTTGCCAAGTGGTCCTTTCCCAGTGTTTTTCCG
>AQRZ01000019.1 GCA_000402835.1 Synergistetes bacterium JGI 0000079-D21
CGATCGGGATCACGAGGAGGTCCGACGTGCAGGACTTGAACCTTTCGATTGCGCAACTGTTGCCGACCCTCTTTGATATCCGGGGAAACGCCGCCAAGATCCTGCAGTACATGGAGGATGCCTCGCGGAAAGGGAGCGATTTGCTCGTATTGCCGGAAATGTCGTTGACGGGTTACGGAGTCGGCGAGGCGATGCAGGGTCCAGGAATACGAAAGAGGCTGGAAAGCGAAACGAGGCTGGCACTCGCGGAAATCAGGAAAGCCTCAAAGAGGCTGGACCTGGATGTTCTTTTAAGTTACCCGCTTTTTTCGAAGAAGAGGGCCTATATCGCGGCCGAGTACCTCCGGTCCGGAAAAAGGGCGGCGCTGCACAGAAAGCTCAACCTCTGCAACTATGCCCACTACACGGAACACCTACATTTTTCGGAAGGCCTTTCCCCGACGGTCGCCACGGGAAGCAAGGGAGTGTTCGGAATTCTCCTCTGCGAAGACTCCTGGCACGCGCTGAACGGGATCGTTGAAACCCTTCTCGGTGCGGAAATCCTTCTCGTTCCGTCCGCTCCCTGCGTTACGGAGGAAAACGATGGGAAAGTCAGCATCGCCAGGTGGGAGACGATTACGCGGGCAACCGCTTTTCTCCAGACTTCCTTTGTCGTCATGGGGGCGATGGCAGGGCAGGAAAAGGACCGATTCTTCCTGGGAGGCTCTCATGTCGTCTCACCTGAAGGGGAAATCCTCTGTCGACTTCCGCTTTTCGAAGAGGCGGTCGTCCAGGTGAGACTGGAATCGGAACTTTTGAAATGCACGAGGGAAAGAAGACCCCTCCTCCGCAACGAAAGGATCTCCATATATCAGAAGGCTTTCGGGAAGAACGGCCCCTTGACCGAAAAGAACCGTCGGAAAAGATAAAAAGAGAACCCCTTCACAAGAAGAAGAGGTGTAGAATAGCCGGTGTTTTCTCTTGGATAAAGTATATTTCCCTCAGGGAGGTGAGTTGATTGGTGATTTTCGTTGCTTCGGCCCTTACCTACCTGTTGCTTGTCTGGGCCGGGGGGTCCATCGAATGGCTGGAAGTCGTGATCGCCCTCGTCTTCGGGGGGCTGATCGCGGTCATGGCCAGGCGCTGGAATCCCAACATCACCCTTCGTCATTCCTGGCTCAACCCGATTCGGCTCGGCCGGTTCGTCCTCTACCTTTTCGGGCCCTTCCTAGTGGCCCTGGTTCAGGCAAACCTTGACGTCGCCATGCGAGTCATCACCGGGAAGATCAATCCAGGAATCGTCCGGATCCCGACCGGGCTGGCCAGCGATGGGGCACTGACCCTTCTTGCGAATTCCATCACCTTGACACCAGGGACGTTAACCGTCGATGCCAATGACGAATCACGGGAGCTCTACGTCCACTGGATCAACGTCACGACGGATGAACCGAAGGCTTCGGACATCTGCGGGACTTTCCCGGAATGGGCGAGGAGGATTGCAGAATGACCACGGGTGCGCTTTTTTCCTATGCGGCTGCGGTTTTGGGGCTGGCTGCCGTTGCCATGCTTGGCCGGCTACTCGCAGGACCGACTCTTGCGGACCGGGCAGTTGCCCTGGATGCGATGAACACGCTCGTTGTCGCGTTGATGATCATCCTGTCGGTGGTTTTCGACTCCGTCGTGATGGTAGACGTGGCGATCGTCTACGCGGGACTTTCCTTCGTGGGGACCATGTTCATCGCCCGGTACCTGGAAGGGAGCATGTAGCATGAATACCGTCATCGGGATTTTTCTGGGGATTGGCCTTCTGTTCAACGTACTCGGGACCGTTGCCCTTTACCGCTTTCCCGACGTCTACACCCGACTTCACGGGACGACCAAATGCACGACGTTTGGGAGCCTTTTCACTTCAGCCGCTGTCGTTGTCTATGCCCTGTCCAGGTTTTTCGAGGGCTACGAGGGGCGCTTCGTGACTCTATCCCTGCATGTCGCCATTGCCATTCTTGCCCTTCTGATCAGCAATGCCACCGGTGCCAACGCAATCGCCCGGGCGGCCCATCGAAGCGGAATCATGCCGGTACGGGCGGTTTTTGACCGTCTTGCCGAGGATGAAAAAACAATGGGGAGGCGAGTCAGTTGATCGAGGTCCTCCATTTATCGATCCTCATCACGATCGTCGTGTCCGGCTTCCTGGCCATCTGGTTCAGAAACCTGCTGTCGTCGGTCATCTCTCTAGCCGTCCTCAGCCTTTTCATTTCGCTGGAATTCTTCTACATGCAGGCCCCGGACGTCGCGATTGCCGAAGCGGGCATCGGAGCTGGGCTTAGCACGGCCATCTACATCATCGCACTCCGGGCATGCGGACGGAAACAGTACCGGAAGGAGGGGGAGCACCGATGAAGGCACGCATCCTTTTTCTCGTGTCCATCCTTGTCGTCGGAGGGCTCCTCTGGTCGGGCCTCCAGGCCGTTCATCCCTTCGGGGAACCGAATGCGACACCGATGGACGACTACTTCATTGCGAACGCCCAGGGTGAAGCTGCCGCCAACAACGTCGTTACCTCGATCGTCTTCGACTACCGCGGTTTCGACACTCTCGGAGAAGGGGCGGTTCTCTTCACGGCGGTCATTTCCGTAGCGGCAATCTTCCGGAAAAGGGGGCAGCACTGATGAACCCGCTTTCTGTCGTCGCCCGCACGGTTTGCAACCTGTTCGCGTGGTTTCTCGCCGTTTTCGGAATCTATGTCATCGTGCACGGTCACCTAACACCCGGCGGCGGTTTCCAGGGGGGAGCGGTGGTTGCAACCTTCATGGCTTTTCTCCTTGTTGCCCACGGCGGGAGCAAGATGCAGTCCTGGGTCCGAAAGGACATTTTCACGCTCATGGAATGCCTTGGCCTGACGGTCTTCATTGCTGCCGCCCTCCTGGGAATGTCCCACACCTTTTTCTTCAATTTCCTGGCCAATGCGGGCGGCCTCTTTGGAAGTTCCGTTCCCATCGGCCCGAACTCGGGTGCCCTGAACACTTCAGGAACCATCGCCCTGATGAACCTCTCCGTGGGCCTGGAGGTCGTCGGAGGTCTTTCGATGATCCTTCTGTACATGTTTTCCGGAGTGCACCCGGAAGAACCCTTTGGAAGGGAGGAAACCGGGCATGACCGGTAATTTCCCGTATCTCGTCGTTGGAATCCTGTTCGTGATCGGCTTTGTCGGGCTGATCTTCGAGAAGAACCTTGTGAAGATCGCCATCGCCGTTTCCGTCGTTGAGGCGGCGACAAACCTCTTCATCATTACGCTCGGCTACCGCTCTGGAGGAAGCATCCCGGTGTGGACGATGGCGGGAAGCGGATCCTCCCGGATGGTGCTTCCCACCCCGCAGGCCCTGACCCTTACGGCAATCGTCATCGGCCTTGCAACCACGGCTCTGTTGCTTTCCTTTGTGATGACGATCTACAGGCATTACGGATCGCTGGATGTCCGTGACATCCGGAGGTTACGGGGATGAGCTGGCAAGTCCACCTCCCGGCACTTCTGATCGCGGTCCCTTTACTCGGTGCCTTTCTGGCCCCGCTGACGGCCCTTGGAGGAAAAGGGCTCCGGAACACCTGGTTTGTTCTCGTCAGCCTTGCCTTCACGCTGATCGCATTCCTGCTGTGGGCGCGGGTCGGTGCTTTCGGAACCGCTGTTTACGTCATGGGGGGGCAGAGCTGGAACCTGGCACTGCCCAGCGGAATGGAGGTCCCCGTCAGGATCCTGATGGAAGTCGATGCCTTTTCCGCGTTCATGGTCCTGCTCAGCGCGGTTGCAGCTCTAGCGGGAGCGATCTTTTCCGTTACCTACATGGACCGGTTCTCGGGGCTCGAAAAGTTCGTGGCTCTTTATTTCCTCATGGTGGCCGGGATGTTCGGAATGGAAATCACCGGGGACTTCTTCAATTTCTTTGTCTTCCTGGAGATTTCTTCGGTTGCCTCATTCGGGCTGGTAGCCTTCTGGCGTGACCGCGGAGAAGCCCTCGAAGCGGCATTCAAGTACATGCTCGTATCGACCCTGGGAGCCCTGATGGTCCTTGTGGCGGTCGCGTTCCTTTACTCGAAGTACAACGTGGTGAACATGGCTGCCCTCGGCAAGGTGATCGAATGGGGAATGGTCGAAAAGACGTCCCTCGTCCTTTTCCTGACAGCCCTTGCAATGAAATGTGGGGCAGTCCCGATGCACATGTGGATGCCCGATGCCTATGCCGAAGCTCCGGCAGGTGTGACCTGCGCACTCATAGCGGTCAGCCAGGCATCCCTGTACGGACTTTTCCGGGTTACGTACACGATCTTCGGCGCATTCATGGGAAGCCCGATCATCCCCTGGGTCATCATCGTGCTTGGGGTCCTCTCGATGTTCATCGGTGTTTCGATGGCGGTCATCCAAAAGGAAGTCGGAAGACTGATCGCCTACCATTCGGTCTCCCAGGTCGGTTACATGCTCCTTGGCTTCGGAGTGGGACTGCTGGCCCTATCCGACGCGCGAGCCATGGCCGATTACGGGTTCACGGCTCTCAAGGGCGGGGTTTACCATATCGTGAACTACACCATGTACAAGGGGTTGCTCTTCCTCTCCGCAGGCGCCCTCTTCTATGCAACGGGCTGCCGGAACCTCAACGACATGGGGGGGCTTGGAAGGAAAATGCCGAAAACGATGGGGCTGTTCATGATTGCCGCGGCAGCCATCGCAGGCCTCCCGCCTTTCAACGGGTTCGTGTCGAAGCTTTTCCTTTACGAGTCCAGCTTCGCCGTTCACCCCGTCCTGGCTGTGTTCGCCATGGTGACCTCGGTTTTGACCCTGGCGTCTTTCGTGAAGATATTCCAGACGGCCTTCCTTGGCCCGGCGTTGAAAAAGTTCGATAACGTCAGAGAAGTTCCGGGCGCGATGCTCCTGGGAATGTCCGTCTTGGGAGTGGCGATCCTTCTTCTTTCGCTTTTCCCGACCTGGTCCGTGAACCATCTTGTCGAACCTGCCGCAAAGGCTTTGGTTGACCAGGCCTCTTACATCGGAGCCGTTTTTGCGGCGACGGTACCGGGAGGTGGACTGTAATGTGGGATCAAATCCAAACCGGTTTCGGTTACTGGGACGTCTATGCCTGGATTGCGTTTTTCCTCATAGCAGGAGGGATGGTTTATCTCATCCGTTCTTTCGGCAGGAAGGATTACAAAAGAGATACCGAACAGGACGAAATTTTCTTCGGAAGCAACCCGGTCCCAGACGACGGAGAGGAGCTGAAGGTACCGGCGAGTTCCGCCTACTGGGGCTACACGCAGGCCCTGAAGCCTTTCTACGATGTCCTTGTAGGGTTCCACACGGGGTTGGCTACGGATTACGCCGGCTGGTACATCCTGGTCACTGCGCTGGTCGCGCTTTTGATCCTGTTGTGAGGAGGCGGTGCAGATGAAATTGACCAGGGCCTTGGAAATCCTCCCGAAATCCCTTTGGGTTTTCCATTGCAACAGCGGATCCTGTAATGGATGCGACATCGAGATCGTCGCCACGATCACGCCGAGGTACGACATCGAGCGCTTCGGCATGAAGCTCGTGGGAAGTCCTCGTCACGCGGACGTCCTCCTGGTAACCGGCCCGGTCACGAAGTACATGACCGACCGGCTGCGAAGGATCTACGAACAGGTGCCGGATCCGAAGGTTGTCATCGTCGTCGGCAACTGCGGAGCATCGGGAGACGTGTTCTACAAGTCGTATAGCCTCGACGGGCCTGTAGACAACGTCATCCCCGTGGATGTCTACGTTCATGGATGTCCCCCGAGGCCGGAAGCGATCATCGAGGGTGCCGCGAAAGCGGTTCTCCTTCTGGAAAAGAAAAGGGAAGAACTTTTGAAAGCAGGTGCTTCGCGATGAAATGCCGGCCCCAGTACGTAAAAGAATGCAAATGCCCCGAGGAAGTGATGAGCTGTATTCGGGAAACCTTGGGCGAATCCCTTCTGGAAATGGAATTGCGGGAACGTCTGGATGGAATGCCTAGAAGGGTTTTGTACCGGGATCTATGGGTTCGTCTCAAAAGAGAAGGATTCCTGAAACTGGTGGATCGCCTCCGCGAGATCGATTTCCTGCATTTTCACGTCATGTCGGGGAACGACGACGGGGATGTCGTGACGCTGAACCTGCACTGCAGCCTTTTCAGGGAAGCGGGCGCAGGGCATCGGCTTGGACTGACGCTGAGCGTTCCCATTCCGAAGGAGGACCTGGTTTTTCCCAGCCTTAACGAGCGGATTCCCGGTACCGAATACAGCGAAAGGGAGATGCGGGAGATGCTGGGAATTCACTTTGAAGGTTTGCCAAACACGGACCTGCTTTTCCTCCCCGAAAACTGGGATGAGGAAATCAAGCCCTGGCGAAGGGACGAAACCGGCCCTGCTCCCGAAAACATTCGGGAGCTTTCGTAGGAGGGGTGAACATGTCTGCCGGATCTCATAAAACCTACCGGATCCCAATAGGACCGGTCCACGTAGGGCTGAAGGAACCGGTGACGACCTGGCTGGATGTGGACGGCGAAAGGATCGTCAAAGCGACCGTCAGGCCGGGGTCGATCCACAGGGGGATCGAGTGGATGGCGAGGGAACGGAACCCGATCCAGGTCATCTACCTTGCGGAGAGAATCTGCGGGATCTGCTCCTTTACCCATATCGTCGCTTTCCTCAGGGCCGTTGAGGACGCCGCCAAGATCGAAGTTCCGATCCGAGCCCAATATATCCGTTCCCTTGTCCTCGAGCTTGAAAGGATCCATTCCCACATCCTCTGGGCCGGGGTGGCCTGTTACACCTTCGGGTACGATTCCGCCTTCAACCTCGGGATGCTTCTAAGGGAAAAGGTCATGGACGTGCTGGAGGCTCTTACGGGGAACCGCGTGAACTACGGAGTTGGAACGGTGGGCGGCGTGAGGAGGGATTTGACCCCAAAAGCGGCGAAGGCCGTCAGGGAGATGATCGAATTCTACCGCCGCGAGTTCCAGGCTTTCCTGGATGTGGTGACGGAAGACCCGATCGCCAAAGCCAGGATGAGGAACGTGGGCGTGCTTTCCGCCGAGGATGCGGTAAGGTATTGCGCCTTGGGACCGACCGCCCGTGGGAGCGGCCTAAGGGTGGACCTGCGCTACAGTTCGCCATACGAAGCCTACGGAGACCTCGGAGTGACTCCTCTTGTCCCCCAGGACTACAACGGGGAGGTCTTCGGTGACGTATACGACAGGTTTTTCGTCCGGGTGATGGAAGTCGTCCAATCACTGGACTTGCTGGAAAAAATCGTGGACGGCATCCCGGAAGGACCGATCACCTGGGAGCCGAAGCTGCCCAAAGTCCTTGCCGCACTCAAGGCGGCCGACGGGATTGGCTGGGGAATCATCGAAGGACCACGCGGCGATGACACCCATATCGTGAAACTCACCCGTGGGGAAGAGAACGTGACCTGGTGGAAGGTCCGTGCCCCCACTTACTCAAACGCAGTTTCATGGCCGCTCATGTTCAAGGACCAGGAAATTGCGGATGCCCCGTTGATCATCAACAGCATCGACCCCTGCATTTCATGCATGGAGAGGGTCCTTGTTTCGGATGGGAGAATCGGTCGTTCCGAAATCGTCACGAAGGCCCAACTGATTGAGAAATGTCGCGAGAAGACGAGGAAGGTGATGGGAGCATGACCGACTTCCTGACGAAGCTGATGAGTGGCACCGCTCTCCTTTTCCTGGTCCTGCTTCTGGCCGTTCTTTACGATGGCCTGGACCGTGTCGTACATGCAAGGATGCAGAGACGGCTGGGACCCCCTGTGCTTCAGCCCCTCTACGACCTCATGAAGCTTTTCGTGAAGGAAAACATCGTTCCGAGGAGAGCTGTCGCCTGGGTTTTCAACGGGGCTCCACTGATCGCCGTGACGGCGGTCCTGATGGTGTTCCTCTATGTCCCGATGGGATCTTTGCCGGCGATCCTGAGCACCGGAGGGGATGTAATCCTGATCGTCTACCTTTTCGCGCTTTCCGCGGTAGCAATGGTGGCGGGAGGGTTCGCAAGCGGTTCCCCGTATGCGAATATCGGAGCCCAGAGAGAAATGGTCCTGATGATGAGCTACGAGGTCCCGCTGGCGATCGTCGTCACCACTCTCGCCTATTTTGCCTACCGCAGCGGAATTCCAGGAGAGCCTTTCAGCCTTGCAACGTTCGTGGCTATGCCGGTTTGGGGTATGGCTGGGTGGATGGGCATGCTCGGTTTGGGAGCATTGTTCGTGTCCCTCATGGCGGTTGTCCCCGCCGAAGTCGGGAAAGTTCCCATGGATATCGCGGAGGCGAAGACCGAAATCCTGGAAGGGTTGATCTGCGAATATTCGGGGAGAAACCTTGCGATGTTCAAACTGACATTTGCCTTGAGGAACAGCGCGATGTGCGCTGTCGTGGTGTCGCTTTTCTTCCCCTGGAACATCGGTGGATTTATCGGCTTGTCCGGTGCCTGGCTCCTGGTGGTCGATTTCCTATTCTTCTGGATCAAGGTCCTTTTCCTGCAGGTCTTCGGGGTGACGGTCATACGCACGGCTTTCGGGCGTTTCAAAATTTGGCAGGCTTCCCAATTTTACTGGGTTCAGGTTGGCGGTCTAGCGCTCGCGGGGATGATCCTTCTTTCCCTCGATGTGCTGGCATAGGGGGGGCGGATGAGATGCTGAACCGGATGACGCTTCAATTGTTCCGCCAATGGGTTGACAAGGTATTCACGAATCCTTTCCCGGTACCCCACATGCCGGACAGCCTGACCGGCGCCCTGAAGGCGGCAGCGAAGGGTAAGGTAGAAATCCAGCCTCCTGTGGAGACCCCGGACCGATTCCGGGGAAGGATCGCCTACGAGAAAGGGAAATGCATCGGCTGCAAGCTTTGCATCAAGGTCTGTCCTGCAAATGCGATCAGCTTCGTCACGGAAGAAAGGAAAGTGCTTTTTCATGTGGACCGCTGCTGCTTTTGCGAGCAGTGCACGGAGATTTGTCCCGTGAGTTGCATCTGGATGACCGACGAGTTCATGATCGCGTCCTACGATAGGAAGGAGCAGGTCGTTATCGATTCGGGCCCGAGGCCTCGGGCCGAAAAGGATGAAGCTGAGGCTGCTCCGGCTGGTCAGAAGTATGAAGTGGACGAAACGAAATGCATCGGCTGTACAAAATGTGCGAGGATCTGCCCGGTAAAGGCGATCTCGGGAACAGTCAAGCAGCCGCACGTTATCGACAAGTCCGTTTGTGTCGGATGTGGAGCCTGTGCCGAGGGGTGTCCCGTCAAGGCAATTCACCCCTGCGATTGATCGGAAGTCGAAAGGGGGGCTGGAGAGAAACCAGCCCCCCTTTGAAATTTCAGGATCAATTGAATGGAGGTAGTGCTTATGGAAGGAAACCGGGAGAAGGTCCTTGTCGCTTTGACCGGAGGGACGATCGCCAGCGCTTTCAAGGGAGCAAGCGCCTGGCCGGACGAGACCACGGTTGACCACCTGAGAAACGCGATCCTGGAATTTTTCGGAGAAAAGGGCCTCGATGCTATCGTTTACGAACCCTGGGGACGGCCTGGGTACGACAGTTCGGACCTGGACCCGGGCCACTGGGTCGAGCTTACCCGGGCCATCAACGAAGCTTTCGGGGAAGGTGCCCGCGGAGCTCTCGTCCTGCACGGAACGGACACGATGGCCTACACCGCGGCCTGGCTCAGCCTTTGCTTTGCTGGAACCCATTTGCCGGTGATCCTGACGGGTAGCCAGTTTACCCGGGATTTTACGCCCGAGGACGGTTCGGTGAACCTGAGAGGGGCAGCCCAGGTCGTTGCGTCGGGATTCCCCGGGGTCTGGATCTATTTCAACTGGAAGTTGATTCCTGCCGCCAGGGCCCATAAAGCGAGGGCGGTTCACCCGGATGCCTACGTGGCTGAAAACGGCGAGAAACCACGCGAACAGGTTGCAAACCGTGCGGGCGACGACAGAAAGCGGGTTCATCAGTGCTGCCCCCTTTTCCGGAAGATTGC
>AQRZ01000020.1 GCA_000402835.1 Synergistetes bacterium JGI 0000079-D21
CACTCTCACCCGGGCAGGTCTCCTGGAGGAGGGAACCCAGCATGCCTAAGAACATCCTTGGACGCGAAATTCCGGAATTCATCGAGGGATACGGCAAGACCCAGCCCTTCATGGGAGCGAATGCCCGAAAACCCGAGGGGAACAGGGCCGGTCCCAAGCTTCGCGCGACCTTCAGCGACCGGACCAGCAAGCTCGTCCCGGACCTCAAGGCCGCAATCGCCGCCTCCGGGCTGAAGAGCGGCATGACGGTATCGTTCCACCACCACCTCCGAAACGGGGACTACGTGGTCAACGCCGTCATCGACGCATGCGCCGAAATGGGGATCCGGGACCTGACCCTGTTCCCGACAGCACTCTTCGGCGTCCACAAGAAGCTGATCGAACACATCAAAAGCGGGGTCATCCGGCGGATCATGGGCTCGGTCAACGGACCCATCGGGCAGATGGTCTCGGAAGGCGGCATGGACGTCCCGGTGGTCCTTCGAAGCCACGGCGGCCGCCCCAGGGCCGTCGTTTCCGGGGACGTGAAAATCGACGTGGCATTCATCGCCGCTCCGACCGCCGACGCGTACGGCAACATTTGCGGCTCCCAGGGCAAGTCTTCCTGCGGCTCCCTGGGCTACGCCTTCACGGACGCGATGTACGCAGACGTCGTCGTAGCCGTTACGGACAACGTCGTGCCTTTCCCGGCGGCTCCCGTTTCCATCCCGCAATTCTACGTCGACATCGTGACCACGATGGAAAGCATCGGCGATCCTGCAGGTATCGTTTCCGGCACGACCCGGATCACCCGGGACCCCCTGCGCCTCCTGATTTCCAAGTACGCCTCGCGACTGATCGAAGCCAGTCCCTACTTCAAGGACGGCATCAGCTTCCAGACCGGGGCCGGCGGGATCTCGCTGGCCGTCACAGCGTACATGAAAGAGGCCATGAAGAAACGGGGGATCCGTGGAAGTTACGGACTCGGGGGAATCACCGGCTACTTCGTGGACCTGCTGAAGGAAGGTTACGTCGAAAAACTCATGGACGTCCAGTCCTTCGACCTGGAGGCCGTGAACTCCATCGCCGAGAACCCCAACCACATCGAGATCTCGGCCGACTGGTACGCCAATCCGTGGAACGCCGGAACCGCGGTCAACATGCTCGACGTGGTCATCCTCGGCGCGACCGAAATGGACCGGGACTTCAACGTCAACGTCAACACGGAAGCCGACGGGGCCCTGCTACACGGAATCGGGGGACACCAGGACACGGCGGCGGGGGCCAAGCTCACCATCATCAGCCAACCCCTGCTGCGCGGCCGAATCCCGTGCGTCGTCGACCAGGTCTACTCCGTCACGACGCCCGGAGAGGTGGTGGATGCCCTGGTCACGGAATACGGCGTGACCATCAACCCGCGCCGCAAGGACCTCATCGACGCCTGCCAGGCGGCGGGGAACGTCCCCCTCGTTTCCATGGACGAACTCATCGCCAGGGCCCACGAGATGTGCGGCCCTACGGACCCCGTCGAAACGGAGGACCGGATCATTGGCGTCATCGAGTGGCGGGACGGGACCGTCATCGACGTGGTCAGGCAGCTGAAAAGGAAATAGGACCTGCACGCGGAAAGAAAAACGGCTCTAGTGAGGGGGGCGGCTTTTGCTGCCTCCCTTTTCGGTTGGGTCAGGGGTGAGGGAAAAACCAGATCGCCCAGAGGTTGCCGAGAAAGTGATACAGGATGGCCGGTGCGATGTCTCCGTGTTTCTGCCGGAGCCACCCCATGACGAGCCCGGGGAAAAACGTGAAAAGATAGAAGGGGTCGGAACGAAAAAGCAGGTGGGACGCGGCGAAAAGAGCCGAGGCCGTCACGATGGACAAGGCCGGACGGAGAAACCGTGAAAGCATCGTCTGCACCCAGCCCCGGAAAAAGGCTTCCTCCGACACGGCCGCAACCAGGCCCGACGAAGCAAACGCCACCGCCGCTGCGGGCGGCAAATCCCTGGGCCACGTCCCCGAGGGCCACCCGACAAGGACGGCGACCGTTAGGGGGACCAACGTCAGGACAGAGGCACAGGCGGAATCGAGAAGAGCTCTCCGGGTACAACGCAGGGAAAGACCGTAGACCCCGATCGGTTCCTTCCGGGCCCACGCCCAGAGGTAGGGACCGTAGAGCATCACGGCGACAGCAACGAGCGGGGCGAGCGTTCCAGGGCTCAACCTCGTTCCCCCTTCCCTCCTCCCCTTTCCCGGGCAAGCCCCGAGAGGGAGGCAAAAAGCCAGGCGGCACCCAGCAGGAAAACCGCCAGGCTCCAGAACCAGCCGAGGGGGGAATTGAAGGAAACGTCTCCCCGGAAGCGATCCACCACCAGGCGGACCGCCCCGTAACCTGCAAGGAAGAGGGGCCACAGGATCGCCACGGGAGGCCGTTTTCTTCCTGCTTTCCTCAATCCGCGTTCGATCCATGCCAGCAGGAAAAGGAGGACAACGGCACCCGCCGATTCGTAGAGTTCCGTCGGGTGCCTGAAAACCCCCTCCGGGTCGAACGGGAAGTGAACGGACCAGGGAACGAAGGCCGTTCTCCCGTAACAGCACCCGTTGAGGAAGCAGCCCCAGCGCCCAAAGGCGACCAGGGCAGCCGCGGGAAGGCTGGCCGCCTCGGCCAGGGGCCAGGCCGGAACCCTTCGCTTTCGCAGGACCAGCCAGGCCGTGACGCCCCCTCCGAGAATGGCGGGTAGGGCCGAAAGGCCTCCCTCCCAAGGACGGAGCAAACGTTCCGGGTTTTCCGCGTAAGCCTGCCAATCCACCAGGATGTTCCCGATCCGGGCTCCGGCCAGGATGCCCAGGAACCCCCAGAAGAGGGCCACGCGCGCGTCCTCGTCGTCAAGGCGATAGAGGCGCCCTGCGCGGCGGCGAGTCCACGCCAGCGCGAGGGCCAAAGCCAGCGCCCAGATCACGGTGTAGGTATCGACGACAGCGGTTCCGATCCTGAAAAGGACTGGAGCCATGGGCTCCCCCTCCCTGGTTTGGGGTGCAGGAAACTTCAAGCCGGTGCCGTTATTGTACCCTTTTCCCTTCGGGGGCTATACTGAACGAGTCCAAGGAAGACATCCCCACGCCGGGAGGTGCCGGATTGAAGATCGTATCCACGAAAAAGATCCTAGCCGTTTCGATGACTGCCCTTTTCTCCGTCTTCATTTTGACGGTCTTCTTCGGCTTTTCAAATAAGGGAACCGCCTCGGAAGCGGGGCCTTTCGTCCCGGATGAAGTCCTTGTCAGGATGAAACCCGGCTATCGTCTCGAGAGCCTTCTTCCCGGGCTTCTGGTCAGGCTGGAAGTCCAGGACTCCTGGGCAAAAGAGGCGTTTCGGGTTGTCCGCCTGAAAATCCGCAGCGGGGAAAGCGTTCAGAAGGCTCTCTCCGTGCTGGGGAAAAATGAAGGGGTCCTTTTTGCCCAGCCCAACTATATCTACCATGCCGCCCTCGTGCCGAACGACCCGGAGTACGCAAGCCAGTGGGCCCTTGTAAAAATCCGCGCCCCGGAGGCCTGGGAACAGACCACCGGCAGCGCCGACGTCATCGTTGCCGTCCTTGATACGGGGGTGGACCTGAACCATCCCGACCTCGCCGGCAACCTCTGGACCAATCCCGGCGAGATTCCCGGAAACGGGATCGACGACGACGGCAACGGGTACGTGGACGACGTCCACGGCTGGAACTCGCACGAAAACTCCTCCGATGTCCAGGACACCTTCGGACACGGCACCCACGTATCGGGCATCATCGGGGCCGTCGGCAACAACGGGGTCGGGGTGTCCGGCGTCAACTGGGCAGTCCGCATCGTCGCCGTCAAGGCAAGCAGCGAGGATTCCTTCACCACGACGGACCTCGCGGAGGGGATCGACTACGTCACCGCCCTCAAAACGGCCAAGGGGCTGGATATCGTGGCGATCAACGCGTCCCTGGGTGCCGCCGTCTCCGAAGACCTCATCCTGAACCAGGCCATCGAAAGCGCCGGAAACGCCGGCATCCTTTTCGTCGCCGCGGCTGGAAACAACGGCGGCGACAACGACGTGACCCCCTTCTACCCGGCCAGTTTGTTCAGGCCGTACGTCCTTTCCGTTGCCGCAACCGACTCAAACGACTCTCTGGCCGTCTTCAGCAGCAGCCAGGCCTCCAACTACGGCCGAAGGACCGTCCATCTCGGGGCCCCCGGAAAAGACGTACGGAGCACCTATCCGGATTCCCTCGAAATTTCCGGTTATAAAAACCTGAGCGGCACATCTATGGCCGCACCCCACGTGACGGGCGTCCTGGCCCTCCTGAAGGCCACGAACCCTGAACTGGGCTGGATCGCTCTGAAGAACAGGGTACTTTCAAGCGGAACGCCCGTGTCCAGCCTCACCTCGAAAAGCATCACGGGACGGCGCCTTCTCGCAACAGGAAGCGGCCATCAGGTTCAGTCCCGTCTCCGTCCCATCAAGGACACTCTTGACCTCCTGCCGGGGGACACGGTCGACCTGGCAGCCCTCAACATTTCGGGGGACGTTTCCCTCGGCAACCTCCCCGTGTCCATAACAAGGAACGGGACATCCTACGGGACCGTCACGCTGAAAGACGACGGGACCGGCTTCGACCAGGTCGCAGGCGACGGGATCGCTTCCGCAACCTGGACCGTCCCGGCCCAGGCCGACAGCACCTACCGTTTTGCCTTCCCGGACGGAGACCTGACCATCACCGTCCAGCTTTCCCCCGAGCCCCCGCCCGCGCCGCCCGGCGGGGGTGGCGGTGGCGGCGGCTGCGCCGTCACCCGATTGGGGCCGATTCTGCTGCTCCTGCCGGTCTCTTTTCTTGCCCGCAAACGGAAGAAGGAAAAGCCGTCCAAATGATGGGAAGCAACCGCAAGGTCCCCGGAAAAGCCTTCACGCTGGTGGAAGTTCTAGTGGCCGTAGGCCTGTTGGGCCTGGTGGCGACCCTGGCCTTCGGGCCGCTGGTCGCCCTGGCCTCAAGGCTGGAAGCGATCCGTGACCAGTATGCCGAAGAAGCGGCTCTCTCTTCCGCACTCACTGGAATTGCCGCGGATTGTCGTCAAATCCTCCCGCAGGGAGGCGATGCCCCCTTCCGGGCGATTCGGAGAGAATTTCTCGGGGGAGCCAGGAAAGACGTCCTGCTGGTCTGGACGGGCGCCCCTCTCCCCCGCAAAGGACCAGCGGCAACCGAAGTCTATTCGATCATCGATTCCGGGCCTTTCCGCGAAGCGGTCAAACCCGGCCTGTATCGCTGGACCCTTCCCGGCGTTCTTGCCTCGGATGTCCGCCTGGAATTGTTGGTTCCGGAGAAGGCCCAGCTTGTCCTGAAAGGCGTTGACCGGTTCCTCGTCCGGGTTTTTGATGGAAAGGACTGGGTGGAAGACTACTCGGGCCCCGTTCCTGCCGGGTTGTCGCTGGAAATCGGAAGGAAAGGAGTCCGGGTTTCCCTTGTGGACACCCTCCTTTCTTTCTAGGGGGAAAAAACCGGGATTCGTCCTGGTGGCCGTCCTGATGTCCGTAACGGTCCTCGTGACGGGGGCGCTGGCTTTTGCCTGGTTTGCAAGGATGGAGGTCCGCAAGTCGGAAGCCATCGCCTTTTCCCTCGAGGCCCGAAGCCTTGCGGAAACCGCCGTCCGGGAGATCCAGAGAGGAATCGTCCTGGACACGAACGGCTACGATTCGCTCCTGGAACCCTGGTTCGGCGCCTGGCCCCTTCCGGTTGAAGGGAGGCTTGCCGTTTTCGTGCGGCTGGTCCCGAAAAACGACGCCCTGCCGGTCAACTCGCTCTTCCTGCCGGACGGAACCACCCTGAGACGGGAGATGGAAATCCCATGGCAAAGACTTTGGGAAGAACTCAAGAAACCGGAACTGGCCGAAGACCTGCTGGATTTTCTCGACCGGGACACGACTCCCAGGCCAGGCGGTGGAGAAGATTCCTCCTTCATCAACAGGGCCCCATCGGCCCTGGGAGAGTTGCGCCTTTTCCCGGCCATTGACGAAACCCTCTACAACGGAAACAATGAAAAAACCCCGAAAGGATTGAACGTTTTCCTGACGGTTGACACAGACGGCCGGATCAACGTGAACGTCGCAGCTCCCGAAGTCCTCGGGCTTCTCGATCCGGCCCTCACGCCGGCCGTGATCCGGGAGATCGTCGAAAAAAGGAGCCGGGAACCCCTGGCCGGGTGGAACGACTTGGCCGAGGTGCCGGGATTCCCCGGCGACCTGGAACCCCGGCTTTCGGGTCTTCTATCCTTTACCAGTTCGCATTTCCTTGCACAGATCGAGGTCCGCAAGGGCGACCTGGTCCGTCGTTTCGAGGCTGTGCTTCTCAAAAAACAGAACCGGTGCACGATCGTCGCCTGGAAGGAGATGTAGCTCGGCATGAAAGCCGCATGGCCGGGGGAGAAGCCCATTTACCGTTTCGTCGCTCCGAAGGAGATGTCTTTCCATCCGTTCTCCTTCCCCTTCAGCGATCCGGCCCGCGTCCGACAGGCCCTTTCGCTGCATCTCGCCTCCCTGACAGGAGAAGGGATGCGACGATTTCACCTATGCCCGGTGATCCTCCAGAAGGAAAAGGACCGGGCCCGCGGAGTTGCCCTGGTTTTCCCGGAAGACCTGGATACAGGCCTGGAAGCCGGACCCAAAATAAGACTTTTCCCTGCTCCCCTCGCCCTTGGGGGGGCTCTCGAAGGCTCCGGACTCGGCATCTATGCCGACGAGGAGCAGGTGTCAGCCGTCCTCTGGCGAGAGGGAATCCCGGTCCTTTACCGCTGCGTTTCCCGGGCCGAAGCGGAACCCAGCGAACTGGCCGAATGGGTGCGGGCTTCTTCGGGATCGGATTTCAGCGTTTTCCTCCTGGACAGCCGAACCAGTCCGGACGCGGCGGAGCGTTTGGAGGCCGAGGCCCGACGAACCTGGGCCGCCTTTCCGGCCCTTGCGTCCCTGGACCTTTCCTCGAGACAGATGGAATCCGCCCTTCGCATCGAGAACCTTTCCTCGACCCTGAAAGCCACTCTTTCTGCAGGACTGGTCCTGGGAACCCTCTTCCTGGCCGCATCCGGACTATCCGCCCTATCCGCCCGCAACCGCCTTGAAGCCTATGAAAACGCCTCGATCAGGCTTTACCGCGAGGTTTTCGACCCAACCGGCCCCATACGGGACCCGTTGAGCCAGGCAAAGGCCCGGCTTGCCGCCCTATCCGGGACGGACGAAGCCGACGGACTGATCCAGGCTTTTGCGATGCTGGGACGGGCAAGCCGGCAATCCGACGCGGGGATTGTTCTCGACACGCTGCGCTACTCGGAAAGGCAGACGGAACTGATCGGCAAGGGCCCTTCCGTCGAAGCCGTTCGGGCTTTCCAAAGGGCCCTCCAGGACGGAGATACCGCCCTCGAGGATCTCCAGCAGCTTCCGGGAGGACAGTTCCGTTTCAAAATCACCGTGAGGGGGAAAAACCGGTGATGGACCGCTGGAAGGACTTCCTGCCCCGGTTGGGGCAATGGATTTCTGAAAACCGAGCCACCCAGGAGGGGCGACGGATCCTGGCCTTGGTTATCCTTGTCTTTCTCGCCTGGGGATCCGCCTTGTTCCTCCATTTCAACGCCCGTGAAACGGAAAGCCGGATCCCGCTCCAGGCCGCCCGGTTTGCAAGCCTGGCGGAAACCGCTCAGGCCTATCGGGCCGCCCTGCCCTCCCGAAAACAGGCGGAGTCCCGCACGAACGCGGCGGATCCTCTCGCTGCAGCCTCGGAAACGATCGACCGCCTGCGGGTCAAGGACCGCCTGAAGAGCCTTTCCAGTTCCACGCGGGGAGTTTCGCTCGAACTGGAGGGACTCGGGCCGGAGGAAACGGTTTCGCTGCTCCGGGAACTGAAGAAAGCCCACCTCTCCGTGGCTTCGGCGGAAATCCGGGCGTTGCCGGTCAGCGGAAAGAGAAGCCTTTCCGTAAGCCTTCTTCTTGGAGGACAGCCATGAACCGGCCGCGCGTTCAAGCTCTTGGAACCGCAGCGGCCCTATTTGCGGCTTTCCTCATCGGGGCCTTCGCCGCTTTCCCCTGGGAGAGGCTGACCGAAACGATCCTGGAAGAGGCTTCCCGAAAGGCCGCTCCAGCCGGTGTGAGACTGGACCACGGGTTTGCGGAAACGATTTCCCGCTTCCCCCCGGCGGTCGTCGTCCATGATGTTTCCGTTGCGAACCCGCTCGGCTCGGTCCGCGCTCCTTCATTGGAAGTCAGGCTGAAAACGCTGGGTTCAATTGCCGCAACGAAGCCGGACCTGGTCCTCAAAAGCCCGACGGCCCGGCTCAACGTTCCAGGCATCCGCCCCCTCGCGCTCTCCGGCATCGATTCCGAGCTGCGGATCGGAGACGCCGAGGCTCATCTTGCTTCCCTCTCCATCGGAGGAGACCTTGCGGTTTCCGGAACGCTGGTTTGGTCGTTCGACAATCGACGGCTCTCTTTTGCGGACCTGTCGATCCGTGCTCCCGAGAGCCTCGAGCCCGGATTGAACCTTCTCCGTTTTTCCACGGGGCTGCGGGCAGAGGGGAACGGCCGGTGGAGGCTGAGGCTCCCATGAAGCTCTCCCTGCCGAACCGGGCTTTTCCATGGAAACTTCTTTACCGGATCTTGGCCGCCTTCCTCTGCGGCGTCATCGCCGCCAGGCTCGCCGGCCTTTTCCTGGAAGAGAACGCCGCGAGACTGCGTTTCGAGCGGGCAACCCGTTCCGCCGCGGCCTTTTCCCCTCTGGAGGACAGAAGCGCCCTGGAGAGCGATCTCGAGGCCTTCCTCAACCGCAACCCGTTCTCACTGGAAGGCGCCGTGGCTTTCACCGGCCGGTCTTCCGGCGATATCAACCTTCTGGGAACTTTCCCACCGGTGGGAGCCCTTTTCGGGGTGAACGGGAGCCCCCGGGCGGTCCTTGTGGGCCAGAAACTCGGAGGCGAAATCCTCAGGAAGGTGGAGGGAACACGGGCCTTCCTGGAAAGCCCCGAAGGAAGCCGCGTACTGGAGTTGCTCTACGCCAGAACCACGGGGGCCTCCCCAGCGTTCGTTCCGGCGTCTTCCTCTCCCCCCGGTACGAAGGCGCGAAACGAGTTCGACCCGAGAAAGGGGATCAAGGGCCCGTCCGACGGCCTGGAAGGAACCATCGAGAGGGACCTGATCAACAAGCTCCTGATGGATCCTTACCAGGAACTGAACCGGGTTCGCTTCCGGCCGAAAATCGGTGAAGACGGGACCCCCCTGGGGATCGAGGTCCAGTGGCTCCGGAAAGACAGCCTGCTTTCGGCGGCGGGGCTGCGGTCCGGAGACGTCATTCACTCCCTGAACGACATTCCCATCCGGACCACCGCAGATATTGTAAATGCAATGAACTCCTTGCTGAACAGCGACCGGTTCGTCGTGTCCTTCTTCCGGGATGGGACGGACTCGCAGGTCGCTTACTCGGTAAAATGAAAAGGAATTGGAGATCTGGCCGGAAAGGCTTCACCCTGCTCGAGGTGCTCGTGGCAGTGTCGATCCTGGGTCTTGCCGGGGCCGGGGCCCTGCGGCTCGTGTACCTTTCGGAGAAGGCCCTGGACGAGGCACGCCAGGAGCGGATGTTCACCGAGGAAGTTTCGAGGCTGCGCCTCGACTTGCTCTACAAAAGGGTGCCGGAAAACGGAACGAGCGGAGACCTGTCCTGGGAAACACGTCCGGCGAGCCGGCCCTTCCTGGACAACCGGTGGACCCTCCGGTACAGGGTCGTCTCGGTCAAATCGAAAAACCGCTTCATGGAACTGATTCTTCCCTGAGGGAGGGGATCCTCTTGCAGCGCAACCACCATCCGTTTTCATTCCTCATCCTTGTTTTCGCCATCGCAGCCGCCGTAGTTTCCGCCGCGGTTCCCTGCCAGGCACAGGCATCCCAGGACGAGGCCAGCCTCGTGGAAGCCGCGAGGGCGATGCGGAACACGGGTTCTGTCCAGTTCAACTTCCGGGACTTGGACCTCGGCACCTTTATCCGGTTCATGTCAGAGGTCCTCCAGGAGAACATCCTCATCGACCCGTCTGTGAAGGGGACCGTCACGGTCGTTTCGCCGAGGGCCCTCAGCCTCTCGGAGGCCCGACAGGCGATGCTTTCCGTGCTCGAAATGAACGGGCTCTCGCTCCAGCGAACCGGGACATACAGCAAGGTCGTCCCCGCATCAAAAGGGCAGAGCACCGATTACGCCGTGCGCAAGGGGCGGGTGGGGCCAGGCTTCGGAGAGAGTTTCGTCACGCAGATCGTCCCGCTGGATTACGTTTCCGCGCAATTCGTGGCAGAAGGGCTCAAGGCAGCCATGGGCGGCGAGGTGGGCGTCGCCCCCATGGCCAGTGGGGCCAAAGTCCTGCTCATGGGAAAGGCGACGGCGATCCAGAAGGCCCTGGGGGTCATCAACGCCCTTGATGCGGCAGACAGCCTGAAGAACAGCAGGACGGTCGACATCCGCAACACGACCCCTTCGTCTTTGGCCAAGCAGCTGGCCGTGATGGCGAAAGATCCGAGTTCCCCACTGTCGGGGCTACTGGCTGTTCCAGATGACGCTTCCCGCAAACTCGTCCTGATCGGCGAAAAACGGGTCTTCGCGGAAGCCCAGAAAATCATCCGGGAGTTGGACATCCCGGCCCGGGCGGGCCAGTACCACGTGGTCCCGCTGAAGAACACCGATGCCAAAACGATGGCGGAGAAACTCAGCACCATCCTGTCCACAGCCGCGAAACTCCAGCCCGACCAGAAGGGAGCGCTCCCTGCAAGCGTGGTCGCGGATCCCGGGACGAACAGCCTGATCTTCGTGGCGGAAGACGCGACCGCAAGGAATATCGAAGCCATCATCCAGAAACTCGACATCCAGCCAAAACAGGTCTTCATCCGGGGTCTCATCGCCGAGGTCAACATGACGAAGCTCAACAACGCGGGGATCGACTGGGCCACCTGGGGAGGGGCCATCACGGGCGACGCCGTGCTGGCAGGCCAGGCCGCGCTGGGCAATCCCACGGGCATTCCGTCCGAGTTCGTCAACTGGTTCAGGGACCTGACACGGGTCGAGGAAAAGGAATACGACCAGAAAGGCAACCTGATCACCACCACGAAATACGAGGGAAAATCCCTCATTTACGCCACGATCAACATGCTGAAAAAGTATGACGCCATCAACG
>AQRZ01000021.1 GCA_000402835.1 Synergistetes bacterium JGI 0000079-D21
TTCCTGTACCCTTCCCTGCGCCGGAGGATCGTGATCCAGCTCAGGCCGGCCTGGGCCGACTCGAGCACAAGCAGTTCGAAAAGTTTTCGGTCGTCCCGCAGGGGCACCCCCCACTCTCGGTCATGGTAATCCGTGTAAAGCAGGTCTTTCCCGGGCCAGGGGCATCGCGTTTTCTCAGGCATCTCCTTCCGTCCCCTCTTCGAACTCCGGCGCGTTCATGACGTTTAGCCTTTCGAGCTTTTCCTCGAAACCATAGACCGTGGCGTCGATCCTCTTCACGGTCTCGTCCAGCGTGTCCATCGCGGAGAACCCGTAGCCCTCCGGCAGGCGGTTTGCATAGCGCTTCACCTTCAACAATGCCTGGAGGTAGTTCCGCTCCTCCTGTTTCAGGATTTCCGCCACGGCGAGGGCATTTGGGAAGTTCTCCTCCAGGAAGAGCCGGGCCACGGCTATGTTCGAGCTCACGGACATTTCGTCGAACCAGACGTCCGCCAGGATGCGCTTCAGCCGGCTCCGCTGGTGGGGGTCGCGAAGCCGCCGGACGTGTCGGCTGATGGCCCGGAGAAGGTCTTCGATCTGCCCCAGGACGAAACCGAAGTCCTGGTGGGGGAGCGAGCAGTACGCCACGAGGCGGGCCTCTTCCTCGGGAGTGGCTTCCTTCCTGAGAAGGCGGGCGACCGCCGGCTGGACGGTCACGCGCGCCGGTTCGCAGGGAGCGTGCAGGACCTCCCGGTACAGGGTTTCCGTGTCGTAGTCGAAGTGCTCCGCCTTGCTTCTGGGGAGGAAGGTGACGTAGCCCGTGTCGAAGAATCCTTTTCGACCGGCACGGCCGGCCATCTGCAGGAATTCGTTCTTCCTCAGGGGACCGTCGATGTATTTTGCCATCTGGCCGAACACCACCGTTTCCGCGGGCAGGTTCACCCCCAGGGAAAGGGCGTCGGTTCCGACGACCACGTCGATGATCCGCTCCCGGAACGCCATCTCCACCAGGAGTTTCTCCTTGGGCAGGAGGCTCCCATGATATACTCCCACTCCCCGGAGCATGACGCCGGGAACCCATTTGACTTCAAGGATCTGGGCCATCTGCTTCAGCCTTCCACGGGCTTCCGCGGGGATCTTTTTCCGGGTCGCGGCGATCTGGTCCGCCAGGTATTCCGCCCCCTTCCTGGAGAAGACGAAAACCAGCGCGTCATGGATCTGGGAAAAGCGGGTCCCTTTCTTCAGGAACACCAGGTCGGTCGCCCTTTCCCGGGTCTCGTACAGGATGAAGTCCCTCCGGGCCATTTCCTGGAGGTACTCTTTCAGGACTTCGGGTTCGCCGAAGGTGGCCGACATGACCAGGATCTCGGTGGACGGATGGGTTGCCCGGATCCCGTCGATGTAGGCCCTCGTCCGGTCCAGGTCGTTGAAGATGTAATGGAACTCATCGACAATGACACGTCCCACGGGCCTCCGCGCGTATTTCAGGGTGTAGATCTCCATCGTGCAGCACAAGACGGGGGCATCCGCGTTCTTCTTGAAATCCCCGGTTTCGAGCCCCACGTCGAAGCCCATCCGCTTGAGGTCCAGGTAGCGTTCGTTGGAGAGGGCCTTGATGGGGGCCGTGAAGATGACCCTTCCCTTGGGCGGGTGCGTTTTGCCTTGCAGGTCCAGGAGACCGGCCCAGAGGTAGGCCACCCAGGTTTTCCCGCTGCCGGTGGGGGCGGAAAGGATGGCGCTTTGGCTGTCGATGGCGGCGTAGGCTTTCAACTGCCAGTCGTAGAACATGGAGTTCCCTTCCTGATCGAAACCAGGGCGATGGAGAAGATGATCAACGTTGCGGCCGCCAGTTCGTTCAGCGTCACAGACTGTCCCATGATGAAAAAGGAAAGGGCGAAGGCGGTCACGAGCTCGACGGTGCCGATCACGCCCGCTGTCGCGGCGGTCACGTGGCGAAGGCCGATGTAGAAGGATGCATATCCCACGAGGGTGGCGACCAGGCTAAGGTAAAGAATCCAGCCGACCTGCCCCCGGCTCAGGGATGCAAGGTCTCCCCATCCGGTCGAGAAGGTCTTTCCCAGTCCCATGATCACGGCACCGAAAATCATGCCGTAGACGAAGAGGGTGCCCTGGGAAACTCGTCCCCCCCTTGCGGCCATGCGGGCGAAAAGGGAGTAGAAGGTCATGCCGAAAGCCGAAAGGGCGGCCCATCCCAGTCCTTTTAGGGAGAGGGAAAGACCGCCGGAAAGGAGCGAAGGCAGGACGGCCAGGATCACCGCCAGGAAGATGAGAGCGGCTCCGAGGGCTTCTACGCGTTCCGGCCTTTCCCCGGTGATGAACGGGGAAAGGAGGACGATCAGGAGGGGATAGGAGAAAAAGATCACCTCGGTCAGGGCGACGGAAAGGAAATTGAGAGACATGAAAAACCCGCAGTACATGGCCGAAACGCCGAACAGCGAGTAGAAGGAAAGCAGCGGGAGCTGGGAAGCCTTCAGGCGAAGGTTGTGCGGAGCCCGCCAGGCCATGAAAAGGAAGGCGGCAATCCCGGCGAGGAAAGCCCGGCTGAACACAACGGTCATTGTGTCCGTCCTTTCGAGGGAGAGGAACTTGCCCACCGGGGCCATGGTGCCCCACAGGAAACCTGCCAGCAGGACGAGAGAGATCCCTTGTATTTTCGATCCGGACACGACGTTCCCCCCAGGCGGAAACCGCTCGTTTTCTTCCTGTATTCTCCCACAGGTTCGTGATTGTTCCCAGCTTGGCCTGAAGAAAAGAACCGGCGGAAGACTATAATCAAAAAACAAGGTCGGCATGGTGAAGGCCGGCGAAGACCTGGAAGGGGGATCGTCATGGGGAAGAAGAAGGGTCGCCTGGAACTGGTGCAGATGAAGCAGTCGGGGGAGAAGGCAGCGTGGATCACGGCGTACGACTACCCGACGGCCACGTTCGCGGAAGCGGCGGGGATGGACATGATCCTGGTGGGGGACTCCCTGGGGATGGTGGTGCTGGGATACCCCGGGACGGTGCCGGTGACGATGGAGGACTGCATCCGTCACTCGCAGGCGGTGAGGCGGGGAGCGCCGAACACGTTCTGCATCGGGGACCTGCCGTTTCTGAGCTACCAGGTATCGGACGAGGAAGCGGTGAAAAACGCCGGCCGGTTTTTGAAGGAAGCGGACATGGACGCGGTGAAGCTGGAGGGAGGCCGCCGGGTGGCGAGCCGGATCCGGGCGATCGCGGACGCGGGGATCCTGGTGATGGGGCACATCGGCCTGACGCCGCAGAGCTCGGGCCAGCTGGGGGGATTCAAGGCCCAGGGTCGTGACCCGGAGAGCGCGAGGGAGCTGATCAAGGACGCGCTGGCGGTGCAGGAGGCGGGGGCGTTCGCCCTCCTGCTGGAGGCGGTGCCGCCGGAGCTGACGGAGTACATCTGGAAGAAGCTGACGATCCCGGTGTATTCCATCGGTGCGGGAGCGCCGTGCGACGGGCAGCTGATCATCTGCGGGGACATGCTGGGGTTGTTCCAGGCGTTCACGCCGAAGTTCGTCAAGAAGTACGCGAACGTGGCGGAGGTGGAGATCGAGGCGTTCAAGGCCTACGTCTCCGACGTGAAGCAGGGCCTGTTCCCGGCGGACGAGCACGTCTACCACATCCTGAAGGGGAAAGAGGAAGAATTCGCCCGCATGCTCCAGGAGTTCGAGTAGGAGGCAGGGTGGTTCCTTTCCCGCAACCGGGTTCGAACGGTCGACCGGGGGCCCTAGGCCCCCGGTTTTTTGAAGGGGGGAGTGTCATGATCCTGAACATTCACGGTTTCCGCTCCTGCGGAGAAAACGCCAAGGCGGCCTTCCTGAGGGAACTCTTCCCTGGGGTGCGGATCGTTTCACCGACCTTGCCGTTTTCACCTCGAAACGCCCTGGAAGTGCTGGAAAAGGAGATCGAAGGCTGCGGGGAGCGCCTTGAAATGATCGTGGGCTCCAGCCTGGGAGGGTTTTACGCGTACGTGCTCTGCTGCCGCCACCGCGTTCCCGCCGTGCTGCTGAACCCGGCCGTGGTTCCCTTCGTCCACCTTGCGGAAGCGATCGGTCCCGTCGAGAATGCCTGCACGGGAGAGAAGGGGACCTGGGGCGCCGAGGATTGCCTGGCCCTGAAGGAACTCTTCTGCGAAACGGCCTACAAGGCGGAAAGCGCCCTCGTGCATGTTTTCATCACCGCGGACGACAAAGTGCTCGAGCCTCGCCTGGCGAGGGCGTTTTTCCGTTTTCACGGCAACCTGGTCGAGCTGCCCTGGGGGACCCACCGGTTCGAGGGCTTGGACCGCCTTTCCGCAAAAATCCGAACGATCTACGAGGGAGCTCGATGATCCCCCCGGCCAGGGGGCCTAGGATTATAAAAGGTGACGTGCTATCATAATAAAACAATGAAAGAGGGGGGGATTTCCGTGAAAAAGGTGGTCGTCGCGATCGACGGCAGCGAAACGAGCCGCAAGGTTGTGGATTATGCCCTCTACTATGCAAATCGGGAAAAGGACGCGCAAATCGTCTTCCTTCATGTCATCGAACCCTACAAAAGCCTGTGGCGCTCGGTTTCCCTGAAGCCCTACGAAGACCTCATGGCGGCGGTGGAGGTAAGTTTCAAGCGGTTCGTGGAAGAGGAGATGGACAAGATCCCCGTGGATCGGGAAAGGATGTCGCTGGTCACTCGCCTGGGAGTTCCCTACGTCGAAATCGTCCGTTTCGCCGAGGAGGAAGAGGCCGATATCATCATGATCGGTCACCGGAGCACGTTTACCGGGATGGAGCGGTTCCTCGTGGGAAGCGTGGCGGCCAAGGTGGTCTCACACGCGCCCTGCAGCGTGTTCGTCCACCGGCCCAAAAAGGGCCAGGCCTCGATTCAGCCGGTTCCTGCCGATTTTTAGGGGTCCAGGGAGAATTCCAGCAGGGTCCACCCCGACTTCTCTTCCCATTTTTCCAGGACCCTGAATTGTTTTCGCCCGGCAGGCAGGCCTTCGGCATCAAGCAGGTCCAGCGGGGCCGCGACTTCCCACGTACCGGGCGACAGCTGGCGAACGAAGACCGGGGAATAAACGGGGAAGGCGGTTTTCTCCGGTTTTTCGATTCGGCTTTTCGCGAAGGAGACGGCCTGGTTCCAGGCCTCGATTTCGGACCGAAGCTGCATGTGGGGGGTGGAGGGCGAAAAAGAACCCCATCCGAGGAACGCGATCAGGAGGATCACGACGAGAAGCCCGACAAGCAGGGTGAACCCGCAAAACCCGCCTTGCCGCTTCAATTGGCTGCCTCCTAGAGATCTATCCTGGGGAGTGGGGGGGAAGAGTTTCTTCCTCCCTTGCTTTTGCGCATTGCAGGCAGAGAATCTCGCAGTTGCCGGCCGTGAAGGGGCCGCCGGGATCGATCCGGCGTGCGACCCATTTTTCCCCGTGTTCCGGGAAGAAGAACGTCCGTGCACACCGCACTTCCCCCTTTGCAAGGCTCAAGGGGGTTCTCCCGTGCCCCTTGCAGGCGAAAAGCGTGCATTCACATCGTCCTTTTGCCCGAAGGAAAGCCTCCTTGATGACCTCGGGCGGAAAAAGCTTCGACATGCCTTCGCCCTCCCTTCGCGCGGCTCCCGCTAAGGCCTTTTTCATTTTTTGCCTGCTGTCCGGCGAAACCATCATAAGGCCGAATTGCGCCGTTTGCAATTCGGGGAGAGCAGTGCAAGCAAAAACAGGCTCCGCCAAGGTTTCTCCAGGAAACCCCGGCTGGGCCTGTTCAGGCGAAAAATCGCCCGGCTACGTTTCGGGTTTTATCTATACCCTTCGAAGGGGCCCCGAAAAGCCAGCCAGGACCACGGGATCGTCCGATGGTGCTCGAACGGGCCTTCCTGGTGCTGGGGCTGTTGGGTGGAGAGGAGGTTTCTCTCCGGTCTGGACTGGGACGTCTTCACTGCCTGGAAGATCAGTTTTTCGTTCAGCATCACAATCTCTCCCTTCTTTTTTCTCTTTTACGATCGGGTTTTTTCATCGGATCAAGCCGCTTCGTGCCGCCTTTTTCCTCGCCTCCTTTGAATGAAAAAAGGCCGGGACCCGAATTGCTTCGGGTCCCGGCCCTGGTTTTCGGTCAACGTCGCCTAGACGCCGGCCGACCCAGGAGGGGACCCGCGGCGAATAATCAGGGCTACGATGACGAACAGATCCTGGCTAGGTGTGCTGAAGCCCTTCATTGGCGTCTCCTCCTTCCTGGGACAGGCCCAAGGTTTAATGAATTTCGGGCATTGTATCGGACTGCAGGGGGGTTGTCAAATTGGATAATGCATGCCGTCAGCGGCAGGTGCTTTTGGACCCTTGCAGCGATTCAAAGGGGATGTCAAGATACAAAAAAGGGGGGATGTTCGGATGAATTTTTCCTGGCTTTTCTGGTTTTTCATCCTGACGAGCATGCTGACTCCGGTGTTCCGACAGAAGCTCCTGGAGTCGCAAAGACGGTCCGTCATCATGAGACTGGAAAAAAAGAGGGGTTCCAGGGTAATCACACTGATCCACCGGCAGGAAACGGTGTCGTTCCTGGGAATCCCTGTTTCCCGCTACATCAACGTAGACGATTCCGAAGAGATCCTGCGCGCAATCCGGCTGACTCCGCCCGACCTTCCGATCGACCTGATCCTTCATACGCCGGGAGGCCTCGTGCTGGCCGCGGAGCAAATCGCCTGCGCCCTGATCCGGCATGAGGCTCCCGTGACGGTTTTCGTTCCCCATTACGCCATGTCGGGCGGGACCCTGGTCGCCCTGGCCGCGGACCGTATCGTCATGGACCCGAACGCGGTGCTGGGCCCGGTCGATCCGCAGCTTGGCCAGATGCCGGCCGCCTCCATCCTGAAGGTCCTGGAGCAGAAGGATATCAACGAAATCGACGATCAGACGCTCATCTATGCGGACATCTCCCGCAAGGCAATCCGGCAGGTTCACGAGACCGTGGTCACGATCACGACGGCCAACGGCATGGATCGGGAAAAGGCGACGGCGCTGGCGGACAAGCTGACCCTGGGTCACTGGACGCACGATTATCCCATCGGGGCGGAGGAAGCGATCGAGCTGGGATTCCCGGCGGACACGAACATGCCCGAGGAAGTCTACGCCCTCATGATGCTCTATCCCCAGCAGGCGGCCATGAGGCCCTCGGTCATGTACATCCCCATGCCATACGAGGGACCGAAGGGGCCGAGGAAGGTCCGCGGGCTTTTCGATCTCTTCCGCGGGGGCGAGTCCCGTTGATCCCGATTGGAGACGACGTTCCGGGCGAGCGTTTTCCGTTTCTGACGTATCTCTTGATCGGCCTGAACGTCCTGGTCTTCCTCTTCGAGGCCAGCCTTCTGCCCGAGGAACTTGAAGCCTTGATCTTCACGTGGGGGGTCATCCCCAGGGACCTGGCGGCCTGGGGGAACGATCCGGGGGTTCTTTTGACCCTTTTCACCTCCCTTTTCCTTCACGGGGGATGGTTCCACCTGGTCGGCAACATGCTCTATCTCTGGATTTTCGGAAACAACGTGGAAGACCGGATGGGACACTTGGGGTTTCTTCTCTTCTACCTGCTCTGCGGGATCGCGGCCAGCCTGACGGAAGTTTTCCTCAAGCCGGGGTCGCCTGTTCCCACCATCGGTGCCAGCGGGGCCATCGCGGGGGTCCTGGGGGCCTATTTCCTCCTGTATCCGAGGGCGAAGGTGATTCTCCTGGTCCCAGTCTTTCTCTTTTTCTTCTTCACCGTACAGGTCCCGGCAGTGCTCGTCCTGGGATTCTGGTTCGTCCTGCAGCTTTTCAGCGGGGTCGCACAACTGGGGGTTTACACCGAAAGCGGCGGGGTGGCCTACTGGGCCCATGCCGGGGGGTTCGTGGCAGGCATGGTCCTGATGCCCCTTTTCCGGTGTCGTCGTCGATCCCCCCTGCGTTATGTCTACCAGTGCGGGCCTCGCAAGGAATGAAACGGATTCCACGGACGTAAGAACCGCAAGGAGAAACCGGCGGGAGGACTCCAATTGCGGGACCTCCCGCCAGAGATAGGCCATTAGCGGGCTTCCCACGCATTTTCCCCTGCAAGCCCCTCCTTTTGTTCACCCTCCTGCCCTTACCCCCCCTCCTTCCCGGGAGGCATCGGCCGTGTCTTGACAGAGCCTTCCCTGTCGTCTTAGTATCTTTCACAACATACTATGTGGGATACAACATAGTGAAAAAAGGAGAATGATAGATGCCGAAGGTTTCTGCGGAGGAACGGGCACACAAGGAAATCGTTAACCTGATCCTTTCCCAGAAGTACGCTCCGGGAGACCGCCTGGTCGAGGCTGAATTGGCACAGGAGCTGGGCCTGAGCCGGACGCCAGTCAGGAATGCCCTCCGCAAGCTGATCGCCGAGGGGCTATTGGAAAGCCAGAACAACAGGAGCTGCACCATTCCCAAAATTACCCCTGCCGACATGGAGGCGCTTTTCAGCGTCCGATCCACTCTAGAGGGAAGGGCCGCGGCAGCTGCCGCCAGGCTTGCAACGGCTGCCGACATCGACCATCTGAGAGGGCTCATCGCCCTGGAAAGAAAGCTCTACGCGGAAGGGAGCAAGGACCTTTACACGGAGGTCAACGAGAAAATCCACCTCGGGATCGCGAAGCTGTCCAGGAACGAGTACCTCGAGAGGTTCATCCGCCAGACGTTCTGGAGGGCCGAACTCTACATTTTTTTCTTCGACCGTTTCTACATGAGGCCCGGAGGGCCGGAGGCCCCGTTGCGGGATCCCGACAAGTCCCAAAGCTGCAGGGAGCACGCCCGCTTGGTGGAAGCCATCGCCGCGCAGGATTCCTCGCTTGCCGAGTCGACGATGAGGGAGCATATCCAGTCGACGTACCAGACCATCACCAGGAGGGTCTTCTCCTACTAGGGAGAGCGCTGCACCGCAAAGGAGGGGACAGAGCGGAAAAAACCGAGCCAGGCATCGATCCGATCCAATCACGACGCTTGAAAGGAAGTGAGTTTTGTGGAGAACTACGGCATCTTTTCGATCCTTCCGCCACTGGTGGCCGTGATCTTGGCCATGAAGTACAGGAACGTCCTCGTCGCCCTTTTTGCAGGCAGCTTCGTCGGGATGCTGGCGGTTTACCATTGGAACCCGATGACGGCCGTCGTCGCGGTCATCAAGGAATACATCTTCGTCCAGGCGGCCGACAGCTACAATTCCAACCTCCTGGTGATGATGGTTTTCATCGGAGGGTTCGTCGGGGTGGTCACCTATTCCGGCGGGGCAAAGGCCTTCGCGGAAAAGTCGGTGTCCTGGATCAGCAGCCGGGCGAAAGCCCAGGTTGCCGCTTGGATCGCCGGGATTCTCGTCTTCTTCTCGGATTCGGCCAGTCCCATGCTGGTCGGTTCCATCTTCCAGCCGATCACGGACCGGATGCGGGTCAGCCGGGAGAAGCTGGCCTGGCTGCTGGACTCCACCGCATCCCCCGTCTGCATCCTCGTTCCCTTCATCGGGTGGGGCATCTACATCCAGGGCCTGATCCAGAAGGAATACGCGGCCCTGAACATCGCGGAATCGGAATGGACGGTCTTCCTGCAGGCAATCCCCTTCCAGTTCTACGCCCTCGGGGCTCTCTTCATGGTTCCCCTCGTTGCCTTCCTTGGCTTCGAATTCTCCGCCATGTACAAGGCCGAAAAGAGGACGCGCGAGACCGGCTTGCCCTACTGGCCTGACGCGAACATCTCCCGTGTTTTCACCGACGTGGAGGAGGAACCGGGGGCCCCGAAGGCCCGGGCTTCCATGATCGTCGTTCCCCTCGTCATCCTCTTCGCCTGCCTTTTCGGACTCCTGATCCCCTTCGGGTTCCCCTTCAAGCGGGTTCCGGGCGCCATGCTGCGCACGGCCCTCTGCACGGGCTATTTCCTCGGCGCTCTCTCCTGCATCGCCCTCATGGTCTACTACAAGGTGAAGACCCTGAAGGACGGCTACAGGATGTACATGAAGGGAGCCGGGGAAATGATGTTCATCCTCATGATCCTCGTTTTGGCCTGGTCCTTGGGGGCTGTCTGCAAAACCCTTGGAACCGCCAACTATATCGTTTCCCTCGCGAAAGGCAATATCCCGGGCTGGAGCGTCCCGGCCATCCTGTTCCTCACGGGAGCCTTGATCAGCTTTGCCACGGGCAGTTCCTGGGGGACCTTCGCGATCCTCATGCCCCTGGGAATCCCCATGGCCCACGCGCTGGGCGGCTCGCTCCTCGTTTCCATCGGAGCCGTGCTGAGCGGCGGGCTTTTCGGCGACCACTGCTCCCCGATCTCCGACACGACGATCCTTTCTTCCATGGGGGCAGGTTGCGACCATATCGACCACGTGAAGACGCAGATCCCCTATGCCGGCACGGTGGCCCTGGCCAGCTTTATCGCCTACCTGGTGGCCGGGATTTTCCCGTCGGTCGTCGTCCTGGCACTGGCCCTCGGTCTTGTGGCCGTTTTCCTGGGTGTTTTCGGGAGGATCTGGGGGCAAAAGGTGGAGAACTACACGGCCGCGGATATCGCCGCGGAAGAGGCCCGCTCCGGCGCGAAAGCCTGAAAGACGGCAAGCGGAGAAGGTGTGCTAATCGCCCCTTCTCCACATTAATTGAAAACCAGAAGGAGATGTTCCGGCAATGTCGCACGTCCTGGTATTCGGAGCTGGCCGGGTGGCCCGCCCCTGCGTACAGTACCTGTTGAAAGACCCATCGACCCGGGTGACGGTGGTGGATGTGGACGAATCCAACCTGTCGAGGGTCCTGGAGAACCACCCCCGGGGAGAAGGCATCGTCTCGGATGCCGGAAACCAAGCCAGGGAGCTGATCCTGCGGACGAACCCGGACCTGGTGCTCAACCTGCTCCCCGCGGCGTTCATGTACCCGGTGGCGAAGCTCTGCGTCGAAATGGGGAAGCCCATGGTAAACCCGTCCTACATCAAGGACGACATGAAAAGCCTGGACAAGCCGGCGAAGGAGGCGGGGGTTACCCTGCTTTGCGAGCTGGGGCTGGACCCTGGGATCGACCACATGTCGGCGGCGCGGACGGTGAGGCGGATCCGGGAATCAGGGGGCCGGGTGGAGAGCTTCCGGTCGGTGTGCGGGGCTCTGCCGTCGGCGGAGGCGAACACGAACCCGTGGGGGTACAAGCTTTCGTGGGCGCCGGCGAGCCTGATCGGGGCGAGCAAGCGTGACGCGAGGGTGATGCTGGACGGAGAGGTGCACGAGTGGAAGGACGGGAAGACGTACGAGCACGTGCACC
>AQRZ01000022.1 GCA_000402835.1 Synergistetes bacterium JGI 0000079-D21
CATGGGGTTCACCTCCTTTCCTGGGTTTTCAACAGGTAAGAGTGGAATCGGGACCCGTTTTCTACAAATGGCAAAAGCGAAGAAAATCGTTCATTTTTCGCGGGGTGGGCAGGAACCGGCTGAGGGGTCATAATGAAGCGGAAGGCCGGAAGGGTTCATTTCAAGGGGAGGGGTTCACCGTGAGGGAGATGCGCCGGAAGGACAAGGAGATCACGGACAGGGGTGAAATCGAAGCGATCCTCGAGCGGAACAACATCTGCCGGCTGGCCCTGTTCGACGAGGAGTACCCGTACGTCGTGCCGCTCTGCTACGGGTACCAGGACGGATGCCTCTACTTCCACGGGTTCGCGGGGGGAACCAAGCTGGACCTGATCCGCAAAAACCCGCGCGTTTGCTTCGAGGTGGAGGAGGACGTCCAGGTGGTCACGGACCCGGACCCCTGCGAGTGGTCGGTGAAGTACCGCAGCGTCATCGGCCGGGGCGTGGCAGAGATCCTGGAGGACCCGGCGGAAAAGAAAGCCGGGCTCGACGTCGTGGTGAAGGCTTTCGCGGGGAGGAGCCTGGAGTTTCCCGAAGGGGCCATGCGGGCGGTTTCGGTGGTGAGAATCCAGGTGACGGAACTGTCCGGGAGGCGTTCGGGGTACTGAAGCGCTCCCGGTTTCGGCGGACTGCGGTCAGACCCGCTCGGCGAAGTCCTTCGGCTGGAACAGGTAGGCCTGGGGAGGCGTGGGGTGGGTAGGGGCCAGCGGCGCTTCGGCGGCTTCCTCGAAGGTGAACGTTCCCTCGGAAATCAGGGCGCGGCAGGTTTCCACCACTTCCTGGTTGAGGGCCGTTCCCGAAAGGCTTTGGATCTCCGCCAGGGCCCTGTCCACCCCCAGGGCGGGTCGGTAGGGGCGGTCCCAGGAGATGGCCTCCACGATGTCGGCCACCGCCAGGATCTGGGCGTCCAGGAGGATTTCGCCGTTCTTCAGCCCCTGGGGGTAGCCGGAGCCGTCCAGGCGCTCGTGGTGCTGGTAAACGATGTCGGCCAGGGGCCAGGGCAGCTCGATCCCTTTCAGGATCTGGTATCCCGATTCGCTGTGGGTCCGCACGAGGCTCCGTTCCATGTCCCCCAGCAGGCCGGGCTTGCTCAGGATGTCGGTGGGAATGTTGATCTTGCCGATGTCGTGAACGAGAGCGGCCATCCGGATTCCCCGAACGCGGTCCTCGGGCAGGCCCATGCGGGTGGCGATGGCGCAGGCCAGCTCCGAGACCCGGCGCTGGTGCCCGGCGGTGTAGGGGTCCTTGCGTTCCACGGTGTTGGACAGGGCGACGATGGTCTGTTCCCAGGCCCTCTCCATGCGCTCGAGGCTGCGGCGGAGCTGTTCCCGGCTTTCTTCCAGGTTTTTCTCGGCTCGTTTCACCTGCCGGGTGTCCCGGTAGAGGGTGTAGAAGCCCAGGGAGTTCTCCCCGTCCCGGATGAGGGCGGTCTGGATGGCCACGTCCAGGAGGGTCCCGTCCTTGCGGCAGCGGACGGTTTCGACGGGGCCCGCTTCCCAGTCTTCCGGCGCCCGCCTGTCGAGCGTGTCCCCCTCGTTTTTCAGGAAGTCGGGAACGACGAGGTCGTTCAGCTTCTTTCCGAGGGTTTCCTCGCGCTTGTAGCCGAACAGCTCGCAGAACCGGTCGTTCACGTTCACGACCTTCAGGTCCGCGTAGTTCTCGATGGCGATGGCGTCCGGGGCGCTCTGGAAGAGGCGTTCCCAGTAGGCTTTCTCGACGCGGAGGCGCTCTTCGGCCTGCTTGCGGTCCGAGATGTCGCGGATGAAGGCGAAATGGATGGGGATGCCTTCCCTGTCTCCCGCGACCGCATGAATGTAAATGGAAACGGGGACGAGGGATCCGTCCTTGCGGATGAGCTCTTTCTCGTAGCCCTGGACCTTGCCGGTCCTCCTGGCCGCTTCGTGGCGGCGGGAATCCAGCCGGTGGTGGCGCGGCGGGGTCAGGTCCTTCCAGGTGAGGCCCGACAGCTCCTCTTCGGTATAGCCCAGCAGCTCCTGGAAAGCCCGGTTGCTGCTCAGGATCCGGCCCTTCGCGTCACCGGCGGCGAACGGGTGGATGGAGCTTTCGGCGATGTCCTGCATGAATCGCATGCGAGCCTGGGCCTGCTCCAGGGACTCCTCCAGGAACGTCTGCTCGGTCATCTCCCGCCCGAGGGCAAAGAAGAGTCGGGGGCTGCGGCCCTGCCTCAGGGTCCACGAAAACCACTTGTAGGTCCCGTCGGCACAGCGGAAGCGGGCCTCCAGGGTCAACAGGCCGGTGCGCATGCGCCGGATTTCGCGGAAGAAGGGGCGAGAGGTGCGGACGTCGGCAGGATGGAGAAATTCCACGAAGGGGCGGTCCATCAGGTCTTCGGCCCGAAATCCCAGGTGCCGCTCCCAGGCGGGATTGAGCCAGCGGATGAAGCCGTCGTACCCGGCTTCGCAGAAGAGTTCCTCGGAAAGGTTCAGGTAGGCTTCCAAGAGGGTCAGCGGCGGTCGGACGGGGACATCGGGGTGCCGCTCGGCGGGTTTCGCAGCCGGCGCGGTGGGAAAGACTTCTTTTAGGTTTCCCTGGGCGGTCGCGTCGTGGCGCATGTCTTTATGGTAGCACAATCCGAACCGGACGGAAGGGGCTTTCAAACGTGGCATTTTCGTGAAAGAAAGGCTAGAATGAGGGCGCGTCCATCTCCATCGTACGGGATCCGTTGAAGGAGGAGTCAGCAATGAGCCAGGCATTCGTCCGCCATGACGAGGAAACCGAGGCGTTCAAGGGCGATCTCGAGAACCTGAAGAAACTCCGGGATTGGCTGAAGATCCAGGAGAAGAAGAAGGCGGCCCTTGAGTCTCCCGAGAGCGTCGCGAAGATCGACCCGGCCACCCGGGAAAAGTGGCTGCGGGAGGTCGTCGCGGACATCGAGAAGACACGGGTCGAACTGGAGAAGCTGGAGAAAGACATCAAGGACCGGTAGGCGGGCGCGGAGAAAGAAAAAAACCGGGGCCGGTCCGATCGGACCGGCCCCGGTTTTTTTCGTGCCGTCAGGCTTCCAGGGCTTTTGCGATCCGCCCCAGCCCCTCCTGGAGGAGGGACCTGGGCGTGGCGACGTTCAGCCGGACAAAGCCTGCCCCCTCCGGGCCGAACATGGTTCCCGCGTTCATGGCGACCCCGGCCCTGAGCACGAGGAAATCCGCAAGGGCTTGCGGGTCCATGCCCATGCCGCGGCAGTCCACGAAGGGAACGTAGGTCCCCTCGGGCTTCACCAGCTTCATGCCCGGGATGTTCTCCCGCATGAACCGGTCCGCGAATTCCAGGTTTCCCGCGAGGACCTCCAGGAGAGCTTCGAGCCAGGGGGCGCCGTGCCGGTAGGCGGCTTCCATGGCGACGATGCCGAACAGGTTCACCGACAGGTCCAGGTTGTCGTGCAGGAAGGCCTTGAAAACCGCCCGTTTTTCCGGGTCGGGGAGGATGGCATAGGAACTGGCCAGGCCGGCGATGTTGAAGGTCTTGCTGGGAGCCATGCAGGTGACGGTCTGGCGGGCGATCTCGGGAGCCAGGGCCGCCAGGGGAATGTGGCGGTTTTGAGCATAGACGATGTCCGAATGGATTTCGTCGGAAACGATTAGGAGATTGTGCCGCAGGCAGATGTCGGCCACGGCGGAAAGTTCCTCGCGCGTCCACACGCGCCCGGAAGGGTTGTGGGGCGAGCAGAAGAACAGCACCTTCGCCCGCGGGTCCGAAGCCCGGCGTTCGAGGTCTTCCAAATCCAGGGTAAAGCGCTCGCCGTCGAACCGCAGGGAGTTGGCCGAGACCCGTCTCCCGTTCGACTCGATCACCCACCAGAAGGGATGGTAGACGGGCGTCTGCATGATCACGCGGTCCCCGGGCTGCGTGAAGGCCAAAAGCGCCGTTGCCAGGGCCGGCACGACTCCAGGGGTGGGGGCATACCAGTCGAAGGAGGGGATCTTCCAGCCGTGCCGGCTTTCGATCCAGCCCGTCACTGCCTCCCAGCAGCTTTCCGGGTGGAAGGTGTAGCCGTAGATGCCGTGTTCCACGCGCTCGCGGAGGGCCTGGATCACCGCTTCCGGGGCCTTGAAGTCCATGTCCGCGACCCACATGGGAAAGAGGTCCTTCACGCCGAACCGTTCCCCTGTCTGGTCCCACTTGACGCAGGAGGTCCCGCGCCGCTCGACCACCGTTTCGAAATCGAACCGTTCCATGCCTTTTTTGCCTCCCGTCCAGCCTTGCAAGGCGATTTGAAGCCCATTCTACCACCCGCGGGCTAGTCTTTAGGTCCTATTAAATGCGCCCGTTTTTGGGTCTTAAATCTCAATATTGTTATGCTAAATCGCCGCAAAAGCGAATAAAAATTGCGCGTCATGTCGACAATTCCGCGCTATTTCCCGCTAGGGCGGTTTCCTGCTCCCTGTGGGGAACTCTGTCGCTTTGCCAGTTTGCGGGCCTTCGAGTAGGATAAAGTCGTCAGGCAGGAAGGGCAAAAGGCAAGACACCCCGTGAATCTGGACGTACCGGAGAGGGATTTCCGGGAAGCCGCGGAGCGGGGAGGACAAGCCGGAAGAGCCCGGAAAGCCTGAGAAGTCGGACTACCCGGTGCAACACCCGCAACAGACCCCTGCAACAGAAGTACCAGGCAGTTCGGATGGAAGAAACGCAAGGAAACGGCAGCAAGAAAAAACGTGCAGGGCAAGGCACCAAAGGCAGCACCAAGGAGCTGGTAGCTTGAAGGAGAAAAATGAAACACCCGGGTAGTCCGGCTTTCCTCAAAGGGGATGGGCGAAAAATAAGAGACGAAGTTGCGGACAAGGTTTCACAACTGAATATCGAAAGCCTGTGTGGGGCGAGGATCTCGTCCCCGATGAAAGCCCCGGAGGGGTTTCACGAACCGACTGGCCGCGAAGTTGCGGCAACGGGTGGTTAAAAGGGATTCGAGCGGTAACCGGCTCGAATCCCTTTTTTATTGTCCCTTACAGTCCGAGGGCAGCCTTCGTTCCCGGGCGCGGGTTTCCTTGCTCGTCCCAGCCGAGCATCTCCCAGGCCAACCGAACGGCGTCCCCGAACGTTTCCGGGTCGAGGGTCCGGCGGCCCTCGTAGGGCCCGCCCGCGACCGGCTCGAAAAGCCGCTTCGGCAGGACGTCGTCCGAAGGGCCGAAGCCCAGTTTCCCGTTCAGGATCCGGGCCGCAGCGAGGCTCCGCTGTCCCATCCGCATCAGTTCCCAGAGGCTCGTCTTCCAACCCGTCGCGGCTTCCACGAGAAGCGGGATGCCTTCCACCGGGAAGGCGCTCCGGGGCGCAAAGACGAAATGGCATCCTCCCAGGTGGTTCTGGAAGGTCCAGAAGGTCCAAAGGGTCACCAGGGCGGAGATCTTCTCCGAATCGAAGGAAAGGGGGTCCATGGGGCCGAGGATTCCCAGCGGGGCGACCGATTTGGTCCCGAAGGCCTCCGCGTCGGCAAGCAGGGTGTCGTGGGCCATCTGCATGTGGTCGGCACCGCCGGGGGCAAGGGCGTACCCGAGGGCGACACCCACTTTCCCGCGGGGGTCGTGCATCGGCAGTTCCTGCCCCTTCACCTCCACCAGGAAGTCCTCCCCGAACCCGAGGATCGAAGAGGCCCGCTTCGAGCCTTCGGCCAGGACGTCACCGATCCCCTGGCGGCTTGCAATGGCCTCGATGAGGGCGAGCATCCCTTCCGTGTCCCCGAATCCCCTGACGCCGGCCTTTTCGGGAGAGATAAGTCCCCGTTCCACGGCTTCCATCAGCCAGGCGATCGTCATGCCGGTGGAGATCGTGTCCAGGCCAAGGGCGTTGCAGCGTTCGTGGGCCCTGGCGGTGGCGGACAGGTCCGAGCACCCGCAGGCGGGGCCGAAAGCCCCCACGGTCTCGTACTCCGGACCTCCGTAGGCCGGGTCGAGGTTTCTCGCGCCGGGTTTGGGAACCCGCTTGCAGCGGATGGCGCAGGCGAAGCAGCCGTGGGTGCCGGCCAGCAGTTCCCGGTTGTACGCGGCTCCGTTCAGCAAACCGGCCCCTTCGAAGGTGCCTTCCCGGAAGTTGCGCGTGGGCAGGATCCCCAGGGCGTTCAGGCCCCCGAGAGCAGCAATCGTTCCGGTTTCCCTCAGGGTCCAGGCCAGGGGGTTCTCCTTCCAGCCGGCAAAAAGGGACTGCGCCTCCTTCAGGCGTTCCGGGACGACCGGGGGAATGGCCTTCGGGGCAGGGGCGGCCACGGCCTTGACCCGCTTGGAGCCGAGGACGGCTCCCATTCCCGTCCGGCCGTTTGCGTGCCGCAGGTCGTTGATGACGCAGGCATAGCGGACGCAGCGTTCTCCTGCCGGGCCCACCAGCAGGGCGCTGATCCGCCCGTGCCGGGCGGCGAGGGTCTCGAAGGTTTCCCGGTTGGTCTTTCCCCAGAGGTCCGAGGCGTCGTGCACCGTGACGCTTCCGTTTTCCACCCAGAGGTAGACCGGTTTTTCCGAAGCCGCCTCCAGGACGATGGCGTCGACCCCTTGCGCACGCATCGCCGGGCCGAAGGAACCCCCGGCCTCGGATTCCCCCAGGGCTCCCGTGAGGGGGCTCCTGGCGTACACGCCGTACCGGCAGGTACCGGAGAACGCCAGGCCGTTCAGCAAGCCGGCGGCGATCACCAGGGTGTTTTCGGGGGAAAGGGGGTCCGTCTCGCGGTTCAGCCTCTTTAGCAGGACCGGCAGGGCAAGGCCCCGTTCGCCGCCCCAGGTGCGGGTTTCCTTTTCGGATAGGGTCTCGCCCCTCGCGGTGCGCGAGGACAGGTCGACCCAAACGCGCAAGGCTTGTCTCATCGTTCCTTCACTCCTTTTCTCCGTTCGGCTCGATTCCGTGCCATTCCGCCAGGGTCCTGGCCACGGTTCGGCCGGCAAAGGGTTTCGAAAGGCGTCTCGCTCCTTCCTGAAGGCGGGCTATCTCTGCCGGGTCTTCGAGGATGCGCCGGGCCTTCTCTCCCGCCGCCCGGTACTCCAGGAGGGTCCTTGCCGCACCGTTGTCCAGGAGGATGTCGCTGTTCCGCTGTTCCTGGCCGGGGATCGGGTCCATGATGAGGATCGGCTTTCCCAGGGCCAGGGCCTCGGACGAGCACAGGCCCCCCGGCTTCATGACAACCAGGTCGCTGGCGCAGTACCAGTCCAGCAGCCCGTTCACGAACCCCTCGACCCGAACGCGGGGTTCGTCCTCGAAACGGATCCTGAGCGCTTCGGCCAGTTCCTCGTTCCGGCCGCAGATGGTGTAGACGTCCATTCCGTCCTCGCGGACGAGGGATTCCACCACTCCCTCGATGGGACCCACTCCGATGCCCCCGCTGACCACGAGGACCGCCGGTCCGTCCCCCTCCAGGCCGAGCCGGCGGCGCGCCTCCTCCCGGCTCGGGGGGGAGCAGTAAGCCGGGTCGATCGGAATCCCGGACAGGACGACCCGGCGCATGTCCAGGCCGTCCGCCGCGTATTGCCGGACGGCCTCGTCGCTGGCGACGAACCAGCCGGAGAAGGCCCGGTTCCGGTGGAAGATGTGGCTCAGGAAGTCCGTGTTCACGTAGTAGACGGGAATCCCGGGGAAGGCCGACATGATGGCGCTGGTACCGAAGAAGTGGGTGAACAGGATCACGTTGGGAGCAAAGCTCTCGAGGCTGAGTCGCAGCTTGGCCAGGTTCAGCTTTTCCGCCAGTTCGTTCAGGGTGCTCAGCAGGCCGTCCTGGGACTCCGGGTGCTCCATGGACTCGTAGAAGTACCCCCAAAGCTGGGGGGCCCTGCGCACCATCTCCAGGTAGCTGCGGGTGTAAATTCCACGCACCAGCGGAGAGGAATAGGCAAGGGTGTCCAGGCAGACCGTCCTGACGCTGGGAAACTCGGCCTGGAACCACTTCGTGAGAGCCAGGGCAGCCGTCTTGTGCCCCGTCCCGACGGAGGCGTAGAGCACTGCGATTCGGAACTCGGCCATGGGAAGCTACTCGTCCGTCCCGGAAGGTTCTCCGGCTCCGTCCAGGAGAACCGGCTTGCAGAGGTCGCGGGAGCGCCGTGCGACCCGGCCGCATTTTTTGCAGACGTAGAGCGGGTTGCGGACCCAGTCCTTGTATTCTTCCAGGTTTTCCTTCAGGAACGAGGCGGTAATTCTCTTGCAGAAAGGCTTTTCTTCCGGCACGGCGATTCACCCTTCCCTTCGTCTGGAAATTCCGTTCCTGCTTATCATCATACTCCAGAAGAAGAAGGGCCCACTAGGCGTATACACATCAGGTGCCGATTCGTTTTCAAGGGTTTGCCACATGAATGGAATTTTGGTTTTTGCAAGGACTTGTAGCTTTCTTGACGAACGCCGCCCATGCCTCTAGAATGGGCTTGGTCATTAATCGTATACACTTAGGAGGGGTCGTTGTGAAGAAAAAGGTCACCGTCCTGGGGTGCGGCCTGGTGGGGTCCGTCATGGCGCTGGATTTGGCCGCCGATGAGGCGTACGAGGTCACGGTCTGCGACGCCAGCCTGGAGAACATTTCCCGAACCCGGGCGAAGGCAAGGGGTCCCCTGGCGATCCGCACCGACGTGGATTTCGCCTCTCCCGGCTCCATCACGGAAGCCGTGAAGGGGCAGGATCTCGTCATCGGGGCCGTTCCGGGCTTCCTGGGATATGCCATGCTCGGGGCCGTCATCCGGGCCGGCGTGAACATGTCCGACATCTCCTTCATGGGCGAGGATTACAGGGAATGGGACGCGGAGGCGAAGAAGGCCGGCGTCACCACCTTCGAGGACGTCGGGGTGGCCCCGGGCGCTTCCAGCATTCTCATCGGATACGCCTGCACGCAGCTGGACCGCGTGGAAGACGTCACCTATTCCGTCACCGGACTTCCCACGAAACCGGAACCCCCGTTCAACTACAAGCTTGTCTTTTCTCCCGACGACCTGATCGAGGAGTACGTCCGGCCCGCCCGGACCAAGCGCGACGGCAAGATCGTCACGGTTCCGGCTCTTTCCGGTTGCCGGATCATGAAGTTCGACATCCCCGGGATCCCGCTCCCGGAAATGGAGGGGTTCTTCACCGACGGGTGCCGGACGCTGCTGGACACGATCCCGTCGCCGAACGTGACGGAGTACACCCTCCGCTACCCCGGGACCGCCCGTGACATGACGCTGCTGCGGGAGATCGGGCTGTTCGACACGGAACCGGTCGACGTGAAGGGTGTGAAGGTCGCACCCCGCGACCTGTTCGGGGCCCTGGCCTACCCGAAGATGAAGCTGGGCGAGGAGGAAAACGAATTCACGTTCTTCCATGTAGAGGTCACGGGAGAGAAGGACGGCAAACGGCTGCAGTACACCTACACGCTCTACGACGAGAAGGATCCCTCCACGGGATTTCCGTCCATGAGCCGCACCACCGGTTTCCCGTGCGTCATCGTGGGAAGGCTGCTGGCCGAGGGCGTGCTGAAGATGCCGGGCGTCAATCCTCCCGAAGCGGTGGGGAAAAATCCCGAGGCGGTCCGCCGGTTGCTGGAGGAGCTAAAGAAACGCGGCGTGAAGATCGCTTCTTCGGTGAAGGAGCTTTAAGAAAAAGGGGGGGAAGGCGGCGCCTTCCCCCCCCTTTTTTCCGTCCTGCGCTTCTAGTTGCCGTTGAGCTTTTCCTTCAGCAGGTCCCCGAGCGAGAGCCCCACGGGGCGATCGGCCTCCCGTGCGGTCCGGAGGGCGGAGAGCAGGCTTTCCCGGATCTGGTCGGCGGTGTAGTGGGGGGGGGAAATAGAGAGCCGCGGCATCGCCGTGGCCGCCTCCACGGACCTTTCGGCCGTCTTTCAGCAGACCGGTGATCCGCCCCGCCAGCCCGTCCCGGCTCCGCATGGACACCGCCCAGTCTCCGGCAGGCCTCCGGGCGGGAACCGCCACGAGGGCCGGTGGGTTTTCCATCCGGTCCAGGACGAGGCCGCAGAAGTCGGAGACATCCCCGAACTCCAGCAGGTCCGGCGGAACGTACACAAGCTCGTCGCGGACTCGCAGGACCCGCTCGAGGGCCCTGGCGAACCGCTCTTCCTGGGCCCGGACGAAGCGCTCCGTCACTTCCCGCTCGGACTCCGTGAGGGCGGCGTCCGGGTTGGCCGCCAGACGCATCAGCACGCCCCAGGGACCGCAAAGGGTCACCAGGGCCTGCCAGAGCCGGCTGTCAGGCTCCTGTCCGAGCCAGAGGTCCCGGTCGTTGGCCATTCTCACGATGTCGCCCATCCGCTCCACCCGCTGCCGGACAGCGGCTGGAAGGGGCTGTTCCAGGAGCCAGGCGTGGTAGACGGCAGCCGCGCAGCGGGAGATGTCCACGATCGCCCAGGGCCGGTTGCCGTAGCGGTGGAAGGTGGTTTCGTGGTGGTCGAACAGGAAGGGGAGGTCGCCGGGAACGGCCCGGCTATCCAGCTCATCCACGGTCTGCTGCCGTTGGCAGAACAGGTCCAGGACCAGGGGTTTCTGACCGGCCTGCAGGCTTTCCAGCAAAACGTTGTCCACTTCTCCGTAGCCCGTCAGGGTGATTTTCACGGGGGCGGCCTCCGGCCAGGCGGCTGCCCAGGCGACGGCGGCAGCGGTGACCCCGTCCAGGTCGGTATGGCTGATGATGTGGGTGACGGTCTTTTCCACTCGACTCTCTCCTCCCGGGGACTTTTCCACAAGATTGTAACCTAAAACGCTTCCGGAAAATCATCCGGCTTCGTGACAGATCCGTCCCGTTTCTTTTCTTCCACAATCGTTTTCCCCAGTCCTCCGATCCTGTGCATCCGCGTTGTGGATAATATTTCGGCCTTGCAGGGAGCGCATGGTCTAGTTTCGTCAGATTGTCGCCTATCGTTTGAAAATTCCCCGTCCCCGCTTGGATGAACGGGTTTTGCCCATTCACAAAAACCGCCGATCAGGTTGTGGATATGTGCATAACTTTTGTGGATGTTCTTGTGCTATTCTTTTTCTGCACGCTGGAAGAAACGGCATCATTGAGGTGATCTTTTTGTCGAAGGAAGTTCAGGTTCTTTGGCAGGACATCATCCGGGCCACCCGCGAGGAGTCCCCGGGAGGAGCCTGGGAAATCTGGATGCGTACCTGCGAACCCCTGGAGGTCGTCGACGGGACTCTCGTCCTCGACGTCCCGAACGTCTTCGTCAAGGAACAGATCCAGTCCCGCTTCCTGGACGCCTTGAACGATTCCGCCCGAAAGCGCGGGGATCTCAAGGGGGTGGAGCTTCGCGTCAGCTCCGAGGTGAAGCCGGCCGAGCAGCAGCGGGCCGAAAAGGCGGCCCTGCCTCCCCCGGTCTCCCGTCACGGCCTGAACCCGAACTACGTGTTCGACACCTTCGTCATCGGAAAATCGAACCGGCTGGCCCACGCCGCGAGCCTGGCGGTAGCCGAATCCCCTGGCGTCGCCTACAATCCCCTGTTCGTCTGGGGAGGCGTGGGGCTGGGAAAAACCCACCTCATGCACGCGATCGGGCATTACCTCCTGAACAAGGACAGCGGCGCCAAGGTCTGCTACGTCAGTTCCGAGAAGTTTACCAACGAGCTGATCACCGCCATCAAGGACAACCGCACCCAGGAATTCAGGAACCGGTACCGGTCCGTGGACGTCCTCCTCATCGACGACATCCAGTTTTTGGCCAACAAGGAGAGCACCCAGGAAGAGTTTTTCCACACCTTCAACAGCCTTCACGACGCGAAACGGCAGATCGTCATCAGCTCCGACCGCCCCCCGAAAGAGATCCAGCGGGTGGAGGAGCGGCTCGTGAGCCGCTTCGAATGGGGACTGGTGACCGACATCCAGATTCCCGACCTGGAAACCCGGATCGCCATCCTCCAGAAGAAGGCGCTCCTCCGGGGTTGGACCATTCCCGACGAGGTGATCAACTTCCTGGCGACGAACATCCCGCGGAACATCCGCGAGCTGGAAGGCAGCCTGAACCGGATCGTGGCCTGCGCCGAGCTGAACAACGAGCCCATGACGGTCGAAAATGCCGCCTCCTGGCTGAAGGACATCATCCGGCACGTTTCGAAGGGGCCGGTGACGATCGAGGTGATCCAGCAGTACGTCGCGGAGGGGTTCGGCCTTTCGGTGGAGGACCTGACCTCCAGCAAGCGGACGGCCGAAGTTTCCCTGGCGCGGCAGGTGGCGATGTTCCTCAGCCGGACCCATACCGAGGCGAGCCTGCAGCAGATCGGGTACGCCTTCAAGAAGAAGGACCATACCACCGTGATCCACGCCTGCAAGAAAATCGGGGAAATGTTGAAAAGTGACCCGAAAATCAGGAATTTTGTGGATAACATCACGGAAAAGCTGTGAAAGACGCCCGAAAACCGGCAAAGTTATCCACAGGGATTCACTGAATACACTTTTTCCACCGCTTCCTTGTGGATAATGTGGACACGATGTGGGAAGATCCTCCGCCTTTTTCCACAGGCTTTTTCCGGTTACCGACCGGGT
>AQRZ01000023.1 GCA_000402835.1 Synergistetes bacterium JGI 0000079-D21
AGATTGCCGGATACGCGACCCAGGCCATGACCCACTTGGATGCAGCAAGCCGAGTGGCTTCGGGAGTCGTAGATGCGGCTCTCGGCATTCGGGCCGCTGCGGATGCTTTCGGGCTGGACTTCGTGACGATGGCCTGGGAACCCTTCGAGCTGGTCATCCCGGAAAAGTACCTGGAGCATCCCGGGGTAAGGGCGGTTCTGGAGTCAATCCGGGATCCCGAGTGGAGAAGTGGCGTTGAAGCTATGGGAGGATATCGATGGCCGGATTGATGGGTTCTTTCAACCGAAGGCTCGATTACGTCAGGCTCTCGGTTACGGATCGCTGCAACTACCGGTGCCGCTACTGCATGCCGGAAGAGGGAGTCGATTGGCTCGACCACGAAAAGATCCTTTCCTACGAGGAAATCCTGGTCCTGTGCCGCCTGCTTCACGAGATGGGAGTCAGGAAAATCCGGGTCACCGGCGGGGAACCCACGGTCAGAAAGGGGCTGCCCGACTTCCTCAGGCGCCTCCATGAAGAAATCCCGGCTCTCCACGTGGCGCTGACGACAAACGGGTCCCTTTTGCATTCAATGGCGGTGGAACTGTCGGCGATCCCCCTCGCAGGCCTGAATGTCAGCCTGGATTCCTTGGACCCTGAGAAGTTCAGGTTTCTGACCCGTTGCGGTTCGTTAGACGATGTCCTGGAAGGAATTCGCGCGTTCAAGGCCAGATCCGACACTCCCCTCAAGATCAACACGGTTCTTATGCGGGGGTTCAACGACGAAGAAATCCCGGCCCTCCTCAAATTTGCCGAATCCTGCGGCGCTGTTCTGAGGCTGATCGAATTCATGCCCCTGGACGAGTCCGTTTGGAGCCGGGATCGGTTCATTCCTGCAGACGACATTCTAAAGTCCCTCCCGGAACCGGAAAAGTGGATACCGGAAACGAAAGCCCGCAGGAGTCCGAACCATGGAATTCCCGTGGGCCCGGCTCGATACCTCGTTCACGCGGAAACGGGGCAGAGGCTTGGCATCATCGCTGCTGTAGGTCACCACTTTTGCGAAACCTGCAACCGGTTGAGGATAACCGCAACCGGAGAGCTTCGGAGTTGCCTTTTCAGCCCTGAGGGCGTTTCCTTGAGAGAGGCGCTCCGCGAAGGAGACCTGGAAGCGGTCCGAGGGCTGATCCTTGCCGAAGCGGGAAGAAAGCCGAAATGCTGGAAGGAAGCTTCCGCCTCGACCCGGCATATGTCCCAGATTGGAGGATGAGGAATGGGAGAGTTGACTCACCTGGATGCGGAAGGGCACCCCGTAATGGTCGACGTTTCGGGGAAGCCCGAAACCGAAAGGGAAGCGGTAGCGGAAGGTTGGGTTCATCTGCCGGAAAGTGTATACGATGCGATCCTGGAAAATCGGATCCGGAAGGGAGATGTCCTGAAGATTGCGGAACTCGCCGGAATCCAGGGAGCGAAAAGGACGGCTTCGCTGATCCCCCTGTGCCACGGGATTCGTCTTGACCAAGCGAGCGTTCGCTGCCACCTTGTCCCGGATCGGAAAGCGATCCGCGTAGAATGTCATGTCAAGGCCCGAGAGGTAACGGGTGTGGAAATGGAAGCCTTGACGGGGGTTTCCGTTGCCGCCCTGACCGTATACGACATGTGCAAGGCGCTGGACAAGGGAATCGAAATTAGGAACATCCGCCTCCTCATGAAAAAAGGCGGCAAAAGCGGCGAGTACAAGGTTTCAGAAGGGGTGTGAAGGATGCGGGTCATCGGGTTTCTCGAGGGGAAGAAATCGGCGGGCGGATTATCGATGATCTACCTCCACCTGGGGAGCAGGGGAGATTGCCTGGTGAACGGGAAATCAGCCGAGATTTTTGGTTCCGGCCCAGGTTTCCTGGAAGACCTGGGGGAGGGACAATGGCAGATCCTGTTTTCTTCAGATAGTCCAATTCAGGAAGGGCATTTCATCTCCCTCGAAAAGGACGGCCCGGTTCTTCTGGTCGAAGAACCTCTTGAAAAATGCTTCCGGCTGAAGCCGATCAAGGGAGGATTCGTATCGCTTTCTCAGAAAGCAGCACTTCAAAGGCCCGAATGCCGAGAGCCGCATCTACGACTCCCGAAGCCACTCGGCTTGCTGCATCCAAGTGGGTCATGGCCTGGGTCGCGTATCCGGCAATCTTCGACCTGTCCAAGCCCGCCTCGAGAAGGAACCAGTCCAGGAGGATCCGAGTCCCGGCTCCCGCTTGACGGTTCACAATCCGGATCCTCTTTTCTGCGAGGTCCTCTATCCTTGAAAGTCCCATGGGATTTCCTTTCGCCACCAAAAACCCCTGCTCCCGATAATATAGGAGCTTTCGAACCCAGGAATCGCCGTTCGAGAGATCCTCGATAAACGCATCGTTATACCGGCCGGTCTTCCCGTCCAACAGATGGCAGGCCGCCAGGTGCCCCTCTCCCCGGGCAAGGGCCGCAAGACCACCGAGGCTCCCAACCGAACGGATCGCAAGGTCGGCCCCCTTTTTCCGAACGGGCGTTACGATCCGGGTAAACGCCGGATCGTCCGACCCTTGGAAAAGGGCCCTACTTGACCAGGGAACCGTTCGTTTGAACCACACGTTGACCCCGGTCCCTTTCGGACATTCGACCTTTTCCGAGGGCAAGAGGACGTACCCGTCAGCCTCATGCATCGACCCCATGGTCGATGCCCCGGAAGAAAGGATCCAGAAGGTTTTTCTCCCTCCCACTTCCACGGCCTTCACCCTCAGCCACTCTTCGGTTCCCGCCGGGGACGAATGGGGCAGCATCATCTCGCATCGTAATTCTTCCCGTGCCCGCAGTGCCCGGCGCAAGATCTCTTCCGGTTCCATCCCACCGACCGGCACACCGGACATAGCGAAAGTGGCCGGGGCCACCAGGCTCCAGGCGGCGACTGCCGCCGACATGGGGAATCCGGGGATTCCGAAGACCAGGGTCTTTTCTATCCTGCCAAAGAGAGCCGGACGCCCCGGTTTCATCCGGACCCACCTGAACAGGATTTCACCCTCTGAGGCAATCACGTCGGCTGTGTGATCCCTTTTCCCTTTCGCCGTCCCGGCACCGATCAGGACCAGGTCGTAGCGCTCCGCCGCCGCCTTCAGCTTTTCCTTGATGAGGTCCGGCGCATCGGGCAAAACGGGGTGAATGTCAAGGTCCAGTCCCCATTCTTTAAAAATCCCCTTTATTAAGGCGGAATTGGTTTCGGGAACTTTTCCCTTCGGTTCCTCTTCGGTTTCCAACCATTCGCTTACCGGGAAAATCTCGTCTCCGGTCGGGATGAAAAGGCATCTCGGAAGCCGAAAGACAGGGATCTCTCCGATCCCCGCCCCCAGGAGAAGCGCGATCATGGGAGGGTCAACCCTTTCTCCCCAATGGGCAATGACCTGCCCTTTCATGACGTCCTCCCCTACCGGACGGACGTTCGCCCCTGGAGGGAGCGCTTTTGAAATGAGGAGATCGCCGTTCTCCGCCATGGCGGTATCCTCTACCATCACCACGGAATCGCACCAATCCGGCAAGGGGCCGCCGGTATTCACCCAAAGGAAGCGATCCTGGGGGAGTCGCACAACAGTGGCCGGAGTCGCACGTCCCGTTTCGGCCGACTTCAGGGCAAAGCCGTCCACGGCGGAAGCGGCATAGTGCGGAACGTTTCGACGTGAAAGGACATCCTCGGCCAGGAGGAACCCCAGCCCTTCCTCTGCGGGAATTCGAGCAACCTCCGGAAACCCTGCCTCCCGTACCGCTTCGAGGATGATCTTTCTTGCTTCAGGAAGGCTGACGTGTTCCTTGCAAGTCCTTACCATTGCAAAACCTCCACTCTCTCTCCCTTCCTGCGCGTTTCCTCGTTTTCCGCAAGGCGCACAAGAGCGTTCGCATTCTTCAGAACGGAAACGTACCCGGATTTACCCGGCATGGGCTTGGCTTGCCCCCCTGAAAGGAAGGCAGGAACGAATTCTTCCGTACCCGCTTTCCCGAAAAGGTCACCGGCCAAAACCGCCTCCGAGGATTTCAGCGGACTTTGAGCCCCTGCCAGTGCCGAAAGCAACGGGAGTAAAAGGGTGATCGCAACGACGGAACAGGAGAGGGGATGTCCCGGCAGCCCCAAAAGCAGCCTCCTCTCCGGCATACAGCCGGCGATGAGAGCCGGTTTTCCGGGGTTCATGTTGATCCCCCTCACGAGGAGCCCTGGAGGAGGCAGATTTTCCATGATCTCTGAACAGAAATCCCTGACGCTCACCGAGGAACCCCCGCTCAAAAGAACGATGTCGTTTTCTTCCATGGATTCCCGGACCGCTTCTCCAAGCCGGTCCCGGATGTCCGGCACGATCCCGAGGCGTTTTGCCTGGAAACCGTACCGTGCCAAGAGGAATTCCAGGAACCAGGCATTCGCGTCCCTGATCTTCCCAGGAGGAAGAACAGGCGTTTCGGCGGGAACGATCTCATCCCCCGTCGAGAGGATGCCTATCTTCAGGTCGAGGCGTTCAACCGTACAGATCCCCAAGGTCGCCAGAATTCCGACATTCCGGTCATCCACGAGATCACCCGCACTCAGGATCACTTCGTTTTGCCGGATTTCCTCCCCGCGGAAAACGAGATTCTCACCCGACTGGAGAGCCTTTCGAACTTCCAGCCAGGCTCCTGCCTGCACCGTGTCCTCCACCATGACAACCGCATCGGCTCCCTCGGGAATCATTCCCCCCGTGTGGACGAGAACACACTCCCCTTCCGCGACTCGCTTCTCGGTCTGCTCTCCCATCAGGATCTCCCCGGTGATCCGAAGGAACACCGGAGCCGTGTCAGAGGCACCAGCCACATCCTCCGACCTTAAGGCATAACCGTCTCGAGTACTGCGGGTGAAGGGAGGATAATCTACCGGCGACACCAGGTTCAAACCGCATCTCTTCCCCATCGCTTCCTGCAGAGGGACGGAGCGGGTTTTCAAGGGCCAGGGAAACCCCAACGCCTCGGCCACGTGTTCAATCGCTTCTTTTCTCGAGATCAGTTCTTTTGCAAAACCGGACATCCTAAGAACCTCCACCCGCCTTGTGTGTTTCAACGAGTCCTTACGATCAGAACGGGATAGCCTTTATCGCCCAGCTCTTTCGCTAGCTTTTCGGCCGCCAGACGCTCATTCCCGGCCTGGACTACGACTTTCGTCAACGGTGTTTCCCCGTTTGCCGCCTCGATCGTACCAACCTTGAAGCCTTCCTGCCGAAGCTTCTTGACCAGGTTTTCCGCATTCCCGCGTTCCTTGAAGGCTCCGACCTGCACGCCCCAGGTTTCTTTTCCGGCCGCTCCCGTTCCTGTTTGGGTGCCCAGTTTCTCGGTTTCAGTCTTGGCCGGCGACGTTTGCGGTTCCGACACGGCAGCCGGTTTTCCTCCGGTTTTGACGGCGACCGGTTTGACAACCGGTTTTTCCTGAGCTGGCTTCGGCTTCGAAGTCGATTCCGATTTCGGCAACGGACTCCCTTCCGGAACTGCCACCACCGTTTCTTCCGCTTCTCCGCTTAAGGGAGCACGGCTCCCTTCCTGAACCGTCACGGAACCGCTTTCAACTGTCTGTTCCGCAACAATCGGAGGAGTTTCGACCTTGGCAGACGGGAAGAAGAAAAGGCGGATTCCGAGAACAAGAACTCCGACAGCCACGAGACCTACAATTGGAAGCATGAAGTGGCCGAAACCGAAACTCGTTCGGCGGGATCGGCTCCTGCGGTTCCTTCGCGAAGGTAGACGCCTCTGCGGACGCGGGGGCACCCCCTCGGGGTTCGCCTCGTCATCCCCCAATTCCCATTCTTCGGATTCAGGAAGCATTGGTTTTCCCCCCTTTTCTTTTTTCAACAAGGGTTTCCATCAAATCCAGGATTTCAGGGCCGCCCCAGGAGAGTCGATATTCCAACTCGGCTTCCCGCAGGCTCGAAAATCGGACATCGCAGCTCCTGCCCAATTTTCCCGAGATCGCGGATTTCAAGATGCGACACCGACTCTCTGCCTCCGCGGTTCCGACGAAGGACTGGGTTTCCCATGGCGTTCCCGGCTTGGGAACAAAGACGTTCACGGAAAGCGAAACCGCAAGGCGCAATTCTTTCCGGATCGATTCCGCAAGAGTGGCGATCGCAATGAGATCCTCTTCCGTTTCTGTCGGTAACCCTACCATGAAGTAGAGTTTCACTTTTCGTATCCCTTCGCTGGACGCCATTTCAAGCTTGTCGAGAATCTGCATGTTTGTGAAGGCTTTTCCGCACCGCAACCGCAACCGGTCCGACCCCGCTTCCGGTGCGATGGTGAGGCTTTCTCGCCGCGAACCCCTCAGTGCTTTTACCATCCTCCTCGTCAGGTTGTCGATCCTCAGGGAGGCAAACGAAACCCCTTTCTTCAGCCTTTCAAGGGTATCAAGCAACGGTTCCAGCCCCGGATAATCCCCCGCTTCCGGGGTAACTAGCCCCACCTGGGTAAAAGGAACCACCGGGGCAAGACGTTCAACGGTTTCAATTACCGTTTCGACCGGCCTCTGCCTGAGGGGCGAAAAGCAGGAAGGCAAAACGCAATAGGGGCACCCCCGAGCACACCCTCTTTGCAGCTCAAGGAGAAGGGTCCTTCCAAAGACCGAGTTCGGAGAAATCCAGATGCCGTGTCCCAGGGTTTGTTGGCAGGGCGTCTTTGCGACTCGTTTTGTCCCGTTTTTGAGAAACTCAAGCGCCCTCTCCTCACCCAAGGCCGGAACCAGGATGGAAGGGTGCTCGTCTAGGGCTTCCAGGATCGAATCTCGGCCGTCCTCTCCATGAGGTTGGCCCCGGAAACAGCCGACAAGATGGGGAATAACAGGCTCCCCATCCCCGAGCACGATAAAATCGGCAACGGCGAGCAACATCGCCGGGTTTATCGAAGTAAAAGCCCCCGCCGCTCCGATCAGCGGGAACCTTCCTTGCTTTCGCTCTTTTGCCCTTGGCGGGATTCCAGCCTTGGCCAGTATTTCAAGAAAGTTCAGGGCATCCGGCTCATAGGCGAGACTCGCCGTGATGATAGGAAAGTCCTGCAGGGGACGGCGGCTCTCCAAGGAAAGGTTGAGGATCGGCGAAAGAAAAAAACGCTCTACGCCAACCCCCAACTTTTTTAAATGGTAAAACGCGTAATGAAAGCCGAGGTTCGCAATCCCCGTTCCGTAATCCGAAGGAAAAACCAGAGCCCAGGAGGGATCGCCCCCCCGCGGCAGCGGAAGCACATTGACCTCGTTTTGGGTGACGGGTTCCCAATCTCTGCCGAACCGGGCAGCTTCACGATAGGGAGGAAGCCGCCTATATCCCTTCAAACCGCCGGCGCCCCCCTCCGACCGGTCAGTCTCCAGCCTTCCGCCGTCGGATAACGGAAGGGATATCCAGGTGGTTCGTCGGCACTCCGCTGATCTTGAAAAGGTCCTCTTCCTGTGAAGAAGACCGCACCTCGGCCTCTTCGAGATCGATCCGGTTCTTCTTGACTCGGGGGGTTGCCGCCTGAACCGGTTGAGGTGTTGCAGTCCTGCGGACAGTCTCGATCTTTCGGGTTTGGACAGGAACGACAGCCTGTTCCGAAAAACCGGTCGCGATGACCGTTATCTGTATCTTCTCCCCCATCGAAGGATCGACCACGTTGCCCCAGATGATTGTCGCATCCTCGTCCGCTGCCTCGGTAATCACGTTGGCAGCCTGGTTGATCTCGTGGATCCCCAGGCTCGGACCTCCCGTCACGTTGAACAGGACTCCCTTTGCTCCGGCCATCTGAGTTTCCATCAAGGGGCTATTGATTGCTGCCCTCGCCGCGATTTCTGCCCTACTCTCCCCTTCCGCCTCGCCGATCCCCATGATCGCTGAACCCGCATTGCTCATGACCGTACGGACATCGGCAAAGTCCACGTTCACCAGGCCGGGGCGGAAAATCAGGTCGGTTACGCCCTGCACGGCCTGCCTCAAAACGTCATCCGCCAACCGGAAGGCATCGCAAAGGGCCGTTTTGCAATCGGAAATCTCCAGCAGCTTGTCATTGGGAATGACGATCAGGGCGTCTACCTTGTCTTTCAGGTTTTCGATCCCGGCTTTCGCCTGCAAGAGCCGTTTCTTGCCCTCGAAGGAGAAGGGGCGGGTGACGACCGCAACGACAAGAACCCCCATTTCCTTCGCAACTTCCGCGATGACCGGGGTCGACCCCGTTCCGGTTCCGCCTCCCATTCCGGCCGTCAGAAAAACCATATCGGTTCCCTCGAGGATTTGGCGAATCTCTTCCCTGGATTCCTTCGCAGCCTTCATCCCGACCTCTGGATCCGCCCCCGCTCCGAGGCCTCGGGTCAATTCCTTCCCCAGGACGATCCGTACATCCGCTTCCGAGGTCTGAAGGTGTGCCATGTCCGTATTGGCTCCAACGAACTCCACGCCGACAAGCCCGCTACGAGCGATATGGTTCAGCGCGTTGTTTCCGCCACCGCCGATTCCCATCACCTTGATGACTTCCCTGAATGGACGGCTCGCTTTCTCAATTTCAAAAATGTCGGCCATGCCGTTCGCCTCCTGCAGGATCCAGAATGGTCAAAACAAATCCTTCACGGATTTCCGGATATTTTCCATCACGGCTTTGAGTGCCCCGTTCCCGGCTCGTTTCTTTCCGTTCCCGGCATTGATGCCTCCCCTGCCCGTACGCCTGATCCGGCCTCCTGAAACGGATCCTTCAAGAGGGAGGTCCGATTCGATGTACCGGTAGGGATTCCGCTCCTTCTCCAGGACGTACCTAATGATCCCGGCTCCACTGGCGTATTCTTCGCTGTCCATACCGGGAGGCATACGGCCGGCGTCAAGGGGCCCGGCAACCCGAACGGGCAAGTCGAGCAGTCTCGACACGTAGGCATCCAGACCGGCCAACCTTGAAACTCCTCCGGTCAGAACAATTCCACCCGGCAGCATGGAAACACCGGATTCCTTCAGTTCGTTTTCCACCAGGGAGGAAAAGAGTTCGTCAAGCCGGCAGGCGATGACCTCAACCACTTCACGGGTGCTGAAGGACAGGATCTTCCCCATGCTTTCGATTTCGATCTTTTCGTTTTGCCCGAAGCTTTCCGGTGAAAGGGAAACGCTTTTTTTCAGGACATCTGCGCGGCTGATCGGAATCCTCAGCACACAGGCCAGATCGTTGGTGATATGGTCGCCTCCCACAGGAATGACAGAAAGCCTCCTTGGCCTTCCCTCGGAAAAAACCGAGACCCCCGTAGTCCCCCCGCCCAAATCGACAACAGCGACCCCTGCCATGGCTTCTTCGTTGGAAAGGCATCCCAGGGAACTTGCAAGGGGCTTCATGACCAGCCCGGTGACATCCAGCCCGGCCTTGCTCACGCAGTTCACGACATTCTGGATCACGGCCGTCGGAACGATGATCGACTGGAGTTCCACCTCAAGCCTGACTCCCGTCATGTCCAAGGGGTCGTCGATCCCAGGATGCCCATCCAGTGTATATTCGACAGGGATCGTGTGGAGGATGCAGCGATTCAAAGGAACGGCGATCTCCGATTGCGCAGCCTCGATGATTCGGTCTACGTCTTCGATCATCACTTGTCTAGCGGAACGACCGAGAGAGATCATTCCCCGCGTTCGAACGCTCGCCGATTCTNCTCCGGAGAAGGCCACCGCGACTTCTTCGATCCCCAGCCCAACCATGCTCTCGGCATCTTCAACCGCAGCCTGGATGGCTCGGGTTGCCTGGTCCAGGTTCACGATCATCCCTTTGCGGATTCCCATGGAAGGGGACTCGCCGACACCGATGATCTGGGCCTCGCCGGTACGAGAGTCCACTTCCGCGACGACCACCGCGATTTTCGTTGTTCCCAGGTCCAGACCGACCAGAAGATCGGGTTCGTCTTTCAATTCGATTCGCTCCCTTCCGGCCTTAGCCGCTTTCCGTCCGTTCCGTCAGGAGGAACAATCCGTGCAACGATCTTTCCTTCGTAGGTCGCATCGATCAGCAATGTCCCCTGTTTCGACAAATCCGGATCCCCTAGGATCCGGCGTACCGCGGCAAACACCGCTTCCCATTCTTTTGGATCGTCCTTCAATTCCAATTGTATCCTTTGATTGTTCCTTTGCGCAATCACCTTCAAAACCCGCTGTCCGCCCCTTGCGGAAACCATCGTCCGAACCCGGTTCCCCAGCCAGGTCTTCTCTGCCAGCCCCTGCTCCCATCGCCCGATTTCCGCGATCGGAAGGGCGGATTTCTGTACGGCCGAATCCCGCCGATTTGGATCGGTAAACGGATTCAGGAGCCCCTTCTCCCATTNCCAGGCCGGCAAACGGTCCCCTACCGCAGGAAGCTTCACTCCTCCAACCGAGAATCCTTTGGGCCAGATAAACCCTTCGAGGGAAAGGACGTATTGTTTTCCCTCGTACGAAATGGAAAGCCAGGGGAGGTAGGGCCTCACGGTAATCCCGATGCGCCCCCACCCGGGGCTCGTAACCCTGATCTCTGCAGGATAGCGTTCCTGCAGTTCGCGGGCGATCGCAGCTCTTCTCATCACGGGGATAACCCAGAAACGTCTTGAAAGGCTCCCGATCGAACTCCACAAGACGCTGTCGGGCAGGCTTTCCGGCGGCTCGATGGTCAGCTCGACCAGCCGGAGAAGTTGGTAATGGTTTTCCAGCCCGCAGAGGATGCCGAAAAAAAGGGCAAGCACCAGGAGCTTTCGGCCCGGGCCTCCCCTTTTAGTCCCACGGGCCACCGAGCAGGTTCACCTCCAGTTCCAGCCAGATGCCGCTCGCTTCGTAGACTTTCCGCCGGCAAGCCAGGATTAATTCCCAGATCTCGCTTGCGCTCGCTGAACCGCTGTTTTCGATAAAATTCGCATGGAGGGGGGAAACCCTTGCATTCCCGATCCTCATGCCCTTGCATCCCGACCGGTCCAGCAACAACCCTGCGGGTTCCCTTCCCGATCCCGGATTCTTGAAAACGCAGCCCGCCGTCTTGGCCCCGTGAGGTTGTCCCTTTCGAAGGGACCAGAACCCCTGGACCCTCTCTCGGATGAGATCCCGGTTTTCTTTCAGGAGCCTAAGCCCACAGCGGGTGACCAAGCGAACCCCGTCCCGCAGGGAACTGAACCTATACCGGAAGGAAAGTTCACGGGAGTCCCAGCGGCGTAGCGTTCCGTCTCCCTCCACTGCTTCCACCCACTCGACTCTCTCTCCGATGGAATCCTCGCCCGCTCCGGCATTGCACATGAGGGCCCCCCCGATGCTACCGTGGATGCCGGTTGCGAATTCCAGGCCGGAGAACCCGTAGGTGAGGCAGAAGTGAAGCAGGCGGCGGGTCGAACATCCCGCATCGGCTTCGAGAAGGAATGATCCATCTTTTCGCGGAAGGCAGGAAAAGCGGTTAATCTTCCCCATCCAGAGGGTCAGTCCGGGAAGCCCCGCCGGGTGAACCAGGATGTTGCTGCCTCCCCCAATCATCCAGACCGGCACGCCTTCTTCCCGGCAAAAGGCAAAAGCCCCGTGTGCCTCTTCGGCATTACGCGGGGCCAAAAACATTTCTGCGTTGCCTCCTGCCTTCCAGGTCGTCAGGGGAGCANGAGGGACCTGCGGTTCAAGAGCGCAATTCAGCTTTCTTTCAAGCGCTGCAGGCCATTGCATCGGGAATGGGCTCTTGCTGTTCGAGACGGCTCATCAGCTGCTCACAAGCCGAATTGACATTGCCGGCGCCCAGCGTGAGGACCAGGTCGTCCGGCCGGGCCTCTCTGGCGATGCGTTCGACGGCTTCCGCGATGTCCGTGCACATCGTCACATGCTGGGCACCCTTTTCGATCATTGCCTGGCCGATCAGATCCGAGGAAACCCCGGGGATCGGATTTTCGTCTGCTGCATAGATGGGCAAGAGGAAAAGGCGATCCGAGTGGTTCAACGCATCGGCAAAGTCGCTGTAAAGGGCAGCGGTTCGAGTATAACGATGCGGCTGGAAAAGGGTGACGATCCGTCGGCCGGGAAAGATCGACCGGACTGCACGGAGAGTTGCGGCGACTTCTCTTGGGTGATGGCCATAATCGTCATACAGGTCGACTTCCCCCACGGAGCCCATGTACTGAAGACGGCGCTTTGCCCCCTTGAACGCTTTCAGTGCTTCACTGGCCGTCTCAAAGGGAACGTTCATGCAGGAGGATGCGGCACAGGCTGCCAGTGCATTCAGGACGTTATGTTCTCCCGAGACCTTGAGGGTCATCGATCCCTTGAGCCTGCCATGTTGAAGGACGTTGAACGACACTCCCCCGCCGGGGATATGTTTGACATCAACCGCTCCCCAATCCCACCCGGAGCCCCAGCCGTAGGTCATGAGAGAACCGTCGAAACCGGAAGCGCGATTCTGTTCGATCAGCCTCGCTGCGCCCGGGTCTTCGCCGCAAATGACGATGGATGAATCCTTCTTCCTGTTGTTGAGGAAGCGGTTGAAGGCCTTTTCGACCTCTTCCCTCGTCCGGTAATGATCTACGTGATCCCAATCCACGTTGGTAATGACGGAAACGTTCGTCCGGAAAAGCTCGAATGAACCGTCGCTCTCGTCCAGCTCGGCGACCATCGGAAGGCCGGCTCCCAGCCTTGCGTTGGCCCCGATGTCGCAGACTTCCCCGCCGATCGCAACGGTGGGCTTCAAGCCGGCCCGGTCGAGAATCAGGGCCGTCATCGACGAAGTGGTCGTCTTCCCGTGGGTTCCGGCGATGCCGACTCCAAACCGCTCGTTGAAAAGCGAGCTGAGGACCTCCGCCCGCCTCGCGATCTGGATTCCCCTCCTTCCGGCCTCGATCAGTTCCTCATTTCGCTCGGGGATCGCGCTGCTGTAAATGAGGAGATCCGGACAATACCGGTCCAGGTGCGCAGGGTCGTGTCCCAGGACACACTCCACCTTCCGGGCCAGAAGCTTTTCCATATAGTAGGAATGAGACATATCGCACCCTGAAACCTCAAATCCAAGTTCGGAAAGAAGCGCCGCCAGCCCACTCATTCCCGAACCTCCAATTCCAAGCAGGTGGACGTTCCTGATCCGGTCATGGCTCAGTTTGAGTCCATCCATTTCCCGTCTCTCCCTTC
>AQRZ01000024.1 GCA_000402835.1 Synergistetes bacterium JGI 0000079-D21
CCCCCGAGAATCCCGGTGCCATCAGCCGCACCAGCAACGGAGCCCCGAAAATGCCCGCGGCTACAACCCCTCCCCCCGCCAGCAGGAGGACCGTGGTCATTTGGCGGGCAAGATGCTTCGCTTTCTCCCGGCTACCCTCCGCGACAATCCGTGAAAAAACGGGCACAAAGGCAGCCGAAAGGGCCCCTTCTGCAAGAAGCTGACGGGAGAGATTCGCGAGGGTGTAAGCCACGAGAAAGGCGTCCAGCTGCCGGGTGGCCCCGAAAAGGGCAGCCGTGATGATTTCCCGAAGCAGGCCCAGGACGCGGCTCGCGAACGTCCCGACCATCATCCTCATAGCATGACGGACCATCTTGCTCAAAGGGGAAGCCATTTAGGTTCCTCCAGAAGTTTAGGATGAAAGGGGGAAGACCGATGAAAAAAGCACGGACCACCGTCTGGTGCCTGGGAAATCCACTTCGCGGCGATGACGGGGTCGGCGTATGGTGCGGAGAACGGCTGCTCGAAACGCCCTCTCCTCATCTCGAAATCGTCCTCTGCGAGACGGTCCCGGAAAACTTCGCGGCACCCCTTCGCAGGAATCCTCCCGATTGCCTCCTGGTCATCGATGCCTGCGTCATGGGAACAGCCCCCGGGACAATCCGCCTCCTTACTCCCGGTTTCCTTGACGGTCTCACGGAATCCACCCACGGACTGCCGTTGGGTGAAATTCTCAAGGACACCCTTCCCTTTGAAAGAATTTTCGTGCTCGGGATTGAGCCGAAAGAAACCGGTTTTTCCCTTGATCTCAGTCCTGAGGTCGAGGCCTCCGCCCTTGAAGTGGTTCGGGCCGTCCTGGATGGCTCCTGGAGGCGCTTCATCGAACATCCCTCATAGCGTGAAGCGGTCGCCGAGATAGTATTTCCTTGCTACCTCGCTTTGAGAAACCTCCTTGGGAGTTCCTTCAACCATGATTCGGCCTTGGTGAAGAATTGCGGCCCGATCCGTGATCGCAAGCGTATCTCTCACGTTGTGGTCGGTCAGCAGGATTCCGTACCCCTTCCCGCGCAATCCCAGGATCATCTGCTGGATGTCGAAAACCGCGATCGGATCAATGCCGCTGAAGGGTTCGTCCAGCAAGAGGAATTCGGGCATTGCCGCAAGGCATCGCGCAAGTTCCACTCTTCTCCTCTCCCCCCCGCTGAGGGCATACCCGGGAGTGTCGAGGATGCGGTCAATCCCGAACTCCGCGACCAGGTGATCGATCATCCTGGATCGTTCTCCAGGGGTCTTTTCCAGTTCCTGGAGAACCAGCTCCAGGTTCTCCCTAACGGTCAGGTTCCTGAAGACCGAGGCTTCCTGCTGCAGGTAGCCGACCCCCATGCGGGCTCTCTTGTACATCGGAAGCCCTGTAATCTCACGGTCGTCGACCAGGATCGACCCTGCATCGGGACGTACGAGCCCGACGATCATGTAGAAGGTGGTGGTCTTCCCCGCCCCGTTCGGCCCCAGGAGGCCAACGATCTCGCCCTGGCGGACTTCGATGGAAACGGAGCTGACCACCTGCCTCCCCTTGTACGATTTCTGGAGTTCCACCGCACGAAGGACGCGGGAGGGGCTCACGGTGACCGGCTCTCCTTGCCTGGGGTGAAAATCAGCTGGGGACGCCCCTGAGCCTCGATCCTCCTCGTGGCCAGGTCGTAGAGGATGCTTTCCGAGCGGACGCTGCGTCCCGACTGGACGGCTTCTGCGTTCCCGACCAGAGCGACCTTCCCCTTGTCTTTCGAATACAGGAGGCGATCCCCTTTGAGATTGACGGGCCCGCCTTCCGATCCCATGATGACGGCCGCAACCTGTCCGGTTGCCGTCAGTTCCTTCAACCCATCTCCTTCTGTCCGGGCCTTGATCTGCCCGGCTTTCAGGGAGATTTTTTCGCCCTTGTCCTCAAACCGAGTGACCTGCCGGGCCCAGAACTGTTCGTTCTTTCTCCCCGCCTCAGCCGCTTCGAGCACCCTTCCCGGGGCTTCAGCCTTGATGCCGCCCCTGGCCACGTATTCCGTCGTTGAGCCAAAAACCCATTCAAGGGAAGCGGCAGCCAGCCGTTCCCCGGGACGGACCAGCAGGACCTGTCCCGATGCCAAAACGCGCTTCGGGGCCCGGTCGATAAGGGAGACTTCCTCGGCGGTAAGTTCCATCTTCTGCTCCTTCCAATCGGCCTTGACCGCTCCCCAGGCACGGAAACGCTCCCCGGCGGGATCCCCTTCCGCGAAGCTCGCCGTCAGGTTCAATCCCTGCCTTTCCAGGCGAACGTTCCCCTCGGCTCGCACCACCCGGCTTCCCGGGTCATAGATCAAGGTATCGGAAGTCAACCTGATTTCCCCTGCGGATGATGTCCCGGAAACTGCAGCCAGGAACGCAAATCCCAGCAGAAAGGCACGAAACCCTCTCTTCCCTTCCAGACGAGCTTGCATTGGAACCCTCCTCAAGCGGCCTTAGCCGCGTCAGAACTGCAGACTTTGCCCGGGGTCCAGCCGGATCCCCTCGGTCCATTCCGGAAGAGCTTCCAGGAAGGTCTCCGGGGCCGCTTCGATTCCCGGAAAGGTATTGTAGTGCATGGGGACGACTTTTCTGGGCCGGATCAGTTCCACAGCCCTCAGGGCGTCCGGGATGTCCATGACGTAGCACCCGCCGATCGGCAGGAGGGCCAGGTCGATCTTCAATGCTTCCAGAAGCCCCATTTCAGCGGTTAGCCCCGTGTCTCCCGCGTGGTAGATCCTGAACTTTCCCAGTTCGAGGACGATTCCTACCGCGACGCCTCCATAAACCGTCTGGTTCCCTTCCATAATGCCGGAACCGTGGAGGGCCGGAACGAACTTGACCCGGCCAAACGGGAAAGAGACCCAGCCGCCGATATACATCGGGCTGGTCTTCAATCCCTTGCCCGAAAAATACCGGCAAAGCTCGGCGTTTGCCACCACGGTCGCGCCGGTCTTCAACCCCAGCTCGATCGTGTCACCGAGATGATCCCAATGCCCGTGGGTCACGAAAAGGTGAGTCAGATTGCCGAAATCCTCCGGCCTGGCGCAGGTCTGGCTGTTATCCCTCAAGAACGGGTCGATCAGCCCTTCCAGCCCTGGTGCGCCCAAGTGGAAAGCCGAGTGTCCCAAAAAACGGATCACGGACATCTTGAAAACCTCCCCTCTACCTGGATATCCGTTTCACTGTAATGACCGGATTCATGGACTCTGACGCCCAGGATTCCGATTTCCAGCTCGACCGCGATTCCTACAAGCGTGATCCGAACAGGCCCTCCGCGGCGGGCTTCCGCCCAGTCCGCCATGGCTCTCGATTCCTCCCATCCCTCGACCGCCAGGTCTCCTTTCACGACACCCGTCGAAGGATCGACATCCAGGCGGTAGCGCCAGGGTCGGACAGCGGCACCATCGTGGAGACCCCGGCCCGACCAGGCCGTCATTCCGGTTCACCGCTTCGGCTGATGCAGATGCCCAGTTCCTTGAGCTGCTTGGCCTCCACTTCGGACGGAGCGCCCGACATCAGGCACTGTGCCCTGGCAGTCTTGGGGAAGGCCATGACCTCTCGGATCGACCGGCAGCCGCATAGGAGAGCCACCAGCCGGTCAAAGCCGATGGCCAGCCCGCCATGGGGTGGCGTCCCGTAGCTCAGGGCCTCGAGAAGGAAGCCGAATCGTTCCCTTGCCTGTTCCTGGGTAAAGGACAGCACTTGAAAGACCCGTTCCTGCAAGGCCGGATCATGAATTCGGATGGAACCGCCTCCGATCTCGCTCCCGTTCAGAACCAGGTCGTAGGCCCTCGACCTCACCCGGCCGGGATCCTTCTCGAGAAAGGCGACATCTTCGGGGTGGGGAGCCGTAAAGGGGTGGTGCATGGCACACCACCTGCGTTCTTCCTCGTCCCATTCGAGAAGCGGGAAATCCCTAACCCATAGGAAAGCCCACGAGGACCGGTCCACCAGGTCCAGTTTCGAGGCAATTTCAAGCCGCAGTGTCCCCAGCATCGAACAGGTCGAAGCCCACGGCCCCGCTGCGACGAAAAGGGCGTCTCCATCCCCCAGCCCCGATTTCTCCAAGAGCTTCAGGCGCCCGTTTTCATCCAGGGTTTTCACGAGAGGTCCCTTCAGCTCCCCCGCCTTCACCTGGAAGGCGGCCAGCCCCTGGGCCCCCAGCGTTTTCGCCCGCTCTTCGAAGTCTGCGAGGTCCTTGCGGGAAAAAGTGGCTCCGCCCGGGACCCGCAGCCCTCTCACCGCCCCGCCTTCCGACAGGATCTTCCTGAACGGCTCAAAGGTCCCTTCAGAGAAAACGGAATCCAGGTCGCAGATCCGAAGGGAAATCCTCAAATCGGGCTTGTCGCTGCCGTAGGTTTCCATGGCCTCCCTCCAGGTCAGCTGGAGGAAGGGGGTCTCGATCTTTTCCGAGAGAATCTCCGAGAAAAGTCCCTTCACGTAGCCCTCGAGGAGCCCGATGATGTCGGTCTCGGTGATGAAGCTCATCTCGAGGTCGACCTGGGTGAACTCGGGCTGTCGGTCCGCCCGCAGGTCCTCGTCGCGGAAGCATTTGGCTATTTGGAAATACCGGTCGCAGCCGCTCACCATCAAAATCTGCTTGAAAATCTGCGGGGATTGGGGCAGGGCGTAAAACTCCCCCTGGTTCACCCGGCTCGGCACGAGGTAGTCCCTCGCTCCTTCCGGAGTCGATTTCGTCAGGATCGGGGTTTCCACCTCCAGGAACCCATGGCCCACCAGGTAGTCTCTCGTGAACTTTGCAGCCCTGGCGCGGACCCGAAGGTTCTCCTGCATCTTCGGCCTTCTCAGGTCCAGGTAGCGGTGCTTCAACCGGAGGTTTTCATCCACGCGGTCCACTTCGCTCATTTCGAAGGGAAGGGGGGAGGAGGGAGAAAGGACCAGGAGATCCTCGGCAAGCAGTTCCCATTGACCCGTCGGCAGATTGGGGTTTTCCGTCCCCAGGGGACGCCGGCGGACTTTCCCTTTGACCGCCACGACAAATTCGCTTCGGAGTTCCTTCGCCAGCTCATGGGCTTCCGGCGTGTCCTCCGGGTTGACGACGACCTGGACCGTTCCAGTGTAGTCCCAGAGCTCCAGGAAGATGATCCCGCCAAGGTCGCGCCGCTTCCGGACCCAGCCGTTCAGGACGGTTGGCCTTCCCTCTTCCCCTGGGCCGACCCGCCCGCAATAGACAGTCTTTTTCCACGAATCGTCGAAATATCGCTTACTCAAGGCCATAGGACTCCCTTCCCCGGAAACATTCAGCAACAAGCCGTCTTCGTGTTCGACGCAAGCCGTTCAACGACTTTATCCCGTTCGACTTCCTCCTGAGAACCCGTTGCCATCTCCTTCACCGCAACGACGCCTCGTGCGATTTCACTCGATCCAAGGATGCACGCGTAGGCGGCCTTCGCAGTCGCAGCAGCCTTCATCTGGGCCTTCACGCCCTTGCCGGAGCTGTCCATGTCCGAGGGGACACCCGCTCTCCTCAACTCGTAGAGAAGCCGAACGGCCTCATCCCTGGCGCTCTCCTCGGCGACCACGACCATGACCGAAATCGCGGGCTCCCTTCCGAAACTCAGGCCTTGCTGTTCCATGGTCAGTACGATTCGGTCCAGGCCCGCGGCGAACCCTACGCCCGGCGTGTGCGGGCCGCCGATCGCCTCGGCCAGGTTGTCGTAGCGACCGCCTCCGCAGACCGCGTTCTGGGCCCCAAGATCTCCCGACAGGACCTCGTAGGCCGTTTTCGTATAGTAATCCAGACCCCGGACAAGGCGCTTGTCGATCCGGAATTTCGCCCCGATGAGGTCCAGCCCCTTGAGGACCTCGTCGAAATGCGACCGGCATTCCTCGCACAGGTGGTCCCTGACATCCGGAGCATCATCGGTGATGGCGCGGCACGTTTCAACTTTGCAGTCCAGGATCCGGAGCGGATTCCGGTCGAAGCGCCCTTGGCAGGTCGGGCATAGGGCATCGAACCGTTCCCCAAGGTACCCCTGCAGCGCAGCCCGGTAAACGGGTCTGCAGGCAGGGCACCCGACCGAATTGACCAGGACCTCCAGGTTCGATAGGCCGAGCCTGCGGAAAATCTCGAGGGAAAGCGCGATGACTTCCACGTCGACCAGGGGACTCGCTGATCCGATCGCTTCGAAGTCCAGCTGCCAGAATTGCCGGTAACGGCCCTTCTGAGGGCGCTCGTAGCGCATCATCGGACCCGCGCACCACAACTTCGAGGGCTGGGGACCGCTCGCCATACCGTGTTCCAGGTAGGCACGCACCATGGATGCGGTCGCTTCCGGCCTCAGCGTCAGGCTCCGCCCCGAACGGTCCGAAAACGTGTACATCTCCTTTTCGACCACGTCCGTCGTTTCGCCGATTCCCCTGGAAAACAGTTCCGTCTGCTCGAAAATCGGAAGATGGACCTCCCGGTAGCCGAAATCCTCGGCGATCTTCCGCGTCACCGCGAAGATCGATGCCCATTTCCAGGACTCGTCCGGGAGTATGTCTCTCACGCCGCGAGGCGCCTTGATGCTTTCCATCCGTTCAGACCCCCTGCATTTTAAGTTCGTGACGTGTATTTTACCCGAAAGAAGGAGAGTTTCGTCCGACCGGAAAAAAAACGGGCCCTTCCCCGAAGGAAGGGGCCCGCCATGCCGTCTTCCAGATCGTAGGAACTCCTAACGCGCCTCCAGCTGAAACTTGATCGCCGTCCGTTCCTCCCCGTCGATATCGATCTTTGCAAACGCGGGGATACACACCATGTCGATGCCGTTCGGGGCGACGTAGCCCCGGGCGATCGCAATAGACTTTACAGCCTGGTTCACCGCACCTGCGCCGACAGCCTGCACCTCCACTACGCCCTTCTCACGCAGGACGGCTGCCATGGCTCCCGCAACGGACTTGGGTTGTGACGTGGCCGAGACCTTTAGGACCTCCATACTCTCCGACCCCCTCGAGCTGTTGTGATGTCGATCAAACGTTCGAATAAAGCCGCGATTCAGGGTTGGTTAATTGTATCGCCTTCTCGCCACTAAATCAAGGTTCGTTTATCACGTTACTCCGACTCGTCCCCGCCCTCCCGAAAAGCATGGCAGTTTCCGCAAGCCTCCGGGCCACGTCAGGACCGGGGATCCGATGCCTCCACGTCCAGTTTCCCGATTTTCGTCCTGGCCGGTTCATCCGTGATCGACCATCAAGCCCCAAACCATCCTGCAGCGGGCAGATTGCCCAGCCGGCCTGCGAGGCGTAGGCCAGTCGAACCAGGTCTTCCGCCACACCGTCTGCGTTGACCGAGTGTCCGAGGTATCGGGAAAGGAGCCTCTTCCCTTCTTCCGCCAGTTCCTCTTCGAACCAGCCGCGGACCGTGTTGTTGTCGTGCGTCCCGGTGTAGGCAACGGCATTCGCCGGAAAATTGTGAGGGGCATGGGGATTCGTACCGACCTCGCCGGAAAAACCGAACTGAAGCACTCTCATCCCCGGCAGACCGAACCGATCCTTGAGCTTCTCGACATCCGGCGTGATGATCCCGAGGTCTTCCGCCACGATCGGCAGGCCCGGATGGTCCGAGGCCATACATTCCAAGAGTTCCTGTCCCGGGGCTTCGACCCACTTCCCTCGACGAGCCGTTTCCTCCTCGGCCGGAATCGACCAGTACGCGACAAGGCCCCTGAAGTGATCGACCCGGATGCAGTCGAAAAGGGACAGAGCGTGCCGCACCCTCGACCTCCACCAGGAAAACCCCTCTTTCCGGTGCACCTCCCAGCGATAGGTGGGGTTCCCCCACCGCTGTCCCGTGGGACTGAAATAATCTGGCGGTACACCTGCGACAGTCGCGGGCCGGCCTTCTGGATCTAGGTCGAATCCCTCCTGCCAGCTCCAGGCATCTGCGCTGTCCATGCCGACATAGATGGGCAGGTCTCCGAAAAGGGTGATCCCCCGCCGGTGTGCCTCCCGGCGGAACTTTTCCCATTGACGGAAGAAAAGCCACTGGCCGAACTCGACCCTCTCCCTTTCCGGTCCAAGGGCCCCCGCTACCGCCTCCAAGGCCTTGGGGGATCGAAAACGCAGTTCCTCCGGCCACTCGGTCCAGATTTGCCCCTTCCGCGAAGCCTTGATCGCGCAGAACAGAGAGTATTCCCCAAGCCAGGCTCCATGCTGTTTCCGGAAGGCTTCAATTTCTTCGAGAAGGTCCTTCCTTTCCTCTCGAAGCCGTTTCCAGGCCCTGTCCAGGGCTTGACCTTTCCGTTCGAAGACGAGGTCCCAATCAACCGGTGCATCGGGGACCGCCCAGCCTGGAGTTCCCTCGCCCGCAGAGAGAAGACCCAATTCCTCCAGGTCTTTCAAGTCGACCAGAAGCTCATTCCCCGCAAACGCCGACACCCCGCAGTAAGGGGATCCGCCGAGGGCGCGGTCAACGGGGCCGACGGGCAGCATTTGCCAAAGGCTTTGCCCGGCTTCCACAAGAAAGTCGAGAAATTCGCTCGCACCGGCCCCAAGATCTCCGATCCCTGCCCCCGAAGGCAAGGAAGTCAGATGATGCAAGATTCCACACGCACGCTTTCCTTTTAAGTTCATCCGGTTGCACCTCGTTCTGGGGATCGTCTTTTCGCTGTAACATTTCCATTGTAGTATGCAGCAAAACGATGACGAAGGTCGCTTTCTGGCCGTAAAATATGCGGGAACCGTCTCTAGAGGAGGGGGATCCTTTTGGATTTGCGGGATTTCTACAACATGAAAGCCAGGCGCGTCGGCCCGTCGATCATCGCGCAAATGGCGCGCATGCTGGGCCCAGACGGCATTTCCTTCACCAGCGGAGAACCCTCCGCCGACCTCATCCCGCTGTCCTGGCTCAGAGAGGCGTTCAGCAAGGCATGCGAACAGGCCCCCCTTTTCTCCTATCCCACGACCGCCGGCCACCTTCCCCTGAGGGAATGGATCACCGACTGGATGCACCGCGAAGCCCTGGCTCCTTCCTGGCTCGACCCTTCCTGCGTGATCCTGACGAACGGGTCGCAGGGAGCCCTGAACCTCCTCGCCGAGACGTTCATCGACCCGGGGGATTCGATCCTGACCGAAAGCCCCACCTACCCGGAAGCTCTGCTGGCTTTCCAGAGAGAGGGGGCGAGGATTCTTCCCGTCCCGGTGGACGCAGAGGGCCCTATCCCTGAAAGGCTTGAGGAACGACTTTCAGGTGGAAAAGCGAAGTTTTTCTACACGATCGTCAATTTCCAGAACCCTTCCGGCTGCACCACCTCCGACGAGAGGAAGGCCGCAATCCTGGATCTGGCCCGCAGGAAAGGCTTCTTCATCATCGAGGACGACCCATACCGCTACCTTCGTTACGAAGGGAATCCGACGAAAAGCTACTTCCAAATGGCAGGCGAGGATCGGCGAGTCGCCTACCTAGGGAGCTTTTCGAAAATCATCGCGCCCGGGGTTCGATGCGGCTGGTGCGCATTCCCCCCGGATTTGAGGGAAAAATTGCTGGAAATCCGACTTAGCCTCGAGTTATGCCCTCCTGCTCTCACGCAGCCGCGGTCCTGGAGTTCCTCCGCGCGTGCGACTTCGATGCCCACCTCGGGAGGCTCGTCAAGGAATACAGGAACCGCCGCGATTCACTCGTCCAGGCGCTGGACCGAGAAGCTTCCAGCCTTGGTCTAAGGCTGACCGTCCCGAAAGGCGGCTTTTTCCTCTGGGGAACCTGCGAAGGGATACGAGACATGCCCGGGTTCGCCCGCTATGCCGCCCTGCAGAAAAAGGTGGGCTTCATCCCCGGTCGGTTCTTCTTTCCGATTGAGGGGGAAGGAGGGGATTCGATCCGGTTTGCCTTTGCCAAAGCGACCCCCGAACAGTCCCAGGTGGGAGCTGCGCGGTTCGCCGATGCCCTACGGAATTATCGGGAGGGACTTCTTCCCGAAATGAACTTGCAATAGGTAACCAGGCCATCGCCTGCCTAGTAAAAATCCTGGATTCGCCTCGTTTCCCGAAAACCAGCCGCCAGGTAGAATTGCCTCTGTTTTTCGTATTCCTTCTTCCAGAGGTTTCTACCCCCAAGATCGCTTTCCCCGTTGCCGCCAAGCCAAGTGCTTCCACGCTGAAAAGGAGGACATCGAAGCCGTAGCGCTCGATCTCGGTCTTAAGGCCCGAATGGTTTCCAGCGGATCATACTCTTCCTCTTCCTCGCTGTGATCCATCTTCAGGTTGAACGTGATCCCCACGCTTTTGACCGGTATCAGCGGATCATACTAGTCAAGTCCCAGAACTGCTGTAAATTCGGATCCGGTTACAGATTCACCGCTACGGCCTCAGGTTGAGACATGTTTACCGGCCGTTCCACTGAGGCCTTTTCCTTCCGTTCCTGTTCCGCCTTTGCTTCCAGGATTTCCGCCATGTCCATGTACCGACG
>AQRZ01000025.1 GCA_000402835.1 Synergistetes bacterium JGI 0000079-D21
CTATCCATTTCCCCACGCACGTGGGGATGAACCGAGCTGATTGAGCCGTTTGTTGACCATGGCCCCCATTTGTCAAATAACATCCATTTCCCCGCACTAAGGAAACATCCAGATCCCCGCATGAGGGGAACGCTGGAGAGCCCCTTGACAACAAAATAAGTGAACCGCAGGCTCGACTGGTTTAAATCCCCCCTATTCCTTCAGGTCCCTGAGGCGTTTCTCCATCTCCCTCAGACGGAAGCTCCCACCGTCGATTTGGACCACGTGGGAGCGGTGAAGGAGCCGGTCCAGGATCGCCGTAGCGAGCACCTCGTCTCCAGCCAGCACCTGGGGCCAATCCCTCAGCCCTTTGTTGGAGGTGAGGACAATGCTGCCCCTTTCGTACCGTCCGCTCACTACCTTGAACAGGAGGTGGGCGTCCACGCGGTCCAGGGCCTGGAAACCCAGCTCATCTACGATCAGGAGGGCGGCATTCATGAACCGCCGCCGGCGACTTTTACGGGTCACGGTGGCCTCGTCGCGCCTCAACCTTTCCAGGAGCTCGTCGGCCGTGAGAAAAGCCACGGAGAACCCGCACTGGACTGCCTTCACCCCAAGGGCGGCGGCCAGGTGGCTCTTGCCCACGCCCGGAGGTCCCAGGAAGAGGACGTTCTCTTTCCTACGGACAAACTCGCAAGTGGCGAGCATCTCGACCTCCCGGCGGTTCACCTCCCGCTGGAAGCCAAAGTCGAAGCTCTCCAGGGTCTTTCCCTGGGGCAGCCCCGAAAGCTTCAGGGAGGTCCTGACTCGCCGTTCCTCCCGGTTCTCGTGCTCGTAGGACAGGACGATCTCCAGGAAACCGGACAGGGAAAGGTTTGACTTCACCGCCCGTTCCAAAAGTTCCGGAAGGAAAGCCCCGGCATGGGCGAACCCCGTTTCCTCCATAAGCCTTCTCGTCCTGTCCAGATCCGAAACCGGGGCGGTCAAGGCAGCCTCCGGAGAAGTTCCTCGTACCGGTCGATGGAGCGAGACGGAGCGGAAGGGAGCTCCCAGCTTTGCCTCAGTGCGATTTCCCGCCCCTTGTGTCCCAAGGGAACCGGAACGAGGACCCGTGGTGTTCCTTCTCCCTCGTAGTGGTCCTGGTCCACTAGGAGGCGACACTCCGTCCCCCGGGGAAATGAGGCGATTTTTTCCCCTCCGGCGAAGATCTCCACGGTCCGGGCACATCCCCGCACCTGGACAGGCTGGCCGGAAAAGCGGAAGGGAACGCTGTACTGGCGGCCTTCGAAGGACACCAGACAATCTCTTCCCGCGATCCGCGAAACCTGGACGTCGAAGGGTTCCGGCAGACTGACCGGCATGCTTTTCAGGAACGGTTTCTCAAGGTCCCAGGTTTCCCTCACGGATTTGCCCGTGACGGGACATTTCAGACGGGAAGAGCGAAAGACGATCCTCTCACGGGTGACCGATTGGAGTTCCGCCAAGCTCAGGAAGCGGTCGGAATCCGTGACCTGGAGTCTCTTCACGTCCTGGGCTCGCCGTTCCACCTTGCCCTTCTCCCTGGGCTTCCTGCATCGGCAGGGATCCACGGTGAACCCCATTTGACGAGCGTAATCCTCGTAGGCTTCGTTCAGGACGGCCCAGGGGCCGGATCCCCTGGCAACGCCTGTCTTGAGGTTGTCGATCCGGACGGTTTCCGGAACACCCCCCAAGGCTTTGAAAGCTTCGTTGTGGCACTCCAGCCAGGAAAGCTGGTTTTCCTTCAGGCTCCAGACCGAGGCCCACATGCGGCTGAAGGAGAGGGTCATGACGAAGGACGAAACGACAATCGTCCCCTTCAACTCGTCGATGTAGACGGGGCGCTTGACCCAATCCACCTGAGCCTGGGCCCCCGGCTTCGTTTCCACCCGCCGGCAGGGCTGGACGGCCGGTTTCTCCCGACGGCGGTTCACATAGCGGACGACGGAGAGGTAGCTTCCGGTGTAGCCCCGTTCGCTTACGAGTTCTTCGTAAAGTTCCCTCACCGGGGAGAGACGTTGGTGTTTACTCTGCCTTTGCTCCTGCTGGCACATCCATGCGACCACGACTTCCTCGTGGGGCGCGCAGGACTCGGGCTGGAGGCTTCTTCCGTCAACGGCTCCGCTTCTTCTTCGCTGGAGCCTCTCCCGGAGGGAACTTTCGTCGATGCCCAGGTCTTTTGCTACGGCACGGCAGCTGCTTGTCTTGACCAGTTCTTCCGCAACCATGAGATGGCATTCCTTCAGCTTGGCCATGGCGGGCATCCCTCCGTTTCAACTTCTGTGAAACTAGGATGCCACAACCGGTTTCCTTCTCTTCAGCCCTGGAGTGTATCCAGCTGCGGGGAAATGGATGTTATTTTAGAAACACTATATGGGTGTTGATCAAGCCCCTAAAGTGCTGTAAAAAGGTCGTCTGAAAAAGGCGGCAATCGGTGGGAAGACAAAAAAGCCACCGGGACTTCGGTTACAGTGTAGTCACTGAGAAAACACAAACCGAAGGAGTGATCCCGGTGGCGAAAACGAAGGTAACCCTTGACGACGAAATTGTCCAGTCCCTGCTGGGTGGCGACCTGACCTGTCTTCAATCGGTAGTCAAGGATCTCATCGAGCATGCGCTGGAGGCGAAGGCGGAAGAGATCCTGCAAGCGGAACGGTACGAGCGGACGCCGGAGCGAAAAGGCTACCGGAACGGGTACCGCAGCAGGTGGGTGATGACCCGACTCGGGCGAATTCCGGTACGGGTCCCCCAGATGCGTGGCGGAGGTCTGGACACCCAGGAGCTGAAGCTTCTGCCCCGGTTTGAACAGGCCTTCCTCCTGACGCTTTTGGAGATGGTCATAAACGGTGTCAGCACCAGGAAGGTGAGACGGGTTGTGGAGGAGCTCTGTGGCCTGGATGTCTCCAAAAGCACCGTTAGCCGGTTGTGCGGCCTTCTGCACGGACGGGTTGCGGAGTGGAACGAACGGTCCCTTGAGGGGACGGACTACCCTTTTCTGCAGGCTGACG
>AQRZ01000026.1 GCA_000402835.1 Synergistetes bacterium JGI 0000079-D21
CAAGGTACCAAAGGCATCATGACAAATTCATCCATTCTTTGGGGCCATCTCACTAAAAAGGCCGATTTTCTGTCCAAAGAATGGGTACCACCTCAAGGTCTACATCAACGGGCTTGAAGGGTTCTGGAGCTTTTCCAAGGAACGTCTGATCAAGCATCATGGTGTTTCCAGGACCTGGTTTCCGTTTTATCTCAAGGAACTGGAATTCCGATACAACAATCGAAGGACGGATATCTTCCCTGTTCTCGGTCAGTATGTCTGTGACTTTGTACCCTTTGTGCCAAATAGGGACTAATCACCTTTTTCAATCCTCATATCTCTCAATCCAGCCATTGCTCACGTCTTCCCAATATCGTTTATACCTGTCTTGCTCTATTAATAGACGCTCTAGGTCTTCTTCGTAACTCACAACTTTTTTGTATTTGTTCCCATGTAAAGCTACTCTCAAGTTCTCATCGGTCTTAAAAATCTCTCTTAGTTGCTTTGTATCCCTTCCTTTAATTTGCATTTCTTCACTAACTTTTTTCTCAGGATTTATCATTACTTGATTGTTGCTATGCTTTTTTCGCTTCGCATATTTATTTAGCTCTTGCCAATATTCTTCTTTTTTTATTTAAAAAATACTTTTTATCGTTTCTTGCATTATCTTTTGTCTTTTTTTGCATCACCGTAGACTCTTGGGAAATCCACTAAAATCATTTCTCTTAATTCTGAGAGATCTTCCATCTTATTTATTCCCCTCGCAAGCGGAAATAGGTCGAATTAAAAAATATTTGATTTTTTATCCTTTATAATTACGGAGAAAAGAGATGTCTTTTTTTTGATCTTTCTTCAATCCGACATACACGTGCCATTGCTGATCTATTTTTTTATAGTAGAGACGCCAACTGTAGATCAGATGCTCTTCCCACCAATCGTCTACAGCTTCTAGCTTGGTTCCCTTCCATACGGTATCAAAGTCTTTAAGCCTATTAGCAAAAGATTCAACATCTAGATCTTCCTCAAAATATTCAAACACCTGTTTTTCATTTATTATTTTTTTGTTTGGGAGAATCGTTCCAAATACCACTGATAGGATTTCGTATTTTATTTTTCTGTTTGATCTTTTTACATTTAACGAAACGGCTTGGTCGTTATTTCTATTAAGGATTGTGTTCCTCTGATTCTCTATTTCATCTCGTAAAGATTCTTTTTCAAATTCAAGCCGTTGTATTTCTTTTTGATGCTCTTCATAAAATTCATTAAAAGTTTTATTATAATATTCTTCTAGTTCCTCTTTTTCTTTTTTATAATTCTCTATAATTTGTTTATTTTTATATATTTCTGCCAGCAAAAAAGTCACTCTAGTCTTATCCCATCTAGCATCTTCGTCATCGGTCGATTTTTTTAAAATCGCCTCCGTTTTCTGTTTATAGATCTCGTTTTCCTTTAATAGAGACTCGTATTTAAGCCTTTGTTCTATTATCTGGGCATCTTTGATTTTAATTTTTTTCTGAATGCTGAAAAGCTCCGACTGCGTTGTTTGAAAGTCTTTTTTTAATTTTTCGTATCTCTCGTCAGACTGCAATGTTTTTTGGCTTAAAATAGCTATTCTCTCATTAAGATGTTCTATTGTTTCGTCTTTTTTGTCTTTTACCGGCAGTTCAACGGGAAGGAGGTTTTTGTTTATTAATATAAAACTGACTTTTTCTGAAGGAGCCTCGTCTTTTTTGAGTCGAATAAACCAATCGTAAACCTTCCCGTCGCTTGCTGGTTGGAAAGATTTTCCTTTGTGGTAAACGAAAACGCCGCTATCCTTTAATGTCCGTACAGTCAGATCAAACAGCTCTTTCGAGCCGTCGAAGACCAGGTATGAGTAGAACTCTCTTTCATCGTAAAACCATTTTTCTAGGATATTCGCCAATTGCAGGACCTCCTCGATCAGGTGGAGACTGTCATGCAAAGCGCCTCGACATCTATATGAGAAAGCATCCACGATATTTAATAAAATGAAACACCAATGTAAAGAAATTGTCTATAAGGAAATCCCCTACCCCGATAAGGCAATACAAAAACGAAAAGAGCGGTCGAGCGCACCGAGGTGAGAGTCTAAGGAGGAGGGCGGTTCAGACCTACGCCAACGTGGGTAGTCGCTACGAAGACTTTTCCTACGAATATGACGTTTCCTCTCCAGACAGAGCACCCCCTTGAAACGAAGAACCTCATTTTCTTTCACCGACTTATCCTGTCGCTTGTTGCAACCAATATCCTTAGGGGTGCTCTTCCTTGAAAGCACTCGTTAATGACGCTAAACTAGGCTTGGCCATGTATGCATGTTTATTTCGAAACCTCAAGTCTCTGTGAAGAATGTGCTGGATATTCACGACAAGTTTAATCTCTCTTCAGGAGGTATAACCATGCTGGCGGAAAGTAGACCTTGGCAACCGGACGTTAAGGGAGCTTTGTTTGATCGTGAGAAGGCACTTGCAAATGGTTGGGTTGAACAGGGAGGCGCTACTCCCCTGGTAGGTATCCCGAAAACTCGTGGCGTTTGGGCCAAGGAAATCTACCCCGTTCACAGATGCGACTTTCAAACGATCGTGATTTTCCTCATGATCAAAGTGAATGCCAAAAATCAGATTACCAAGACCGAGGCTCGTGTTTCGACCGTTTCGATGATGGGAAAGGTGGAAAAGCTGTTCACAGAATTGTTTGCACCCGATGAGGAGCGGGCGAACGAGGAGCTTCAAGCCGTACTCCAAAAGTAATTTCACAAACGGGGAGGACTTGCCGTGGGCGTGCTGAAATCGTGTCAACCTAGAAAGGACCTTCTATCTGGCTCCATCAACATGGAAATCTTCACGGCCTCTTTGAGTCAGGTTGCGAATTTTTACAAAGGCCAGAAATCGGGGCACCCTCTCTACACCGACGCGGCCGCATTTTTCTCAGAAGGGACCCATTTCACCGAAGACATGAAGATGATTCTTCGGGATGTCGTTTTCCGTCTCAGCGGAGACACCACCGCCTCGGCCCTGAAGCGCCTTGAAACCGGGTTCGGCGGAGGCAAGACTCACACCCTCATCGCCTGCCTTCACCTGGCGAAAAAGGGAAAGGATCTAGCCCCCTATGTCTCCGAATTCATCGAGAAAGAGCTCCTTCCGGACCCCGGAACGGTCGACGTCGTCGCCATTGCCGGGGATACCATCCCCGTCAAGGAATCGCGGGGTGCCGAGTTGAAACCTTATCCCCTGTGGGCGGAGATCGCCCGCCAACTGGGCGGAACCGAACTCTGCAGCGAAGTGGCCTCCTATCTGGATCGCCTCGACTCCCCCGACGAAGCCTTTTTCGAAAGCCTCTTCGCCGGCCGCAAAGTCCTAATCCTAATTGATGAGTTGGCACACTACGCCGCCCGGTGGGCCGTCGCCTACCCCCGGGCCAAGACCATGCTTGCGACGTTCTTCATGTCACTCCTGGGTTATGCTTCCCAACATCCCGGCATCGCCATCGTCGTCACCTTGGCTGGGCTTCACGATGCCTTTTCCGCACAGACAGCGGAGCTTTCCAAAACCCTTTCGGACCTCTCCAGCCAACCCGTGGACCCAGACCAGGCACTGACCCTTCAGCAGGACGCCGCGAGAGAACTGACCACCGTTTTGGCGAGAACAGAAACCGTCGTGGTACCCGTCAAGGCAAAGGACCTCTCCGCCGTTCTCGGTAAACGGCTTTTTGAACAGATCGACCGGGAAGAAGCCCGCCGCACCGTGGAAGAATACAGACAGCTCTACGAGAGGAACCCATCCCTTCTGCCGGGAAGCCTTCAGATGGAGCCCTTCCTCGAGGAGATGCGCGCCGCTTACCCGTTCCATCCCGCCTTGTTGGACCTGTTGAACAAGAAGCTCTCCACCGTCCCGACCTTCCAGAAAACCCGTGGCGTCCTGCGCATCCTCGCTCTCGCGGTGCGGTCCCTTTGGAAATCGGGAAACGATGTGCCGATGATTCATCCCGGCCACCTGGACTTCATGGATTCCCGGACCGTGGACGAGCTTTTGGGCCGCACGAACAACACCTCCATGATCCCGGTGCTCAATGCGGACATTGGGACCACGGATACCACAGGGCTCCAGGGTGGGCGCTCCAATGCCGAACGGGCCGACCAGGAAAACCCTCACCCGGACAAAATCCCTTACCATGTCCAGACTTGGAAAACCATCTTCCTGAACAGCCTCGCAGGCCAGGCGGAGGGATTGGCGAGCCCCGTCTTCGGGATCAACGAATCCGATGCCCTGCTCTCCGTGGCCCAGCCGGGGCTTACGCCCGCCCAGGCAAAGCAGGCCCTGGAGGACATCAAAACGAAAGCGTTCTATCTCAGGGAAAAGAACGGGCTCTACTACGCCGTTTCGGAGCCGAACGTCAACCTGGCCCTTTCAAGGATCCGCGATGCAGTCACCGAAGAGCAGATCTTGACCGAGTTGGAGTCGAAAGCCCGAAACCTGTTTGGAAAGAACCGGCAGGGGTTTTTGGTCAAACCGGATGTCATTGGTCCTCAGGACCTTCCCGACAAACTGGAGCGTCCTCTGCTGGGAGTCCTCTCCATCCGGCTTACCGAGGTGGATCCTGCCGCCTTCATCACCACCGTGGGCAAGGGAATTCCTCGCCTTTACCAGAACAGCGTCTTCCTGTTCATCCCGGAAACGGTCCGCATCCTTCGTTCCGGCGAGGAGGGGCGTCTCATCCCGGAAGGGGAGGAACAGCGGGAAAGGGCCAAGCTCGAGCTTTACGCCCTTGCTCGAAATGTCCTTGCGGCCAAAATCCTGAAGGATACCCCCCAGAACTTCGGCATTTCTGCCTCTCAGGTGAAGGAAATCGATTTCCCCAGGCTGGATAACGACCTGGAAAGGCGGGTGAGCCTTGTCTACCGTTTCCTCGCCTATCCGGTTAAGGGTGGGATCTTCGCCCTCAAGGAAATCCGAACGGCCGGAGGCGAGGGAGGCGATGCGCAGTTTGAGCAGATCCGCACCGTTTTGAAAGAGAATGGGGAGATCATCCCCTCTGGTCCCGTCACGAAAGAAATTCTTCTTGGGCTCAAGACCCTCTTCTTCGAAGAAAAAGATTACATTTCCCTGGACCGTATCCGAGAGAAGTTCCACGTGAACCGGGGCTGGCCCGTCCTGGAAGAACAGGAGTTTCTGTCGACCATCGCTCGCGAGGGCGTGAAGAAGGGGTTTTGGTGCCTGGCCGGAAAGATCGACGAAAAAACTGGGAAACCGGAAAAATTCTACGACGCCGAAAAATCGGATATCCCTCTTCACGAAGAGTTGAGCCCGGACGACGTCCTGATCACGATTCCGGGTGCAAAGCAGCGGGGGTGGGGAACCCAGTCGGGCCCTACGAAAGAGGAGATCCGCCGCCTGGTGGAGTCGGCCACGGAGGAGAAGAAGGGCCTAAGGGTGGCCCAGGTCCACGAGCACGTCAAGGGCCTCCGCGACGACGCCGCGGAGGAGATCATCAACGAGACCCTGGTGGACTTCGCCCGGAAAGAGCAGCTTCTCGCCTACGAGGGAGACCCCGAACAAGCCGAGAAACCGGCGAAACTGGTCTCCGGCATCGAGGCCATCCGGATGACGCCAACACCGGAATTGGTCGTTATCACCCGGGGTGAAGCGGTCCGGAGGGGCTGGCTCGCAGAAAAGCCCAATGTCCTGAAGGTTTCCGGTTCCGAAGGGGTAACGGTCTTCTCGTCCGGTTTATTGAGAAAACTGGGTAGTCTTTATACCCGGGGGGCGAAGAGCTGCTTCCATCGGTTCGATGTGACCGAATTCGACCTCCCGACGGGAGGGCGTTTCTCCCTCACGCTGCGGGATGTCGGCCCCGAAGGCATGAAGCAGTTGGGAGAGCTGTTCGAGATCCTGGGTGATAAACTGGCGCCTTCTTCGGAGAGCGAACTCATTTTGGAGATCAAGAACCCCGACGAAACCTGTCCGTTGGTCAAGGAGATTCAGCAATTGTTGAAAGGAAAGGAATGACCCCATGGAAAAGATCGTCCGCTCCTCCGGCTTGGCTTTGGAACAGCATTTCGACATCTACATCAAGCCCGCGCTAAAAGTTGCCGGGTGGACCCTGCGCGTGACGGACCACTCGGACAAACCCAGCCCGGTCCTCATCGTGAAAGAACATCTCCGCATTCCCGGCGAAAAGACCCCTTCGGGCAAGGATAAAACGACCATCCTGGATCGCGGGACCCTGTTCGGCGATGCCCTGGTCCGCCTTTTGCCCATCGTCCGAAAGATCCTCTCGGGGATCCGCAACGAGCAGGGCATTCCCCTGGAGGCTCAGCGCTACATCGAAGGACTCCCCGTCACTTACCGGGGGAACCTCCCCTTGGACGAAGAGGCCGGTTTCAAATTCGCCCTCATTTTCAAGCTTCAGGAGAGGTTGAAGGAACTGGACCGGGTGGAACTGATGGCCCGCCGCGTGGAGAAGTTCTCCCGGGAGGAAGCCGCCTACTGGTATTCCCGGATCTCGGATTTCAGTATCGAAGCCAACCGCTGGGCCCAGGCGGGCCTCCGGATCATGCTGGCCGGCCAGCCCCACGATCCGGCCATTCAGACGATGCTCGAGAAACTTCGCCGAAACTGAAGGAGATGACAAGAAAGCCATGACGGAGAAAGAAAACAGCCGGAGACTCATCGAAGCGGGATTCCCCTGTCACCAGGTGGGAGCCGAGACCCAGAGAGAAAGGGGGGCAAGCTCGGCTCTACCTCCCCTTTATTATCTCCACGTCTGGTGGGCCCGGCGTCCCCTGACGCCCAGCCGTGCCGCGGTTCTGGGATCTATCCTGCCTGCAGATACGGATCCGGACTGGTTTTTGAAGGAACTGGGAATCGAAAAGAAGGTCATTAGAATCAACGGAGAGTTGTGGACTTTAAATTTAAAGGACAATTCAATTCTAAAAAGAGTTTATAAGGAGTCCAACGGAGTCGAATATCTTTTAGTTGATAAGCTCGTCCTTGATAGACTTGAGGCAGAAAATGAAAGAAGAAAGCAGAACGCCCTTTTTATTAATGAAGCATTAGAAAAAGACCCCGCAGGGATCGGAGCCACATTTTTGAAACAATGGCTGGGAGAATGCGTCCCAATCCCTTCTCCATATCCGAATTTTGGAGCTACATTGACAATAAGCACGGTACCTGCAGATCCTGCATGGGCTAAAGAAAGAATTTCTTGGGAAAATGCTCATAACATACGGACAAATGAAGATAAATATGGATACAACCGGGCTTTTTATAAAATACCATCATTCTCTGCCAAGGGAGGGATAAAACTTTTAGATTTAACCGCAGGAGGTGGATCTATCCCCTTTGAAGCGCTAAGGCTGGGCTGTGATGTGATTGCAAATGAACTGAACCCTGTCGCCTCTGTGATTTTGTCCGCAACTCTTGAGTATCCGGCCACGTACGGGGTCGAGATTCTTCCTTTCATTGAGAAATATTTCCAAATAATGAGAGATAGCATGGTTCAAAAGATACAACACCTTTTCCCCGCATCTTACATTCCCCAAGAAGAAAAAGTCTTACTTGAAAAACATTTGCAAAAAACTCCAAACCTTGTCGGTGAATACCTGCAAGAAGAACTTGACGGGTTTCTCTTTGCAAGAGAAATCACATGCCCGTTTTGCGGTGGGGATCTTCCTCTCTTGAACACCTGCTGGCTTTCCAAAGAGGACGGAGATCCCTGGGGCGTGGCGATCGTCACGGATAGAAAGCCAAAGAACGGCACAGTCCGGTTCAAAACCTATCGCGTAACGAAAGGGAAAGGCCCCAACGGGGAGGATCCCAACTATGCGACGGTGAGCGGCGGCAAGGGGCTTTGCGTCCATTGCGGACAGGGGATCGACGAGGAAGAGATCAAGCGGCAGGCCCGAGGTGAATCCGAGCACGGGAAATGGAGGGATCGCCTCTATGCCGTGGCGGCTGTGCGATACCAGCCGAAACTCGACAAGAACGGTCAGATTCAGCGGTACAAGACCGGGGAAAAAGCGGGGGAAATCAAGACGGAAAAGGTCCGTTTCTTCCGGCCGCCAAACGAGCGCGACCTCGCCGCTTTGGACGAGGCGGAGCGGATGCTGAAGGAGAACTGGAACCGCTGGGACGACGCCGGCCTGATCCCCACGGAGAGCTTCCCTCAAGGCAATGATATGCGGCCGGTCATCTATGGCATGACCCGCTGGTGCGACCTGTTCACCCCGCGCCAGCTTTTGGGACATCTCTTCCTCGTGGAGGAACTGAACCGCCTGAAGCCTCAAATCCTGAAAGAATTGGGCCATGAAAAGGGCAAGGCCGTGGTGACCTACCTCCAGTTTGTCATTGACAAGGGATTGGATTACAACAGCCGGCAAACAAGGTGGGAATACACAAGAGGTATTGTTAAGGGAACTTTCGGCCGGCACGACTTTTCCCTCAAATGGACCTTCGGCGAGATGGTCTTCACCGGCCCACACTCCGGGGCTGCCTGGGGCTTATCTCAGATTCTCGATGCCTACGAGGGAATTGCGGAACTTCTGGAACCAGTAAAAGAGAAAACCGGCGGCAAGCCCCCTTTGACTCTCATCAACGGCACAGCGGCTGCCATTCCCCAGGTTCCTGACAGATCGGTGGATGTCATCTGCTTCGACCCCCCCTATTACAACAACGTCCAGTATGCCGAGCTTTCCGACTACTTTTACGTCTGGCAAAAAAGGACACTCAGGGACCTTTATCCGGACCTCTTCCATCGCCGCCTCACCAACAAGGAAGAAGAGGCCGTGGCCAACCCGGATCGTGACGGAGGGGAAAAGGGGGCCAAGGCAGCCTACGAGCGCATGATGGGTGAAATCTTCCTGGAGGCACGGCGGATCCTGAAGGACGAAGGAATCATGACGATGATGTTTACCCACAAGAGCCAGGAAGCCTGGGAAACGTTGACACGGGCTCTCATTGAGAAAGGGTGGGTCATCACTTCTTCGATGCCGGTTGAGTCGGAAACTGAACAGGGAATTCATACAAAGGACACCGCTTCCGCCATCAGTTCCATCTTCATTTCCTGCAGGAAGGCAATACGGGGAGAAAACCAGCCCCCCAGCTCATGGAAGGGCTTTGGGAGCTCCGGTGTTCAACAGAAGGTCCAAACCCATGTCGAGAAAGGGCTCGAGGAACTCGCCCCCCTGAAACTGAACCCGGTGGACCGGATGGTGGCTAGCTATGGCCGCGCCCTGCAGGTCTTGTCGGAAAACTGGCCCGTTCTTGACGGAGACGAGCCCGTCGGCCCGAAGCGGGCAATGCTCGAGGCCTCCCGTGTCGTCGCGGAAGCCCAATTCCGGGAGATTGCCCAAGGACAGCTGGCCCTTTCGGACCTTTCTCCCGAAGCCGCCATGGCGATGCTCCTTTTCGGCATCTTCGGCTTGGGTGATTTCGGCTATGACGATGCTCTGAACCTGTCGAAATCCCTGAATATCGCCCTGGAGACCAAGACCGGTGGGTATGCCGCCAACGGCCGCTTTATCGGCATCAACACCCAGGAAAGCGGCCGGCGGGCGGCGGGGCTGAACGCCCACGAATCCGGTTTTGCCGCTCCGCTTGTCCGCAAAGGAAGCAAGCTCCGCCTGGCTCTCCCCGAAGAACGGGATCCTCGTCGTCTGGCGACCCCCCAGACGGAATGGGATCTCCTGCAGGGAACGATCATGGCCTACCGGGAAGGGATGGAAATCTCTGCCCGCGGCTATATCCAGAACAAGGCCGGTGAAAAGGCTCCCATCGTGAAAAGCCTTCTCAATGTCTGGGCGGAAGAAATGGCTGAGGAGGCTCTGAAGAAAGAGGCCCGGGCCATCCTGTTCGGGCTGGGTCTTTCGGAGGCCTGAGAATGGCTTTGCGAGGTGAGGTTGGCCCGCACTTTCGTGACCGGTCCTGGGCCTACGCCTACAAGACCTCGACGCTTCGGGAGGACGGGAGTCTCGTGGACATTCTCCACGAGTTCTACATCCCGGTCCTGGAGCGTTCCAAGGCTTACGACCGGGTTGCAGGCTACTTCACTTCCTCCTCTTTGGCCGCGGCCTCTCAGGGGTATTCCGCTTTCACGGCTCACGGTGGCCGCATGCGGCTCATCGTGGGCGCAGACATGGATCCCCAGGATGTGGCAGCCGTGCTTTCGGGTGAAGAAGCCCGCCTGGAAAAGCACCTGGATTCGGAACTGGAGGGAACCTGGCCAGAGGACGTAACACGGGGAATCGAGCTTCTGGCGTGGATGGTGAGCCAGGGATTCCTCGAACTCCGTGTCGCCTTTCGACTGCACGGGAAAACCGGTGAACCCCTTCCCTTCGAATCTCAGGAGGACGGCTACGTCCATGAGAAATGGGCTCTTTTCACGGATAAGGCTGGGCATCGAATTCTTGCTTCCGGCTCCCTGAACGAATCGAAAACGTCCCTCGTCCAGAACGCCGAGAACCTGATCATTGACTGTGACTGGTGGGAGGGACCCTCTGCCGACCGGATAAGGGACCATCAGAAGGATTTTGACGCCTTGTGGGAAAATCGGCATCCTCATTTCCGGGTCCTGACCCTTCCCGAAGCGGTTCACCGCAAGCTGGTCCGAATCGGCGAGCGGGTCCGGATCCCCCGTGAGGTGGATGGCACCCCCCGGAAGATTCCCCCAAAACCCACCCCCGAGGAGTGGCTGGCGTTCAAGGTGATCCAGATGGCCCCAAAGATGCCGGGAGGGCTCTGGGTCGGCATGGAAACAGCCCCGGTTTCCCCTTGGCCGCACCAGGAAGTTGTGGCGCGGCGCCTCATCGAAAACTGGCCCTCGAGCTTCATGCTCTGCGACGAAGTGGGCCTGGGAAAGACCATCGAGGCGGGGCTTGCCCTGCGTTCCCTCATCCTTTCGGGTGTGGTGAAAAGGGTTCTCGTGGCGCCTCCTGCCGGCTTGGCGCAGCAGTGGCACCGGGAAATGGCCACGAAGTTCTACCTTCCGTTCCGGCGGGGAGTCGCCAGCCCGGTCAAGGAGCACGAGATTCTCTTTCCCGATCAGAAATGGGAACCCTCGGAAAACCTCTTCGAACCGGACCTCTGCATCCTTTCCACCGGGCTTCTTGTAAGGGAGGAGCGCCTGCCTGAGCTTTGGAAGGCGGAACCTTACGATGTGGTACTCGTGGACGAAGCCCATTACGCCCGTCGAAGTAACCCGAACACGGAAGATAGTTGCCGATCGGACCCCTCCTATGGCAGGCTCTATCGCACCATCCAGGAACATCTGGGGCAAAAGGCCGAAGCTCTTTGGATGGCGACGGCTACGCCGGTACAGATGGACTGGATTGAGGCCTACGATCTTTTCCGGCTTTGCGAACGGGTGGGAGCCTTTGGGGAATCGCCTTCGCTGGTCCGGGCCTACTACGAAACGCTGGGAAAGCTGAGTCGCAACGAACCGCTCAAGACTCCCGAATGGGAACTACTCAAACGGGCGATCGAGAGGATCCAGGAGGAAGATCCCTGGCTTTGGAACTACCTTCGGAACGGCATCATCCAGGGGCGCGTCAAAACCATCCTGGAAGACTGGCTGCAAGAGAACCGAACCCCTCGCAAGGCGGATTATGCCTTTATCCGGAGGCTGCTCTTCGCTGCGGCTCCGCTATCGAGGGTCATGCTCCGGCATACAAGAAAACTCCTCGAGCTCTACAAGGCAAAAGGCCAGCTGCGGGAAAACCTGGCCACCCGGAAGATTTTGCCCATCCCAAGGATCGTTTTCACCCCCGATGAACAAGGGGTTTACGACGACCTCCAGGAATATTGTCAGGAATTGGCCCGGAAGATCGAGGAGTCCAGCACGGAAGGAGAACGAAGGGCCAGCCTGGGGTTCTACTTGAGCTTCTTGCGCCAACGGTGCAGCTCGTCGTTCTATGCCCTCCAAGAATCCCTCAAGAGACGGAAACAGAAAGTCGCACGAACCCTTCTGTCCTTGGGGGCCGCCCCGGAAGAAACCGACGATTTCAATCCGGAGGAGCTGGACCAGGACACGGAAGACAACCCGCTCGACAAGGTTCTGGAAAACCGGAGCCCGGAAGACCTGCAATGGGAACGTGGAGCCATTTCGGGACTCTTGGCGCGCCTGGAAACGTTGAAGGGCATTCCGTCAAAGACCAAAGAGCTTTTAAAACAGCTCGATGGCCGGCGCAACGGCAACCGAATTAGGCAGACTGTTCTTTTCACCCGTTATATCGACACCCTCAACGATCTTCGGCGCACCTTGCAACGTCAGGCCCCCGAAATGCGGCTCGGGGTCTACAGCGGAAAAGATTGCGCTTATTACGATGAAAGCCGAGGAAAAATCGCCCCTACAGACCGCGAAGACGTGAAAAAACGATTCCTTAGGGGCGAAATCGACGTTCTGCTTTGCACAGACGCCGCTGCTGAAGGGTTGAACCTGCAGACCGCCGATCTTCTGATCAACTATGACCTGCCCTGGAACCCCATGAAGGTGGAGCAGCGGGTGGGCCGTATCGACCGCATCGGACAGAAACACGAAGAGATTTTTGTTCTCAACCTCTGCATGCTGGATTCCGTGGAAGAGGTCATCTACGGAAGGCTGTTGAACCGTCTCCGGGTGGCGCAAGAGATGACGGGCTCGATTCCGTTCTCCCTCCTTCCCCTCATCGAGGAAGACTTCGATGCTTACGCTGCGGGAAAGATTTCGCAAAACAAACTTGAGGAATTGGCGAAAGAACGGATGGAAAGGCAAAAACGGCAGATCGAGGCCATGGAAGTGCCGCCCGAGGAGCTTTACGACTTCTACCAAAGACTTTCCAACCAAAGAAGGACCGATGTGTTACCGGTGACCCTTGAAAGCATCTGGTCTCTATTGGCGAACTGCCAATATCTGCGTGAGCTGGGATGCGAAATCGTACCGGAAACAGACGGGAAAGTTTTGCGGCTCGCCGGGATTCCCGGTATTCCAAAGGGATGTTGCCTCACCGGCGATCGGGAGATCTTCGAAAAGGGCGTCCCGGGACTGGATTGTGCCCTTCACCTGGCGACCTATCTCGAACCGGTCTTCGAAAGAGTGGTAGAAGCGGTCCTCGAGGCGACCAAGCCCCCGGTTTCTGTTGAAACCCTGGTCTTGGAGGGCTATCGGGCAGTGGATGCCCTCGTGGTCAAAACAGAAGAGGGAGAACGGCTCGTTACGGGACTTGCGGACTTGAAGGGGTTGAGGCTTGTCGATGAAAAGCCCGACGAAGAAAAGCGACGGACCTTCGAGATAGAAATCAAGGCCCGCCTCAAGGAGATCGAGGGCAACGTCGCTGCATACGAACGGCCAATCCATAATCGGATCATTAAGATCAACGAGACAACCGCAAAAACGCAGAGATGGCTGGAGTGGTTTGTCGCCTATTCCTACCTGGAAAGCCTGGCCATGGTCGGAGTAGCCGACGATGACCTCTTTACGGGAGTCGTGCCGAGTATCGACCAGCGCCTGGTAGAAAAGAGCGTAATTCACGTCATCGACATGGAGACGGAACCTCTGAAACGAATGTCGGAAGTCTTTTTCGAGTTGGACATCCCTTCGCTAGGACAAAAAGCGACAATCCAGGTTCCTGCCATTCTCTGCAAGGCAGGCCTCGACTCCGCCTGTCGCGAAGCCGAGGCGCTGCTTAAGGATTACAAAAAGAACGAAATCACAGTCAGGCTCGTGAAGGAAAGACTACGGAGACGATTTTCAGGGAAAGAAACGGCTTGAGGTGCCTTTGTGAAAAAGAGCCCTCTTCTTAAGAAGAGGGCTCTTCCAATGCCCACTCGACGGCTTCTTGGAGGGTTGAGTCGTCAAGGTCTTCCCAAGAGGTGACGTCGTAGGAATAAAGGAAAGGTTCCTGTCCGGGGCGGAGAACGCCCTGAGGAACCGCTCCAGGGACGAAGAGGAGCAGTAGGACGAACGGATCAGGCGCCTGGAGCGGAAGGTGGGGCGCATGGCTCTGGAGATCGGCATCATGCAGAAGGCGATGAAGCCAAAGGATCCCTTTCGGCGGGAAGACGTCCAGCGAATGAGGCGATCGCGAGAGGAGCTTAGAGAACCTTGGAAGAAGCCTGCCTGAACCGTTTCGGAACCTTGAGGAGCGAACAGGTCAAACCGGTGGCACCGGCAACGGCCTTGTGTTCCAAAGCCGGAGATTCCTGGAAATGTGCCGGGATTACGGATTGCCCCAGGAATTCGTGACGCCCTATACGCCGGAACAGAACGGCATGATCGAAAGATTTTTCAGGAGCCTGAAGGAAGAATGCGTCTGGTCGAGGATTTTCGGTCCTTCGAGGAAGCGAGGCGATAGATCGCTGGCTGGATTCACTGGTACAGCGAGGGAAGGCCGCATCAATCTCTGGGGTATCTTTCCCCGAAGCAGGTCCGGCGAAAACAAGCGGCATTAGTGGCTTGAT
>AQRZ01000027.1 GCA_000402835.1 Synergistetes bacterium JGI 0000079-D21
ACGGGAGCGAGTTTGCCTCAAGGTTCGTTCGAAACTGGCTGAAAAGGCTTGGCGTGAAGACACTCTTCATCGAGCCGGGAAGCCCGTGGGAGAATGGGTACATCGAGTCGTTCAACGGAAAGCTGAGGGACGAGGTCCTGAACCGGGAGAGTTTCGACACCCTGGCCGAGGCAAAGGCGATTATCGAGAGTTGGCGGAGGGAGTACAACCAGGTACGGCCCCATAGTTCCCTGGGCTATCGGCCCCCCGCACCGGAAGCGATCCTGCCGGCGCTACCGTCATGGGAGTCGGAAGTGGAACCAGCGGTAAGCTGAAGGACTCACTTTATTTCTGGTACAAACAATGGGGGCAGGTCAGGATCCTCAAGGTACTCCTTAGCGAAACTTAAAAAACCCTTGCCTTTTGCAATCCTAAACAGCGCAAAAAGAGGCCCCCCATCCAGGGAGGCCCTCTTCATCTGTCAGTTCGAAGCCGGTCGTTCCGGCTTCTCTCCTAGGCGTTCCGCGTCCTATCGAACGACTTTGCCGTTAACGATTTCGCGCAGTCCGCGTTCCGTGCGAAGCATGACCCGTTCTACGAACAGCCCGTTGCTCTGCTCCGCCGCTTCGAAACGGCCTTCCGGCGTGAACCAGAAGGGCGCTCCGCTGACGTAAACCAGTTTGTTTCCCATGCGTTTTTTCCTTGCCTTTCCTTGCAGATTCCGAACACAGTCGGCGCGCAATGCAGGATGTTTCGGTTCCATCGTGATTGTGTGGAAGGGATACGCCGCCAAAACAAAAAAGGCCTTCCGGAGTTTTCCCAGAAGACCTTGACGTTTTTCTGGATTGCCTGAACTTATTATAGCATATGGTTTAGATAGTTGGAGGCGGCACCCGGATTCGAACCGGGGGTGAAGGATTTGCAGTCCTCTGCCTTACCACTTGGCTATGCCGCCCCAGAAACAAAAATGGAGCGGAAGACGGGATTTGAACCCGCGACCCCAACCTTGGCAAGGTTGTGCTCTACCCCTGAGCTACTTCCGCTCGTCCGCTTGGTAAAGATGGTGGCGGGACCCAGAGTTGAACTGGGGACACGCGGATTTTCAGTCCGCTGCTCTACCAACTGAGCTATCCCGCCGCTTCACACGGAGAGAAAACAGTTTGGCGGGGCTGACGAGACTCGAACTCGCGACCTCCGGCGTGACAGGCCGGCGCTCTAACCGACTGAGCTACAACCCCGCTTCAACTTCGATTGCCAATTTTCACATTCCTTATTGGTGGGCGAAACAGGGTTCGAACCTGTGACCCCCTGCTTGTAAGGCAGGTGCTCTTCCGCTGAGCTATCCGCCCGAACGCGAGGGATAGTATATCCGGCCTTCAAAAACCTGTCAACACGTCCGGACGGTCAATCCGCTTCGTTCCCAGAAAGCCCTTAGGCTGTCATCAACCTGGTCAAAATCGATCAAAAAGGCGTCATGCCCTTCATCGCTTTCGATTTCATCGTAGGACGCGTTGACTTCGGCTCTTTGCGCAAGGTCTACTAGTTCTTCCACCTGCCAGGTTGGGAAGAGCATGTCGCTGGAAATTCCCACGGCCAAAAGATGTTTCCTCTCAAGTCTTTTGAGGGCCGCCAGCGGGCCTCCCCTTCCTGCCCCGATGTCGTGCCGATCCATGGCGCGGGTCAGGTAAACGTAACAGCAGGCATCGAACCGCCGGACCAGTTCTTCTCCATGGTGATGAAGATAGGATTCGACCTGGAATTGTCCCGACCAGTCGGCCAAGTCGCCATCTTTGACCTCTCTCATCCATCTTTGTGCAAAACAGCTTTCGCTCTTGTAAGTGATCATCGCCAGCATCCGGGCCATTGCCAGGCCTTTCGAGGGAGGCAGGCCGTCATGGTAACGCCCGTTGTTCCAATTGGGGTCTGCAAAGATGGCCTGCCTCTGGACTTCGTTGAATGCAATCGCCTGCGGATAAAGGTGCGCAGGTGCCCCGATCACGACAATCCGGTCCACGCTTTCCGGGTACAGGAGGCCCCATTCGATGGCCTGCATGCCACCCAGCGACCCTCCCACGACCGCGCCGATCCTGGGAAACCCAAGGATTTCCAATGCCGCTTTCTCCGCCTTCACGATGTCTCTCACTGAAAAGAGCGGGAAATCCATTCCCCAGGGGCGGCCCGCCTCCGGGTCGGTCGAGAGAGGAGAAGTCGACCCGTAGGGGCTGCCGAGGACATTGAAACAATAGACGCAAAGGGAACTGGTGTCGATAGCCTTGTGAACGCCGACGACCGGTTCCCACCAGGGCTGGGGAGATCCGGGCCGCACTCCTCCTGAAACCCTGTGGCTCCCCGTCAGGGCGTGGCACACAACCACGATGTTGCTGCCGTCTGGAGACGGGTTCCCGTAGCGGGAATAGACCTGGCGAACGTTTCGCAGGACCCGACCCGATTCCAGCTTTAGGGCAGGGAGGATGACCGATCCGATGAATTCAGCCGTTGGTTCTGCCATCGAAAGCTCCCCCTTTTCTCGCCGCCTTTTCGAGCGCCTGGTCCAAATCCGCCAGGATGTCGCCCGCGTCTTCGATGCCTACGCTGAGGCGGATCAACCCATCCTCGATCCCGGCTGCTTTCCGGTCTGCCGGAGAGAGTTGCCCGTGCGTCGTGCTTGCCGGGTGCAGGGCCATGCTGCGGGAATCGCCAAGATTCGCCACGGTGGCAAAAAGTTTCAGGGATTTCAGGAAATCCTTCCCGGCTTCTACTCCACCCTTGATGCAGAAGGCGAGCATCCCGCCGGCTCCGTTCGGGAGGTATCGGTCCGACAAGGCTTTCTGGGGATGACTCGAGAGGCCGGGATAGCGGACCCATTCGACCCCGGGATGTCCCTCGAGGAAGGACGCGACCTCGAGAGCATTTTCGCTGTGCCGCGCCATGCGCAGGGGAAGGGTGGCTAGTCCGAGGTGCAGGAGATAGGCATTGAACGGGGAGAGACACCCGCCAAGGTCACGGAGGATCGAGCATCGGATCTTCGCCGCTAGGGCCGAAGGGCCGAAACGTTCTGCGAAAACGAGTCCGTGGTAAGAGGCATCGGGCTCGGTCAATGCCCCCCACTTTCCCGAGCCGTTCCAGTCCATGTTTCCTCCGTCGACGATCGCGCCCGCGATCACGTGCCCATGGCCGGAAAGGTACTTCGTGGCGGAATGGATGACGACGGACGCCCCCCATTCGAAGGGACGGCAAAGAGCGGGCGTGGCGAACGTGTTATCCACAACGAGAGGGATGGAATTCTCCCTGGCGATCTCCGCAAGCTTTTCCAGGGGAGCGACGTTCATCACCGGGTTGCCGATCGTTTCCGTAAGGATGCACCGGGTTTGCTGCGTGATCGCCGCACGGACGGAATCCGGGTCGTCCGTTTCGACAATCGTGCAGGATACTCCCAGCCGGCCAAAAACGTTCTTCAGCAGGGTCAAAGTCCCGCCGTAAAGTCTCCGCCCCGCGACGACATGGTCCCCGGCGGAGCAAAGCGCCGAAAGAAGGTGTGAGAAGGCCGCCTGCCCGCTTGCCGTGGCCACGCAGTCGACGCCGCCTTCAAGCGAGGCGAGCCCCTGTTCGAAGGCCGCCACCGTCGGGTTGGAGATCCTGGAATAGAGGTGTCCGGGTTCTTCCAGTTCGAAGAGGCGCATGGCCATTTCGGGAGATTCGAACCGGTATCCGGCCGTCATGTAGACGGGCAGGCCAAACGAACCGGTCGCAGGATCATGGCTCCAGCCCGCGTGCAATGCCCTGGTCATCATGCCCGTTTTTTCTCCCGTTTTGAACGCCATGACAAACGCACCTCCCATAAAAATCAGCCCCCTCCTCAAGAGGAAGGGGCTGAAAATCGTCTTCCTCTCCTATCAAGCAGCGTTCCGCTGCCGGTCTTGGCACCACGCCTCGAATTCGGGCAGGTTGCCGGGCTTCATCGGGCCGTTCCCTCCGCCGCTCTGGATAAGAGTTTGCCTGGAACCGTTTTGAAGGTTCAGTGTAAATTGGAAGAGATTCTAAGATGCAGGACTTCCCATTGTCAAGGGCAAGGTACCGAAAAACCGCTCCGCGTTACCCGCAAGCAGGGCTTCTTCCTGTTCCCCGGTCAAACCGGCCGCTTCGATTTGCCTGGCATGGCGGCTCCATCGAAGGATCGGGAAATCCGTTCCGAAAAGGATCTTCCTTCCCGCACCCGCCGCCCAGGCCGACCGGTAGACCGCGGCGTCATAAAGGAATGGGAGAGCTGCCGTGTCGTACCAGGCATTCTCCAGGACCCGTGCCATTTCAGGCATCAGCTCGTAAAGCCAGAGACCGCCTCCCATGTGGGCAAACACGACACGCAATTCGGGGTGGTGAAAGCAGAGCATTGCGGCTTCCTTGGGACCGACGTTCCCTTTCCCCGGGTAATCGTGTCCGACGGGTTCCGCAACGTGGAAGATCACGGGAATTCCCAGTTCATGGCAAATCCCCGCGAGACGCCAGGTTTGACGGATGTCGGAGAGGTCAAACCCCTGTCCTTCGGGAAAGAGTTCGCCCACACCCCATAGGCCTTTTTCTCGGCACCGCCGGATTTCTCCCTCGGTTCCCCTGGCGAGGGGCGGGACTACCGCAAATCCCTTGAAGCGACCGGGGTATCGGGCCTGGCTCTCGATCACGTAATCGTTGCATTCCCTGCAAAGCCCGAGGTCCCGAAAGGCAAATCCAAAAATCCAGCTTTCGCTGATCTTTGCCTCATCCATCGCCGCCAGGACGTCTTCCGCCGTTGCCCACCGATGGACCTTGCTTTGGGCAAGCTTGGCGAAATAGGGTTCCTTTTCGGCGATTTTTTCCCAGTTCTCGATGATCCCGGGGGGATACACGTGAACGTGGCAATCGGTTATTTTCAACCTTCCTCACTTCCTTCCGGGAAAACCGTTTTTCTAATTTGGTCGATATTTCCCATGATACGCCTAGTGGTTTCAGGACGGTTCATCGTGTAGAGATGGATCCCGTCCGCACCGGCGGTGAGGAGGTCGATAATCTGGTCGGTGGCGTATGCGACTCCGGCTTCTGCAAGAGCCGCCGGTGAATTCGCATAGCGGGCCACGATGCGGGTGAAACGAGGCGGAAGCGAGACACCGCAGAGAGAGACGATCTTCTGGACCTGTCCAGCGTTCAGGACCGGGAAGATACCCGCAACGATGGGGACGTCGATCCCCCGCCTGCAGGCCTCGTCACGGAACCGGTAGAACAGGTCGTTGTCAAAAAACAGCTGAGTGATCAGAAACTCAGCTCCGGCATCGACTTTCGCCTTCAGGAAGTCCAGGTCCTTGGACGGGTCCTGGCATTCGATGTGCCCTTCCGGGTACGCCGCTGCCCCGATGCAAAAGTTCCCGAAATGGTTCCTGCGGAGGTACCTCACGAGATCACAGGCATAGGAAAAACTCGTCTCGCGTTTTTCCCCTTCCCCGGGCTGCGGGTCGCCTCTCAAGGCAAGGATGTTCTGAACCCCTTCATCCAGGAGGTCTTCGCAGATTTCGTCGATTTCCTGGGGCGTGTGGGCTCGGCACGTGAGGTGCGCCAGGGCCTCGATGCCGTACCCGTTGCGGATNCTCGAGGCAATCTCGACCGTTCGGTCCCGGCTGGTTCCTCCAGCCCCGTAGGTCACGCTGATAAAGCCAGGGGACAAGTCTTTCAGTGCCTCGATCGTCCTGTAGACTCCCGCGATAGGGGCATCGGTTTTCGGCGGGAAAACTTCGAAAGAGATGACAGGTCCCTTTTTTCTGAAAAGATCGCGGATGAACATCGGCTATTCCCCTCCCCTCCCAGGGGCAAGCAGGAGATCGACAAGGCGCGCGGCCTCGATGGCATCCTGCGCGTAGCCATCGGCACCGATTTTTTCCGCATAGTCGGCATTTACGGCCGCACCGCCAAGGATGAACCGGCACGGGATCCCCCGTGCCCTCCCCAGGGAGATGACCTCTTCCATTCGTTCAACGGTGGTCGTCATCAGGGCAGAGAGGCCGACGACATCGGCCTTCTCGCGAATCGCCGTTTCCAGGATCGATTCTGCAGGAACGTCCTTGCCGGCATCGACGACTTTGTACCCCCGGCTTTTCAGGACCATCGCCACGACATTCTTCCCCAGGTCATGGAGGTCTCCTTCAACGGTCGCGAGGACCACGGTCCCTCGGGTTTCCAGGGTGTTTCCCTCCGAGAGCAGGCTTTCCTCCGCCAGCCTGCAAACGCCCTGTGCGGCCTCCGAGGAGGCGAGCAACTGAGGCAGGAAAAAATCCCCGCACTCATACAACCTCCCGACCTCCTCCAGCGCAGGGAGAACCCGTTCCTGGATCAGGCTCATGGGGTGCCCGCCTTCAGCCAGGAAAGCCCGCCCCGCCATCATGGCGGTATCCGGCTCCCCTTTCAGGATCGCTTCCTTCAGGTCCACGCTTCCAGTTGAACCGGCAGACCTCGGCGTTGGAACCGCTTCGGAACGTTCCTTCCCCGAAAACGCGGCGATGTAGCGCCTGGCCCCGGGATCGCGAGCCGCCAGGACGTTCCCCGCCAAAACGCAGGACATGAGCGATTCATCCAGCGGGTTGGCGATCACGGCGTCGAGCCCGCAGGACATCGCCATGGCCAGGAAGGTCCGGTTCAGGAGGGCCCGGTTGGGAAGCCCAAAAGAAATGTTGCTGATCCCGAGGATCGAGCGCGTCCCGATCACGGCAAGCCCGCGCAGGCTTTCCAGGGTCAGGAGCGCGTTTCGGTCTCCGGCTCCGGCCGCCAGGGTCAAGGGATCGATAAAAAGCATCCTCCTGGGAAGGCCGATCTTTTCTGCGGCCTCGGCTGCCCGTTCCGCCAGGAACAGTCTCCCTTTCGCGTCCTCCGGGATTCCCCTACTGTCCATCGTCAAAACGACGAGCGCGGCCCCGGTTCTTTCCGCGGCGGCAAGGCCCTTTTCCAGAACCTCCGGTTCGCAGGTCACGGAGTTCAAAAGGGGAATTCCGGCAACGGAACGGGCGACCCGCTCCAGGATCAGGGGGTCTTCGCTATCGATCGAAATCGGCAGGGGCACGGCCGCCTCGACGGCCGCAACCGCTGACGAAATCAGGCGAAAGCGGTCATGGCCAGGGATCCCCCCGTTGATGTCGATGGCTTGTGCCCCTGCTTCCGCCTGCAGGCGGGCCTCTTCTCTCACCTGGGTCCAATTGCCGGCGATCATCGCTTCCCTGAGAGGTCCCTTGCGCGAGGGATTGATCCTTTCCCCGACAACGAGCAGCGGTTCTCCCTCACCGCAGATCGAAATGCGGGTCCGGCTGGCGAGGACGGTCCCGTTTCGTGGAGTTCCTTGCACTGGTCGGGTTCCTGAGAGGCGCCCGGAAAGAGCCTGGATATGCCTGGGCGTGGTGCCGCAGCAACCTCCGATGACAGTCGCACCGGCTTCGGCAAGACCCACGCAGGCTTCGGCAAAAGGATCGGGTGCCAGCCAATCCCCTTTCGCCGGCAGTCCTCCGTTTGGGTAGGCAAAAATCGGTAAGGCCCCCGCCCGGCGCAGGGAGCGAACGGTCTCGATAGCGGCTTCGGGGCCGGTGCCGCAGTTCACTCCCACGCCGGAAGCCCCGATGGCCGTAGCCCAGGCCATTGCGACCTCCGGTGGTGTTCCGGTCATCGTGCACCCGTTGCGGTCGAAAGTAAAGCTGACGACGAAGGGAAGCCTCTTTCCCGCCTCTTTGATCGCCATTACGGCTGCCTTTGCCTCGCGCAAATCGAGCATGGTCTCCACCAGGAAAAAATCCGCGCCCCCTTCGAGGAGTCCCTGGACCTGCGGGAGGAAGGAATCCACGGCCTCTTCGAAGGGAAGATCCCCCAACGGTTCGACCAGGCGCCCGGTAGGTCCGATGGAACCGGCCACGAGAGCCTTGCTTCCGGCTGCCTGGCGGGCAAGCGCCGCAGCCTGGCGGGCAATTTCCCGGGCCTTACCGCCCAGTTCCCGGTGTGAGAGCTTGATCGCCGAGCCACCGAACGTGTTCGTTTCAATCACCCGTGCCCCGGCCTGGACATAGGCCTCGTGGATTTTTCGCACGGCATCCGGGTTGACGAAGTTCATTTCTTCGGGAAGCAGCGGCGGACGCCAGCCTGCCTCGTCCAGCATCGTTCCCATGCCCCCGTCCAGCACGACGATGGTTTTTTGTTCCTGCAGCCAGCGAACCAGGTCCAACATCGCCCTTCCCTCCATTCTCCAGTCCGTCCCCGTCCGTTCGGGTCTTTCGTTTTAAGAAAGCATCATAACGGCAGTTTGCCCTTAGGGCAAGGGAAAAAAAAGGACGGCCCTTAGGCCGTCCTTTCGGATCGAATCGGACTGAAGCGGATTACTTGATTTCGACTTCGGCTCCAGCTTCGACGAGCTTCTTCTTGATTTCCTCGGCCTCTTCCTTGGAGACGCCTTCCTTGACAGGCTTGGGCGGGTTGTCAACGAGTTCCTTGGCTTCCTTGAGGCCAAGGCTGGTGATCTCGCGGACTACCTTGATCGTCCCGATCTTGTTGGATCCGGCGCTCTTCAGGATAACGTCGAACTCGGTCTTCTCCTCTTCCACCGGCGCAGCGGCAGCTGCGGCGGCGACAGGCATGGCCATCATGGCAGGAGCGGCCGCGGAAACGCCGAACTTCTCCTCCAGGTCCTTGACGAGCTGCGAAAGCTCAAGAACAGACATCTCCTCGATTGCCTTGATGATTTCTTCGCGGGTCATTGCTTTCATCCTCCTTGGTTTTTTAATCAGGCTGGGACGGGGGTTCCCCTATCCCTCAAGCGATCAGGCTGCTTTTTCTTTCTGCTCCTGCAACTGCGACAGGCAGGTAACCAGTCCTCGGGCGGGTCCGCTGAGAACGGTGACCAGGCCGCGAAGAGGAGCCGCGATCGTACCGACGACCTGGGCCACCAGCTGTTCCCTCGAGGGGAGGTCCGCCAGGGCAAAAATCTGGGCCTGGCTAAGGATTTCCTTGCCCATGATCCCGCCCTTCACGATCAGGGCTTCGTTTCCCTTCTCTTTCGAAAAGTCTCGAAGCGCCTTTGCGACTTCCGAGATTTCCCCGTAAACGAGCGTGTAGACGTTGGGTCCGGAAGTCAATTCCTCGGGTGCCGGGTGTCCCATTTCCTCGAGAGCCCGGCGCATAAGCGTATTCCGCGCGATCTTCATTTCGCCGCCGGCCTTTCGGATGCGGGAACGGATCTCCGTGCTCTTGGCCACGGTCAGGCCCCGATACTCGCAGACGAAAACGGTTTCGGCCTTCTCGAGCATTTCCTTCAGCATTGCGACTTGCTGGACTCGGAATTCTGTCGGCAAAACATTCACCTCCTTCATCCAAACATGAAAAATCCCCGGACCTGCCGGGGCCCGGGGATGAAAGGCAGGTTCCCGCAAAAGGCAAGGACTTTGCGGTCACGCTGAACTCTATTCCCTGAACCTCAGCAGGCGGAGCGATCTCCATTCCGTGCGCCTCGGGGGCGCACACCGGCTATCTCTGGTTCGTCTCTTTCAGTTTCGGTTGTAAAGGTTCATCCCCCGGTGCCGGGATCGTTACTCGATCGTGGCGATCTCCTTCTGGGCCGCGTTCGGATCGACCTTGATACCGACTCCCATCGTGGACGCGACCGAGAAGCTCTTCACGTAGGTTCCCTTCGCTGCGGAAGGTTTCGCCTTCAGGATCGCCTGGAAGAATGCCCGTGCGTTGTCGTAAAGCTGGTCGGTCGTGAAAGCGGTTTTGCCGATCGCCTTATGGATGATCCCGAACTTGTCGAGGCGGAATTCCACGCGCCCGGCCTTGACTTCTTTGACCGCGTCGGCGACGTCAAAGGTGACCGTTCCCGTCTTCGCGCTCGGCATCAGGCCGCGGGGCCCTAGGATCTTTCCGAGACGGCCGACGGATTTCATCATATCGGGAGAGGTGATGACGGCATCGAAATCGAGCCAGCCGCCCTCAATCTTCTGGACCATGTCTTCCGACCCGACGAAATCGGCGCCTGCTTCTTCTGCCTCCTTCAGTTTCTCTCCGGTCGTGATGACAAGGACCCTTTTCGTTACACCCGTACCGTGAGGAAGCGGGACAGTTCCGCGAACCTGCTGGTCGGCCTGCCGGGGATCCACGCCGAGACGGATGTGGACCTCGACGCTCTCGTTGAATTTCGCGGTGGCATTGGTCTTGCACAGTTCCAGCGCCTCGCGGAGGCCATATTGCTTTTCCCGGTCTACATTGGCCTTAATTGCCTGGTAGCGCTTGCTCTTTTTCGCCATTTCGCTTACCTCCCTGTGGTCGTCGTGGGTCCTTTTCGACCCTGCCACACGTTACAGTTGGACTGCCTAGTCGGTTACCTCGATACCCATCGACCTTGCCGTGCCCATGATCATCTGCATCGCGCCCTCGATATCGTTCGCGTTCAGATCCTCCATCTTGAGCTGGGCGATCTCCCTGACCTGATTCTTCGTGACCTTTGCGACCTTCGTCTTGTTCGGAACCGAAGACCCCTTGTCGATCTTGGCGGCTTTCTTCAAAAGCACGCTCGCGGGCGGGGTTTTCAAGATGAAGGAGAAGCTCCGGTCCGCATAGACCGTAATCACGACGGGGATGATCATGCCCGGCTGGTCTGCCGTTTTCGCGTTGAACTGCTTGCAGAATTCCATAATGTTGACGCCGTGCTGGCCCAACGCCGGGCCCACAGGCGGTGCCGGGGTGGCCTTGCCGGCTGGAAGCTGCAGCTTCACTGCCCCAACGACTTTCTTGGCCATATTTCTTCCATACCTCCTTTCCCGAGAAGTTGCCTAGAGCCTTTCGAGCTCCTGATAGTCCGCTTCGACCAGAGTTTCACGGCCGAAAACCGTCACCGAAAACTTGACCTTGCCCTTTTCCGCCAGGACTTCCGCCACCGGACCGACTTGGCCCTGGAAAGGTCCGCTTTTGACACGCACGACGTCTCCGGGCTTGAGGTCGATTTCCACCTTCGGCTTGACCTGGTCTTTCCCGTTCTTTCCGATGATGTCCTGGATTTCCTTTTCCGTGAGGGGAATCGGGTGGTTTCCGGCTCCGACAAAGCCAGTCACTCCAGGAGTGTGTCGGACGACGTACCAGGACTGGTCGTCCAGGATCATCTCGACGAGTACGTAACTAGGAAAAACTTTCCGGTGGACGCGCTTCGTCTTTCCGTCCTTGACGTAAACGCGCTCTTCTACCGGGACCAGGACGCGAAAGATTCGGTCCTCCATGCCCATCGAAGCGATTCGCTGCTCCAGGTTCGCGAGGACGCGATTTTCATATCCCGAATACGTTTGGACGATGTACCAGCGTCTGTCCGTTTTTTCGTTCATCATTAAAAAGGGGGGCTCGACTGGCCCCCGCACCCCCTGCCAGATGCCCTGAGTAGAAGCGGCTTTTCAGGGCTTTCCCCTACCTGATGACCGCCTTGAAGACGAAAGTCAGGAGGACGTCCATCACGCCGAGCACTGCCGATGTCAGAAGCGTCAAGGCGATCACGACGAGAGTCGAGTACCAAACCTGCTGCCTTCCCGGCCAGGTCACCTTGCGCAGCTCGGCTCTGGCTTCACGAACGAAGTCGAGGAATTTTTCCACAGCCTCGGCCTCCTGTCTTTTTATAAAGAATGGCAGGCCCGGCAGGATTCGAACCTGCAACCCCCGGATTTGGAGTCCGGTGCTCTACCAATTCGAGCTACGGACCTGCGAGCACGCGCTATTCTACACTACTTGGATTCCTTGTGCAAGGTGTGTTTGTCACACCACTTGCAGTACTTCTTCTTTTCCAGCTTCTTCCCCATCTTTTTCTTGTTGACGAGGGTGACGTAGTTCCTCCGCTTGCACTCCGTGCAGGTCAATCCGATGATGTCCGCCATTCCCTTTTCGGCTCCTAGTCGAGAATCTCGGTGACGACGCCGGCACCCACCGTGCGGCCGCCTTCCCGGACCGCAAAGCGAAGGCCCGGCTCCAGCGCCACCGGCACGATCAGCTTCACTTCAAACGTGCTGTTGTCTCCAGGCATGACCATCTCCACGCCTTCCGGAAGCGCGATCTCTCCCGTCACGTCCGTCGTCCGGAAGTAGAACTGCGGCTTGTAACCCGAGAAAAACGGCGTGTGACGCCCTCCCTCTTCCTTCTTCAGCACGTACACCTCGCC
>AQRZ01000028.1 GCA_000402835.1 Synergistetes bacterium JGI 0000079-D21
ATCGAGAACGGCAGTCCACGCATGATGCCGGGCAGAAAATCACCGAAGTTCATGTACGCCGCAAAGAGGCATGCGATAACGGTCAGGGGCAATCCAACGACACGGCGGGTTCCCTCCATGAGAAGGACGAAAAGCAGGACTCCGAGGGCAAACTGGATCTGTGTAACTGGGTCGACCTGGATGACCCGCGATGTGATCGCATCATAGTCCAGCACGACGTATAGACCGGGCAGCATCGCCAGGACGCCAAGAACCCAATCGTATATCGGAACACGGTCCCTTGGAGAATTTTTGGTCATAGGATAAAGAAAAAAGGCCAGGGGAAGAACAAGCCCAAGATGTATATTCCTCTGAAGATAGGCTTCAAAAGATCCGAATATCGATGTGTAAAGATGGAAAAGCCCTATCCCTACAATGTAGGCGTACATGAATTTGCCAGGTATTCCTTCCAATTTCCTCATTCAGCGGAACTCTCCTTTGCTATGAATCCAGGCTGGTTACAACTTGCCAAGTCGAGCTAACAATACTGACAGGAGCTCGTCGAGCTCCTGTCAGTATTGGCCTTAATTGTATTGGTGGATTACTTCGCCTGTTTCCAGAACTTAATTGCTCCCGGATGGGCCGGGACACCAGCTGGAACGGCCGTTTTCGGGTCCAGTTCGCCGATGTCCTTGACGGCCTTGGCAAGGGACGCCTTGCTTTTCCAGAGCGAGTTGCACAGATCGTAAACCAGGTCCTCGGGAAGATCTTTCCTGATAACGATGCAAGTGTAATCCCCAACCGTCTTGACCGGCTTTTTCACGCTCTTGTAAATACCGGGCTCGACCGTGAGCGTAACCGTTCCATAAGCGTCTGAAAGCGCCTTAAGGGCACTGTCGTCGACGGGAAGGATAACGATTTCGGTATTGCTTTCGATGTTCATGACGATAGAGGCAACCTTACCGACCGAGAAGACAAACATGTCGAGATGGTTGTCCGCGAGGAGGTCGGCTCCGCCGTCATAGGAGGCAAATTCCACCGAACCACCCATTTTTTTGATGTCCTTGTAGGTTACGCCGTACCCCTTCATGAAGAGCGATTTGACCACGAATTCGGATGCTGTGCCGGGCTTGAGCGTGGCCATACGGACCGGAATCTTCTTGTCAAAAATATCGCTCACCTTGGTGATGTTGTGCTTCTTTGCGAAGTCCTTGCGCATGATGAAATAGGTGTACTGGGTGTAAAGGTTGGCCATAACCACGGAATTCTTGGCAGGTCGACCCAGGAAGTCCTGCTCTCCCTTGATTGCGGCTCCAAGGAGCGAAGTGACGGAGAAACCCAAATCTCCCTTTTTCACGTCGGCGTTGATGATGTTGGACACGCCGCCCCCTGTGCTGCTGGTCGTCTGGAGAACTTCCCTGCTCCAAAGGTCGGCAAAGGCGTTTCCAAGCGCGAACCAGTTGCCGCCCGGAGGCCCGGACATGAACTTAAGCTGTGAAGGCCACCCCGCCTTCGGTGTCGGCGCTGCGAATGCCGGTGCTGCAGCGCTAGCCAATAGTGCGACGAAGACAACGAAGAATGCCAGTTTCTTCATCAAAACGACCGCCCCTTCTTGATTGGATTCCCCTGCTCAACTTATTTGGTTGAGCCTCGGAATAAGATGGTAAAAATGATACCACTTCTCTTATATGCTGTATATTTAGTTAACATTAATGCGCTTATTGTATTGAGCTGACCTAGCCCCGGAAAACTGGTCCAGAAATTAAGTTAGACTGGACCGGTCAACCTGAGCGAGGGGGCAAGTGGAGATGCCACGAAAAGGTTTCACCTCGGAACAGATCATCAGGCTGCTGAAGGAAGCGGAGATTCTCGCAGCGTCGGGCATGCGGAGTTCTTGCGCAGCTTCGGTCGACACAACGATACCGGGGAAAAACTCGAGATGGGGAAACCCTTCTGGTGAAACGGATGGTGGAACTGGCCTGCCAGTAGGGACGGTACGGGTACCGCAGGATCACCGCCCTGCTCAAGAGTGAGGGCTGGAAGGTGAACCACAAGCGGGTCGAAAGGCTCTGGAGGCGGGAAGGGCTAAAGGTCCCATCGAAGCAACCGAAGAGAAAGCGCCTCTGGTTGAACGACGGTTCCTGCGTCAGGCTGAGGCCACAGCGGCGCAACCATGTCTGGACCGACGACTTTGTCTATGACCGGACCCATGACGGGCGGGCATTTCGGATGCTCACCGTCCTTGACGAGGACACGAGGGAATGCCTGGCGATCAAGGTTGCCAGGCGGCTGAACAGCAACGATGTGCTGGATACCCTGGCAGAGCTGTTTTTCAGGAAAGGGATTCCCTGCCACATCCGCAGCGACAACGGGAGCGAGTTTGCCTCAAGGTTCGTTCGAAACTGGCTGAAAAGGCTTGGCGTGAAGACACTCTTCATCGAGCCGGGAAGCCCGTGGGAGAATGGGTACATCGAGTCGTTCAACGGAAAGCTGAGGGACGAGGTCCTGAACCGGGAGAGTTTCGACACCCTGGCCGAGGCAAAGGCGATTATCGAGAGTTGGCGGAGGGAGTACAACCAGGTACGGCCCCATAGTTCCCTGGGCTATCGGCCCCCC
>AQRZ01000029.1 GCA_000402835.1 Synergistetes bacterium JGI 0000079-D21
GGTGTTCGAGAGCGGAAAGTCCCTCTTCTCCCACGATCAGCTTGAGCCGCTCAAGCTCGCGGGAACGGGCATAGGCTGCGTACAGCTGGTCTGCCATGGAACGGTGCTCTGCGACCGTCCTCCCTTTTCCGATTCCCTTGTTCATCAACCGGCTCAGGCTTGGAAGCACGTTCACCGGGGGATAGATGCCGCGGTCGTGGAGACTCCTGTCCAGGACGATCTGCCCTTCCGTGATGTAGCCGGAAAGGTCGACGACAGGATGGGTCATGTCGTCGTCCGGCATCGTGATGATGGGGATCTGCGTCACGCTGCCCGAGATTCCATGGACGCAGCCTGCCCTTTCGTAGAGGCTGGCGAGGTCGGAGTACATGTAACCGGGAAAGCCCCTTCTGCCGGGGACTTCCTCCCTCGCCGCGCTGACCTCTCTCAAGGCTTCACAATAATGCAGCATGTCCGTCATGACGACGAGGACGTCGTACGACTTTTCAAAGGCAAAGTACTCCGCCACGCTCAGGGCGAGCCTGGGGGTCAGAAGGCGCTCGACGGCCGAATCGCTGGCAAGATTGATGAAAAACACGCCGTTGTTCAAAGCCCCGGTTGTTTCGAAATCGTCGAGAAAATACCGGGCTTCTCGGGCTGTGATGCCGATCGCGGCAAAGACGACGACGAAGGAAGTTTCCTTGCCGGGAACCCGGGATTGACGGACGATCTGAGCGGCCAGGCGGTTTGCAGGCAGTCCGGCTCCCGAAAAGATCGGCAGCTTCTGTCCCCTCACGAGGGTGTTCATCAAGTCGATCGTGGAGATCCCGGTTTCGACAAAAGAATTGGGACTTGTCCGGGCAACGGGGTTCAGGGGCAACCCGTTCACCGGAATGGTCTTTTCGATGAAGCCGAGGGGTTTCCCGTCGACGGGGCGTCCCCGCCCGTCAAGGACCCTCCCGAGGAGGGAAAGGCCCACGGGCATCCGAACGATATCCCTTTCCAGCCACACCGTCGTTCCGCCTGAATGGAGCCCCATCGTTCCCTCGAAAACCTGGATGGCGCAAAGGTCGCCGTCGACCTGCAGAACCTGCCCGGTCCGTTTCCCCTCCGGGGTTTCGATCAGGACCTTTTCCCCGAACCCAGCTTCCCTGACTCCGGAAACCATCAGGAGAGGGCCCACGATCCCCTGGACCGAACAGTACCCTTCACGGTAAAGGTTCATCGTACGACCACCTCGATCGAACCTAGAATCCCCTGGATTTCTGCCAGCCAGGCCTCGGCGCTGGAGGGAAACTCCAGGTCAGGAATTCCCCTGAGCCTGAGGAGACCGGTCCTGAGGGGGATTTCCGAGATCTGTTCGAAAAGGACTCCCTGGGCGAGTCTTTCCGAGACAAGGGCGTCCAGGTGCCTCAACGTTTCCAGGAGGCCCTTCATCTTTTGCAGCGAACAATAGGCGTCTATGCTGTCGAACGCGTTTTGCTGCAGGTAGACGACGCGGAAGAGTTCCGAAAGGTTCAGGGTCCACTTGTCCTGTTCGGAAAGGCCGTCCCGTCCCACCAGTTGGACCAGTTCCAGCAGGGCTTTCTCTTTCGAAAGCCGCTCGGAAAGGAAGAAACGTAAGGCCTTCCACTCTTCTCCGAGTTCTTGCCGGAAAAAGCCGGAGAGGGACTCGTCGTAAAGCGTGTAGCTGTTCTGCCAGTTGATCGCAGGAAAATGCCGCTGTTGTGCCAGGGACTTGTCAAGAGCCCAGAAGGCCCCTGAAAGGCGCAGGCTGGATTGGGTGACGGGTTCGGAAAAATCGCCGCCGGGAGGACTGACCGCGTTGATGACCGAGATGGAGCCTTCCGTTTCCGGGTCTCCAAGGGGCCTGACTCTCCCTGCCCTTTCGTAGTATTGGGCCAGGCGGGTTCCGAGATAGGCCGGGTACCCCTCTTCCCCGGGCATTTCCTCCAGCCTGCCGCCGATCTCCCGCAAGGCTTCGGCCCAGCGGGAGGTGGAGTCCGCCATGATCGCGACAGTGTACCCCATGTCCCTGTAAAACTCCGCGATCGTCATGCCAAGGTAAATGCTGGCTTCGCGTGCAGCCACCGGCATGTTCGAGGTATTGGCGATCAGGACCATCCGTTCCATCAGGGGCACGCTGTAATAGGGATCCATGAGGTTCGGGAATTCCTCGAGGACCTCGGTCATTTCGTTCCCCCGTTCTCCGCAACCGATATACACGATGATGTCGGCATTGCACCACTTGGCGAGGGATTGCTGCGTCACCGTCTTGCCGGTTCCGAACCCGCCTGGGATGACTGCGGCCCCACCGAGAGCCATGGGAAAAAGCGTGTCGAGGATGCGCTGGCCGGTCAGGAGGGGCCTGTTGAAGGGCAGCCTGGCAGCAAAGGGACGTCCTCTACGGACCTCCCAGCGATGGGAAAGACGGATTTCCCTTCCGCTTTCCAGGCGGCATAGGGGATCACGAAGGGTGACGCCGCTTTCGGGGGCGATCCAATCGATGCGCCCAGGGGGGCTGTCGGGGGGCAACATGACCCTGTGCCTGATTCGAGTCCCTTCAGGCACCATCCCGATGGGTTCGCCCGGCCGGACTGGGTCTCCCGCCTTTTTCAAGGGCGAAAACAGCCATTCTCTGGATTCATCGAGCGTTCGGACATTTGCTCCCCGGTTGATATAGAGTCCTTCCTCACGCAAACGGGCGAGAGGGCGCCCGATTCCGTCGAGGACGCTTCCCAAAAGGCCCGGTCCAAGTTCCACGGAGAGAAGTTCGCCTGAAAATTCCACGGGCTCCCCAACCCTCATCCCGGAGGTTTCTTCGTACACCTGGATGTCAACCGTGTTGCCGCGAATCCGGATGACCTCCCCGAGAAGGGATTCTTTTCCTGCACGGACGATTTCGAACATCCGGACCGGGAAAGAGACGGATGCACGGACAACAGGGCCCGAGATCCCGACGACACTGCCTACGTTTGTCATGCCCTCACCTCAACCAAGAGATGATTTCAGGCCTGGAAAGGCGACCCAGACCGGTTTCTGCATTTTCGACAGCCGATTCCTCACGAATTCGGGGACTTTCTCGAACCAGCCCTCTTCGACGACTACCAGCGAGACGCTTCCGTCGAGCAAGGTCTTCAGGATCTCCCCCACAGAGGAGGGGTCTTCACAGACGACTCCTTCAAATCCCAGCAGGGCCCAAAGGTCGACAAAGATCTGCTCTCCGAGGACGATTGCCCGATGATCCGACCCGGGGTTCTTCATCCGGAACGCTCCTCCCCGCTGACGTCGATCAGACGTCCTGCGATTCCGTCGGGGCTGTGGCCGAGCGCCAGCCCCACCGCAAGGATGTTGATGTTTTGCCATTCCAGCAGTAGCCTGGCGAGATAGGAAACGGCCACTTCGAAACCGAGGAGGTTCCTGCGGTAGAGGAACGATTGCCACCGCCAGAAAGCGGAGTTGAATTCCCGCTGCAGGACCCTTGGTGAGACCGTTTCGAGATCTATGCCGAGGTCACGGATCCCGTCGAACCAGGGGGTGCCTCCGACGAGTGCTCTCACCGAATCGCTGGTTTCGAGCCGTTCGTTCGAAAGCCACTTGCCAAATTGCAGGAACGGAATGGGTTCGCTGTTGTCCTTTCCCTTTTCACGCCGGTTCCTGAACCAGATCCCGATGTTCCACAGGTCGACCGAGCGCCCCATGACTTCAAGGGCGGTTTGGCTTCCGGTCCCCCCGATTTTGCGGAAGTGACCGTTCTGGTAGCTCAGGTAGGCGTTGAGGAGGTGCCTTTCGGCAAGCGGTAGAGTTTCCCCTCTTTGCCGCACTTCAAGGGCTTCGCCCAGCGCCAGGGCCAAGGGGTCCCCGTTGGCGAGGCATTTTTCCCGGGCATCGAGGATCTTTTTCGAATTCCATAGCGAGTCGAAGAATCCGGGACTGAGCTCCCCGTACGCATGCCAGCTCGGTTTTTTAAGAGGGTCGTGTCCAAGGGCGAGGCCTCGAAGGACCATCCTTGCGTTGTGAAGATCCGATCGGTTCGTCACCACTTTCATCAGTTCCCGGGGTTCTCCCTGGGCGAGGTTGACGGTCGTCCGGATACGCTCCGCGATCCCCAGGGAAACGGCCATTTCGATCCGGGCCAGGGGGGATGTCTCGAGAGAAACCAAGTGGGCACGGTAGCTCTCCGCGTACGCGGAATCGAGAAGGAAGAGTTCCAGTTCGCGGATCGTTCCTCGCGAAAGGCGCCTGTATACGGCAGGCTCGATGAAGGAACCGAGGCGAGCCCGGAGCCGTGAATTAAGATACTCGTAATTCGGAGAGCGGTTGCTGGACATGGTCGACGAGGGAGGCCAACCGCCCGGAAAGTCTTTCTACCAGGATCGGCCTGTATCGTTCCCAACGCGTCTGCAGCGAATTGTCCACGAGAGGCGTCCCCTTCTCCGCCTCGATGAGGACGGCTCCCCCCCAACCGAGCTCGGGGGTTTCCTCGATCCTCACGATTCGGGGATCCTTCGCGACAAGGTCCCCTTCGCCAGTTTTGACCCGGACCACGGCGCCCGGGGCCGCGAGGACATCCAGCGCCTCCTGAACGAGGGCGTTGAGGACAGGACCGTATAGCTCGGGTTTCTTTCGAAGAGATTCCAGTCGATGGGCAACTTCTGCTTCGACCCGGGCGAGAATTTCTTCGATGGCGTCAAAAATCCGGGCGCGGAACTCCCTTTGCGCGTTTTGGGCGTCAAGAGCGAGCGTGGCGTTGAACTCGTCCCGCTGTTTCTGGCGGATCTCCAGGACTTTCCGCTCGACTTCCATTCTCCTGGCGGCGACAAGGGCCGAAAACTCCTGCTCGTAGGTTTCCCGCAGGTCTTCAAGCTTCCTTTCATACTCCTGCCGGATCGCCCGCTTGAAAGCTTCCAGCGCTTCCCTATCGTTTTCGCCAACCCGTTCGGGGCTCATCTCTGCTCGGTTCTCAGGCAAGCTGGAGGATCATCATGATGGCGACGACGAACCCCAGGATGACGATCGTTTCCGGGATCGCCTCCAAGATGATCATGGTCCCGGAAGTTTCCGGTTTTTCGGCGACCGTACCCGCTCCCGCGGAGCCGATCTTTGCCTGCGCGTAGGCGGTAGCCAGGGCCGGGATCCCGATTGCCAGCGAAGCAGCAAGGGCTAAGAGGGCTTTTTCCAAGACAGTCTCCTCCTTGTGAAGGGCCGGAATTCCTTTCCGCCCCCCTGATAGAATTTGCTGAAAAATTCCACGTAATGGAGTCGGGCGCTGTGGAGGCCCGACCCGGCGATCGCCAGGACGAAGTTCAGGATGTGGATGATCAGGGCCATCAGGATCCCGAGGAAGGAGAGGCCCAGGACATCGACGAAGCGCGTGGCAACGATCGCAAGGATGGCTGAGGACAAGCCGATGGCCGCGATTCGGACATAACTCAGGACGTTCCCGAGGGCGCTGAACGTTTCGATGATCCCGCCGATCTTGCCTCCCACAAGCAAAAGAGCCGTACCGATCACCAGGAGGATGACGTTCAGCGAAAAGAAAGGTCGCGGCAAATTCAGGCGTACGAGGAGCAGCAATCCGAAAAGGGCAAAGAGAACGATCAGTGAACCCAGCCTCTCCATCCAGAGATGTCGATGCTTGTTGCGGAGGCCATCGAGGAATCCCATGAAAAGGCCGATGGAAATGTGAGCGAACCCCAAGGCGACGGTGAAGATCAAAACCGGCAGGACTGCGTGAGAACGTTCGATCCATAACGGCCGGATGTGGAAAAGCCTGTGACCTAGATCGCCGAAGATTTCACCGAACGCGATTCCCCAGGCTACGCTCCACCCGGAAACCCAAAGAAGGATCTTTCCGATGGGAGGAATGAGGGGATGCCTGGTGCTCCTTGAAAGCCACCTTCCCAAAAGCGCGATCAGGGCCCCGTAACCGGCGTCTCCTACCATGCAGCCTGCGAAGAAGGGGAAAAAGACCGCTACGAGACTGGTTGGGTCGACCCCCTTGTATTGCGGGTGGGGCATCAATTTGAGAAGGACTTCGAAAGGACGGGTTGCAGAGGGGTTTGAAAGGAGGGTTGGAACCCGGTGCCACTCTTCGGAGGACGGGTAGCGCCATTGGACCAGCACGTTGTCGCCGAAACGCGATTTCAGCAGGGAGACGACCGGATCGAGTGAATCGGACGGGACCCACCCTTCGATGAGAAACGTGTCCCCTCGGGTTTTGCTTCCGGATTCGACGAGGGTCTCCTCGAGCCGCTCGTCCAGGAGGATGTAGAGTGAAGCCAGCCTGGGCCCCCACTCCTCCCTCGCCCGCCGGATTTCTTCGGCAATTTCCTCCAGGCGGGAGTTCGTTTCCTTGAGGCCTTCCTCCACCGCCATCAGCGAAGTTCGGGTCGATTCCCTCTGAAACCCTTCCGGGGCCTTCCACCGTACGGCTCCCCTCTGGCGTAGGAAGCCTTCGACCTTTTCCTCCAGGTTGCGGTCTGCACTGACCGCCAGGACGGACTGCTCCTTTTCGGTGTTCAGGACGTGGTAGCGGAGCGTATCCTTCGGGTCCTCACCTGCTGACTCTTCCTTCTGAACCAGGCTCCTGAGGCCGGAAAGAGTTTTCTGGAGAAGGTCGTTTTTGACCCACCAAAGGGAGAGGGTCCTATCGGGGCTGTCCTCTGCGGTGACGAAAGGAATGAAGTGAAAAACGACCTGGTGGGCCCTTTTCAGCTCGGCAAGGGAAAAGCTGAGACGCCGCCTTTCCTCGAGCAGAGCCGCGAGCCTGCCGCGAAAAGCATCAAGGCTCTTGTCGATTTCGGCCACCACGCCTTCGATCCCGAGGTCGACCCGATCACGGGCCCGGTCTACGATCTCGTCGGTGAGCAGCCCCCAATCCTTCCATTCCATGGCTTCCAGCATACCTAGGACCTTGGCCCGGGTGAACCTCAACGCTTCTTCTTCCTTGGAAGGGGTGTGGGCTTCAACGGGGGTCACAACGTGAAGAAGACCGAAGTCGTGCAAGGCTTCCACGACTTCCGAGCGCTGGGGGGTCAATCCCCAAACGGCGAGCCTGACCATCTCGCGGATCAAGCGATTCCCTCCCGTACTTGGGCATGGCAGGTCAAAAGGCTATCCACGCATTCCTGCGCAAGTTCCGCGACCAGTTCCTCTGCGCGGAGCTGCGAAAGGAACGTTTCGTACCGTTTCTCAAGTTCGGCCCGAAGGGAGGAAAGGATGTCGTTCCTGCGGTTTTCGAACGTGCATCTTTCCGCATCGACTTCCGATAGCGTGTTCTTTTCCATCTGGTCCAAACGTTCCAGGATTTCTGCGCGTTTGAACTCAAAGATCTCCTTCTCCCGCAAAAAAGAGGCCTCCAGCTCCTGCCTGCAGGCCTCGATTTCTGCTTCCGCAAGCCATTTCCCTTCGGGGGTTTCCCTTTGTTCAGCTTTTCCGATCATGTCCCCTCTTCTCCATCATGTGCTCAAAAAAAGCACCCCGGTCGATAATGCCCACCAGACGACCGTTTTCCACTACCGGCAACCTCTTGATGCGTTTCCGGATCATCATGTCCGCTACGGTGACCAGGCTTGCCGTAGGTTCGACGAAATAGGGATGAGGATTCATCAGTTCGCCAACGAGTCGGTTTGCCACTGTAGCGAGACGCTCGACGAGCCCTCCTTCAGAATCGCCCAGGAAAGAGCTCTGAGCCAAAAATTCCAAGTAGGTCGGGAAGGCTGCTTTCAGGATATCGGTTTCGGAAAGAAAGCCGACGAGAACCCAGTCCTCCTTCACGACCGGTAGGCCCGACAGCCTTTGGTTGTAAAGGGCATGAAGGGCGTCTTCGACCCGATCGTTTTCCGTGACGGCAGTCAGGTCTTTGTGCATGATTTCCCGAGCTTCGGTCTTCATGCTTCTTCGGCGTCCTTCCAGCGGTCAAGACCGCACCGCTTCATCAGCACGAGAACGGCAAACAGGAACAGGCCAAGGTCTTTCCGGAAGCGGGCCCTCGGTTCCTGGCAAAGCCTGAAGAGCCATTCCAGGCCCAGCTTCTGCATGAACACCGGGGCCCTTCGAAGTCTTCCGGAAAGGACGTCGAAGCTTCCCCCGACGCCCATCGCGACGACATGCCCCAGGGAAGAAAGGTTCCTTCGGATGAACAATTCCTGCTGGGGGACTCCAAGCCCCACGAGGAGGATGCGGGTACCGGCTTCCCGGATTTCGCGGCAGAGAGCTTCCTCCTCCTCTTTTCGAAAATAGCCGTGGTGGGTCCCGGCCACGACCATCCCGGGATATTTTTCAGCGAGCTTTTCCGCTGCGGCTCTTGCGATCCCCTCTTTTGCCCCGAGGAAATAGACAGGCCACCTTTCGGAGGCGGAAAGGCGGCACAGCTGCTCGACGAACTCGACCCCCGGAATCCTTTGCTGAACAGGGGAACCGAGAAACTTGAGCGCCTGGATTAACCCCATGCCGTCGGGCAGGACAAGGTCGGCTTCCCTGGCAACCTCCCGGTAGCGCCTGTCGTAGCGGGTCCTCAGCGTCGCGAGCGCGTCGGGCGTAATGATCACGTAGCCTCGGTTACCGTAGGCGATCCAGGATTTGACCTTTGAAACGGCGAAGTTCAGGGAAACGTTGTCGATCCGGATTCCCCAGAGGGAAGGGTTTCGCTCGCTTTCCCGGTTCGCCGGGGCCAAGAGTTTTCGAAGGGCGGGCAGGACGAAAAGGACGAACGCACCGGTTGCAGTTGCGGCGGCCGGCACGTACAGGTCCACCTGCAGGAGGGCAATGGAAAGAGCCAGGGAGGAACAGATGCCTGCGACCAGGCGAACCGCGGTCGGGTGGTCCAGCCCCCTGTCCAAGAGCTTCCGGTAGAGGGAAACCTCGGACTGGGGGTTGGTCGCCACGGCCCGGCTGACGATACGAAGGGAAAATTCCATGATCGGCAGCGCGAACAGGCCGATGGGGAGGATCATCAGAGTGGTGAAGGCGACTCCCTTGCTGACGCCGATCGTCGAGGCGCTGGCGGCCAGCATTCCCCACATTGCGGCCAACGGTTCTCCCAGCCTGCGGTAAACTTGCCCGTGGCGGCTCCAGAAGACCGCCAGGAAAAGGAGCGCCGCCACTCCGATGTAGAAGGATTCCGAGAAGGAGTGCGTCGCCGGGAAGCTGACGAGAAGGATGAGGCTCCAGCAGGTTGCAAGCAGGAACCCCGCCAGCCCGGGAACCTGGTCGAGCTCCTGGAGAAGCAGGGGGAAGAGCCCCATCCAGAGAGAGGTGACAATTACGGAAACAAGCGGAGAGAGGTAAAGGTAGCGCCCTTCGGGCAGCCCGACAAAGAAGATCCTGGGGCCGAAAAGGGCGATGAAGGCCCCCAGGACCAGGAAGGCCCATCTCAGGTCACGGCTCCGGAAGATCCTTTGGCAGATTCCGATCAGGCAGGCCGCAGTGCCCGCGGAAACGATAAGCCCGATGGTGGAGCTCTCCGACAGGAGGCCGAAAACGAGCCAGCAGGCCACAAAAAGGATGTCCTTCATGTAGTCGTACTGGTCCCGCTCGAGGAAGCGTCTCAGCAGGCGCTGGGACGCAAGTGCAACAAGCCCGATTAGGCCGATCTGAGCGAGCGTGTTCCATTGCACCAAGACCGGAGACATGGGGTTCCTCCCTTTTGAAGGCACAACCAAACAGGCCCCCAAGGGCCGTTCTCAGCGACATTTTACCATAAACGGCAGTCGGCCGGGCGAAGGCGAAACACGAAATCCGCACGAAACCGAAAGAGTCCGTCTAATTCTCAATCAGACGATCTCTTCCAGTCCCCCCATGTAGGGGACAAGCGGTTCGGGAATCTTGACCGAGCCGTCCTCCCTCTGGTAGTTTTCCAGCACCGCGATCAGGCATCGGCCGATGGCGATCCCCGAGCCGTTCAGGGTGTGGACAAAACGGATTTTCCCCGTGTCCCTCGACCGGAAGCGCGTGTTCATCCGGCGGGCCTGGAAATCCTCGCAATTGCTGCAGGAACTGATTTCCCTGTATTTCCCCTGCGAGGGGAGCCAGACTTCGATGTCGTAGGTCTTGCTGGCGGAAAATCCCATGTCACCGGTGCAAAGGCAGATGACCCGATAGGGCAGGCCCAAGATCTGGAGGACCCTTTCCGCGTTGTTCGTCAGCTTCTCAAGCTCTTCGTAACTCGAATCCGGATGGACGATCTTGACCATTTCGACTTTGTCGAACTGGTGCTGTCGGAGCATTCCCCGAACGTCACGCCCGTAGCTGCCGGCCTCCCGCCTGAAGCAGGGGGTGTACGCCGTCAGGTAGATCGGAAGGTCATCCTCCTTCAGGATCTCTCCTGCCCGAAGGTTCGTCAGGGGAACCTCGGCGGTGGGGATCATCCAGAGATCGTCCCCCTCGCAGCGGTACAGTTCCTCGGCGAACTTGGGCAGCTGACCGGTACCACGCATCGTCGCGGAATTGACCATGAATGGCGGTGCCACTTCTTCGTATCCGTGTTCCCTCGTATGGAGGTCGAGCATGAAGTTGACCAGGGCCCTTTCCAAAAGGGCCCCGGCTTTCTTGAGCACCGTGAAGCGGGCCTGGGCAAGCTTTGCCCCCCGGTCGAAATCCATGATCCCGAGGGCCTCGCCGATTTCCCAGTGCGGCCTGGGGGGAAAGGAAAAAGAGGGAGGCGTTCCCCATCGCCGGATTTCGGGGTTGTCGTTTTCATCGACACCGACCGGAACCGAAGGATGGGGCATGTTGGGAAGCTGGAGAAGGAGTTCCTCGAACCTTTCTTCGACTTTCGCGAGCTCTGTGTCGAGAGCCTTCACGCGGACGCCTGCCTCCTTCAAGGTCTCCATCAGGCCGGCTTTTTCCGGGTCGTCTTTCTTTAGGGTGGCGATTTTCCTGGAGCCCTCGTTTCTCATGGCCTTGAGGGATTCCGCCTCGGCGAGCAGTTCTCTCCTCCGGGCATCCAGGGCCAGGGCTTCCTCGACCGGCCACGAGGAACCGCGGTTCGCAAGCATCTGGCGGATCGATTCGGGGTTTTCGCGGATCAACTTGGGGTCTAGCATGATCAGGCCTCCGTTCCACGCCGGACTTCCCTGAGAAGGTCCGCCATTTCCAGGGCGGCGAGAGCCGCCTCGCTCCCCTTGTTTCCAGCCTTGCTCCCTGCCCTCATGAGAGCCTGCTCGAGGTTGTCCGTCGTCAGGACTCCGAAAGCGACCGGAACCCTCTGCTCGAGGGAAACCAGGGCAAGTCCCTTTGAAACCTCGCCTGCCACATAATCGAAATGAGGCGTATCCCCTCGGATCACCGCACCGAGGGCCACGATGGCATCGTAACGCCCTCCAAGCGCGATTTCCTTTACGGCAAGCGGCGTTTCCCAGGCTCCCGGAACCCAGAACACGTCGATATCCTGCGTTTTGACCCCATGGCGGACGAGTGCATCCTTGGCGCCCTCAAGTAACCTGCCGGAGATCAGCTCGTTGAAACGCGAGATGACGATCGCGAAGCGAAGCCCCGAACCGATCAATTTTCCCTGGAATGTCTGCATTGTCTGATCTCTCCCCTCTTCTGAATGCGGCTTTTTAGTCTCCCTCGGTTTCCTCGGCCGGGGGTTCGTCAAGATGCAGGAGGTGTCCCATCTTTTCCTGCTTTGCCTGGAGGTAAACGGCATTGAAAGGATTCGCACCGACCTCCAGGGGTACTCTTTCCGTGATCTTTAGGCCGTAACCCTGGAGCCCGACGATTTTTCTCGGGTTGTTCGTCAGGATCCGGATGCTTTTCAGGCCGAGGTCTGCCAGGATCTGGGCTCCCACGCCATAATCCCTCAGGTCTGGATCGTACCCGAGGGCTACGTTCGCTTCCACGGTGTCCAGCCCCTTTTCCTGGAGTTCATAGGCTTTCAGCTTGTGGAAAAGGCCGATGCCCCGTCCTTCCTGCCGCATGTAGAGGACCACTCCCCGTCCTTCCTGCTGGACGATTTCCATGGCCTTGTGGAGCTGTGGCCCGCAGTCGCAACGAAGGGAGCCAAGGACATCCCCGGTGAAGCATTCCGAGTGGACGCGGACCAAGACGTTCTCCTGCCCCGCGACATCGCCCATGACGAGGGCGATGTGCAGCAAGTCCTCGTTTTCGTCGAGGACGAAGTGGTAGGCATGGGCTATGAATTCTCCGAAAGGCGTCGGGAGGCGGACGCTGGCTACCCTCTCGACGAGCTTGTCCCTCATGTGGCGATAACGGATAAGGTCTTCGATCGAAACGATCCGAAGATGGTGACGGTCCGCGAATTCCAGCAATTGCGGCAGCCGGGCCATGGACCCGTCCTCGTTCATGATCTCGCAGATCGCTCCGGCCGGGTTCAAGCCGGCCAACCTTGCCATGTCTACCGCGGCTTCGGTATGCCCGGCCCGTTTCAGGACGCCTCCCTTCTTGGCGGCAAGGGGGAAGACGTGGCCGGGACGCCTCAGGTCCTCGGGTCTGGAGTCGGGGCTTGCGAGGACTCGCGCCGTGTGGGCCCTTTCTGCGGCGCTGATTCCGGTCGTTGTTCCCTCCCTGGCGTCCACGCTGACCGTGAAAGCGGTCCCGTGAGGATCGGAGCTTTCCCTCACCATGAGGTCCAGTTTCAGCCTACGCGCCTGTTCGAGTGTGATCGGAACGCACAAAAGTCCTCGGGCGTAGGTGATCATGAAATTGATGTCTTCGGGGCGGGCCAGCTCAGCCGCCATCACGAGATCGCCCTCGTTTTCCCGGTCCTCGTCATCGACGACGATGACCATCCTGCCCATTCGGATATCTTCCAGGGCTTCTTCGATGGGGTGAAACAGAGATCCTTGTGGTTTACAGATCACGCGTTAAGCCTCCTTGAGGAGAAAACTAGATCCACCCGTTTTCCCGGAGCGTTTCCCAAGTGATTTCTCCCCTGGTCGATCCGCCCCGGGAGTCGTTTTCCGCAGGCAAGACAAAGCGCCTGACATATTTCGCAATCAGGTCGGTTTCGAGATTGACCGGGTCTTTTACGGCCAGGGTGCCGAGTGTCGTCCGCCGGAGGGTTTCCGGGATCAGGCCGACCGAAAAGAGGCCCCTTACGGGATCGGAATCGATCACGGTCAGGCTGACTCCGTCCAGGGCAACGGAGCCTTTCGGGACGATCATCCGGGTGAGTTCCCTTTCAGCCGTGAAGGTTGCAAGCCGGGTTTTTCCTTGCCCTCCCATTTCGGCGAGAAAACAGATGCCGTCAATATGACCGGTCACAAGGTGGCCGTCAAGCCGTCCGCCCAGCCTCATTGCCCTTTCGAGGTTGACCGGAGAATTCGTTTTCAGCCTGCCCAGTTTCGTCTTGCGGACCGTCTCCTCCATCATCTCGACCGTGAAGGAGTCCCTTCCGAGGGCCGTCACCGTCAGGCAAGCTCCCATGACGGCTACCGAGGCACCCTTGCAAAGCCCGGCTGAAATGCCCGGGGCCCGGATTTCCATTTCCGTGACGTCTCCTGCCGGGAAGATCCGGAGGACCGCCCCCACTTCCTCTACAAGGCCGGTGAACATTTGGGTTTGACCTCCAGCCACAGGTCTCCCTCGACCTGCTTGATCGTTGCAGGCGAAAGGGAAACGGCTTCTTCCATGCTGCCCAGCAAAATCTCGCCGGCCAGCTGGATGCCTCTCCCCAAAAGGGTCGGGGCGAGGAAAAGAGAGTATTCGTCGACCGCGCGGGCTTGGATGAAGGCGCTGATCACTGAACTCCCCCCTTCGACCAGGAGCATCGATACCCCCTCCGAGGCAAGGGTGGCGAGGACCCGATCAACCGGGAGTCTTCCCGTTTTTTCGTCAGGAGGCAGGAGGATGACCCGGGCTCCTTCCTGTTCGAGGGCGGAAACGCGTTCCGAAGGAGCGGTTTCCGACCCCAGGACGAGGCATCGCCCGTCTCCCACGACCCTGGCTTTCGGGGGCGTCCTCAACTGGGTATCCAGGACGACCCTCAGGGGGGACTGCCCTTCCACGAGCCTTACCGTCAACTCCGGATCGTCCGCAAGGATGGTCCCAACCCCGACCAGGACGGCATCGTGTTCCGAGCGGAGAAGGTGGGCCTTGCTTCTGGAAAGGGGCCCGCTGATCCATTTGCTCTCACCGCCCTGGAGGGCGATGTCCCCATCGAGGCTCATCGCCGCTTTTACGGTCACCCAGGGCCGGTTCAACGTTACCCTGCGGATGAATCCCCGATTGAGCCACCTGCACTCTTCCTCGAGAACTCCGACTTGGGTCTGAACTCCCGACTTTTCGAGGCAGGAAAGGCCCATTCCGTTGACCTGCGGATTTGGATCCCGCATTCCGGCGACCACGCGGACGATTCCCGCTTCCACAAGCTGAGGTGCGCAGGGAGGCGTTTTCCCGAAATGCGAGCAGGGCTCCAGGTTAACATAAGCGGTAGCACCCGCCGCCAGGCTCCCTGCCATTCGAAGTGCTTCCATTTCCGCGTGGGAACCTCCGTAGCGCCGGTGGTAGCCCCACCCCACGATCGACTGGTCTTTCACGAGAACGCAGCCGACCCGGGGGTTGGGGCTGACGCAACCCGTACCCCGCTCGGCTAGGCTGATGGCCATCCGCATATACCGTTCGTCGGTTTCCCTGCCGGATTCTTTCATTTCTCTGCTTCCTCCAGGTGGTCGATGATCCTTCGGGCCACGGTGACTCCCATCCCCGGCACGGCACAAGCCAAATCCTCGGGTGTCTTTGCCGCGATCCTGCCTAGGTCCCCGAACTTTGCCAACAATGCCGCCGCCCGCTTTTTCCCGACCCCAGGGACTTCCTCCAGGATGGACCTCCGGTTTTTCCTGTCCCGGCCTTTTTTATGGGCGGAAACCGCAAACCGGTGAGCTTCATCCCTCAACCTCTGGAGAAGCTGAAGGGCCGGATCCTCTTTTTCCGGCAGGAGCGGGGCCTCGTCAAAAAGAGTGTATACCGCTTCCTCCTGTTTTGCCAGCGCCACTGCCGGGATTTCCGCAAGGCCGAGTTCTTCCAGGGCTGCGGCGGCAAAACGCAGCTGCTGGGCTCCCCCGTCAATGACGATCAGCTGGGGAAGGGGGTCATTCCCCTGCAGGGATCGGCGGTATCGTCTTCGAAGTGTTTCCTGGATGGATCGGAAGTCATCCACCCCTTCCACTTCCCGGATCGTAAATTTACGGTAAAGGGACGGGTTCGGGACTCCCTGCTCGAACACCACGACCACCCCGTAGGTTTCCTTCCCGGAAAGGTGGGAAATGTCGAAACAGTCGATCCGCCAAGGGGCGGAAGCGAGGCGGAGAAGGGATTGCAACCGGAGGAAAGCCTCCCAGGTGTCCTTGTCCAGGTCCTCCGGAAGGACCCGGTTCCGTTTCTGGCGGGTATACCGCCAGACCGCACGAATCGTGTCCCTTAGCCTCGCGGCCTCTTCGAAGTGAAGTCCCTCTGCCGCCTGGTCCATTCTGTCCCGGAGGCGTTCGACAAGGTCGGTCGCTTTCCCGCTCAGAAGAAGGGACAGATCGGCGACCACCTCCGAGTACCGGCTTTCCGTGCAGTTGCCTACGCAGGGGGCAAGGCAGCGCTGCAGGGCGTGCCTCACGCAGGGCCTCCCCGGTACCGGGGAA
>AQRZ01000030.1 GCA_000402835.1 Synergistetes bacterium JGI 0000079-D21
TTCGGGGGGGCAGGTCTCGTCTCAGACGAGACCTGCCCCCCTTCCCCTAAGGAAAGGTTGGGTCCTTTTTCTCTGGTCACGAAAGTTGTGAGAGAAGCCCTGTTTTCACGAAAAATTCCCTTTCCCGGATTGATAGGGGTTATGTTTAAAAGAGCGCTGGTCGCCCTGGGTCTGGTTGGCTGCACCCTGTTCCTCAACTATAGTAAAAGAGCTGAGTCCCATTCTCCTAAAGCTCCGATTGGGAGGTGTTCTCCGTGCAGGAGGAAGAGCAGAAAACGGGCATTCCGGGTTTCACGATCAGGCCCGCGAGGCCGGACGAGGTTCCCCTGGTCCTGCGGTTCATCGTCGAGCTGGCCGAGTATGAGGGAGTTGCCCACGAGGTGAACGCCACGGAAGAGCTTCTCCGCGAGAACCTTTTCGGGCCGAAGCCTTCTGCGGAGGTGCTTTTCGGGTGTTTCCAGGGGGTTCCCGTGGGATTTGCCCTGTTTTTCAACAATTTCTCCACGTTCCAGGGAAAACCGGGGATTTACCTGGAGGACCTTTACGTTCGCCCGGAGATGAGGGGGAGAGGTTTCGGCACGGCAATGCTGGCCTATCTGGCCAACCTTGCCCTGGAGCGGGGCGGAGGACGCTTCGAATGGGGAGTGTTCACCTGGAACACCCCGGCCCGGGAGTTCTACTGCTCGATCGGAGCCAAGCCGCAGGAACGCTACCTTCTCAACCGCCTGGAAGGCAAGGGCTTGCAGGACCTCGCGGCCAAGTTCCAGGGCAAGCGAGAAATATGATTTAGCGTAGCGTCGTGTTAGAATCGTATCGTATAAATCCATACTTCGGAAGAACCGGAGCGAGGGAGGGATCAAGATGTTCCAAGGCAAGAGAATGTTCCTGGCGGTCCTGCTTCTTGTCTTCGTGGCGCTCGTGGCCGGTCCTGCGGCGGCACATCCCCCGTCTTCCATCGACCTCCGCTACGAACCCGCGGGACGTTTGCTTGTCATCGGTTTCAAACACCTGGTGCAGGACGGGAACGCCCACTTCATCAAGGAAATCAAGGTCCAGGTCAACGGGAAGGAGTTCGCCAAAATCGAACTCGCGGCCCAGTCCGGAAAAGACGGGGGGCAGGTTTCCTTGTCCCTTCCCGAGGTGAAGACGGGCGACCTGGTGAACGTGAAGGCGGAATGCAACAGGTTCGGGGACATGAAGAGGGATTTGCGGATTCCGTAAGGGGCGCAAAGGGCGACCCTGACCCGGGAAGAGAAAGAGGAAAAATGAAGGCTCCGACGATCGAGGCGCTTGTGGAGCACGGGGTCTCCGCGTCAGCCGGCGAGCGGATCGCGGATGTCCGGATCGGGCTCGGCTACACTGCGGTGCGGCTGGAATCGGGAAAGACGGGAGTCGCCGGGATGCTGCGGCACCTTTTGGACAAGGCTGGCTGCTCCATCCTCCCTTACGCGGGGACGCTGGCGGGCAGGGAGGCCCGGGCGGTGGTGCCCCTGTTGCGCTCGAAAAGCATCGTGGAGGCATCCGTCGGGCTGGCGGCGCTCAATGCGCTCGCCCAGCGGGAATGGCCCGCGGGAGCCTCAAGTGAGGATGTTCTGGAGCTGCTCCGCATCGGCCCGAAAGACCGCGTGGGGATGGTCGGCGACATGGCCCCGGTGCTGGAACGGATCCGGCCCATTGCCGACCGGTGTGTGGTCTTCGATGACGGGAGGCCCGGAGAGGAAGGGATCACCGAAACGAGCTTACAGCAGGAACTCCTGCCGAAGTGCGACGTGGTCATCCTGACGGCCACGAGCCTCCTGAACGGAACTTTCGACGGCCTGGTTGCCCTCTCGAAGCAAGCGCGAGAAATCTGCGTGATGGGGCCCTCCACCCCGCTGATCCCCGAGGTTTTCGGGGAACGTGGGGTGACGCTCCTTTCGGGCCGCTGCTTCACCGACCCGGACCGGCTGATGAGGGTCGTCAGCGAGGCAGGAGGGACGCGGAGTTTCCGGGATATCAGCGTCAAGGTGAATCTTTTCCTGAAAAAATGAAACGAAAACGAAACGGGGTCTACCATTACAAAAACGAGTAGTGGCGGACCTCTGTGGTTAAGATTTATGATACTAGAAGACGGAGGTGTGGCTCATGGGGTCCGTAGTCCGGCTTTAGCCGGATTGACTCGGCTCTGAATTGCCGCCTCCGTCTTTTTTTTGGTTCTTCGCTATTTTGTGTGGGTTGTTAGCCCCTGTTCTTGTTGCTGAAAGCTGGTAATCTGGGCTTGGAGTTCACTTTCCCGAGAGAGGAGATCATCCCGTGGACGAAATCAAGCCCTTCATGGAAGCTCTGTTAGGTCTGAAGGACCCCTGGACTTTGACACGCATCGAAGCCGATCTGNATGCCGGCCAGGTGGATCTTTACGTCGACTTTCTGCCGGGCAGCCGGTGGCCCTGCCCANAGTGCGGGAAGGGANGCTGTCCCGTCCATGACACCGTGNAACGGACCTGGCGTCACATGAATCTCTTCCAGTACAAGACTTACGTCCACGCCCGAGTCCCTCGGGTCAAGTGCNCCGATCACGGGGTGANACAGGTGAAGGTCCCCTGGAGCCGGGAAGGCAGCGGCTTCACTTTGCTCTTCGAGAGTCTCGCCATGTCTTTGGTCAAGTTCATGCCGGTACGGGAAGCGGCCTTGATCCTGGACGAATGGGACACCCGAATCTGGAGGATCGTCCGGCATTACGTCGAAAGCGCCGTGGAGGGACAGGACCTGTCCGCCCTGACTTCCGTCGGCATCGACGAGACGAGCTGGAAACGGCGCCACCGTTACCTGACGGTTTTCATGGATCTCGATACAAAGCGGGTGGTTTTCGTCACTCCCACCCGACAGAAGGACACTTTGAAGCGTTTCCAGGACTTCCTGAAGGCTCATAACGGGAATCCNGGTTCGGTGCGGCACTTTTCCTGCGATCTTTCGGGGACCTATGCCCAGGGAATCCGGGAGCATTTCCCCCACGCCACGGTGACAGCGGACCGTTTNCATTTGGTGAAGCTGGTGAACGATGCCGTGGACGCCGTCAGGCGGATGGAGCAAAAGCGCGCCGGAGGCCTGAAACGGACCCGTTTCCTCTGGCTGANGAACCGGGGGGACCTGAGCGGCAGGGAACGGGCCGATTTGGAGGCTCTGCTGGATCATCCCGCCTATGCCCGCATGGGCCGGGCCCATGCCCTGAAGGAGGGCTTCCGGGACCTGTTCGCCATGAGACCGAAAGAGGCGGAATTGAACCTGAAGCAGTGGCTCCACTGGGCTTNCCACAGCCGGCTGAGCCCCATGGTGAAACTGGCCCGGACGTTCCGGGAGCACAAGGCCGAGATTCTCCGGTGGTTTTCGACCCATATCTCCAACGGTCTCCTGGAGGGGCTGAACAGCCTGTTCCAGGCGGCAAGGGCAAAGGCCCGGGGATATCGAAGCCTCAAGTACGGCATCCTGGCTTTTTACCTCGTCGGAGGTCGTTTTGAATTCCAGTTACCAAAGTTCTATGCCGTCACCCACACAAAATAGCGAAGAACCTTTTTTCTAGACGAAATCGAAGGAACCTCCAAGCCCCTTCTCCTTCGCCCTCTCCAAAACCACCGAGGCCACCGCCACGTCCATGGCACCGGTTCCGATCGGGATGCACAGGATCCGGTCAGACGCCGACACGCGGCCCTGCTTCTTACCCGCCACAACTTCGCCGATCGTCGCGTCGATGTCAGCTTCCGTGATCTTCCCGGCCTCCACCAGTTCCTTCAACGCTCCCCGGTGCAGGCACTGGCCGATATGGTCCACCACAACGCGGTCGGCCGAAAGGATGAAATCGTCATCCACTTCCTGGTACGAGCCCATTGGAAACACAACCGTCCCGGGCTTCACCCACTCGTTCTTCACGAACTTGTCCTTGGACTGCGTCACGCACACGATCGCGTCGCCCCACGCAGCGTCCTTCGGTGTGTCCGCGATTACGATGGGGCCCTTCACCACATCCTTCATGTCAGCCGCGAACTTCTCAGCTGCAGGACGGTACACGTCGTACACCCGAATTTCCTCGATGTCAAACACCTTGGAGATCGCTTCCGTCTGAGAGTGCCCCTGGGCTCCCGCACCGTACAGCCCCAGGCGGATCGTAGAACCCTTGTGCAGGTATTTCAGCGCCACCGCAGTCTGCGCCCCTGTCCTCATGGTGGTGATCCATTCCCCGTCCATCACCGCCGTGAAATTCCCGATCTTCGGGTCGATAAGCAGGATCAGGGAGGTGATGTAGGGCAGCCCCATCTTCTTCCTCTCTCCAAGGAAGCCTCCGGCCCACTTGATCCCGGCCACGTCCCTCCAACCCACGTAGGCCGGCATAGCGTTCATGAACCCCTGGTATGGCGGGAAGTCCGCGGTTTCACCCAGATCCAGGCCCACCTTCGTCGGGTTGATCGTCGTCCCTTCACCGAAGCCCTTGAAGGTCTTCTCCACGATCTGGACGACTTCCCCCAGGTCCATGACCTTCTTGATGTCTTCCTGGCTCAACAGTACCGTCGACATGCCGCATTCCTCCTTCTAGAGATGTCGTTTCGCTTTCCGCGTCACTTTTCCCCGGCAGCTTCCCTCGCCAAGCGTTCCATCTTTTCCGCCAGCAGCCGCTTTGCAGTGGGGGTGATCCCCAACCCGCCCCGCGCGGAGGCCCTAAGCTCGACCGGCAAAAGTTTCTGGACGTTACAGAGCGCCATGATCACCTCGTCGGCCGGGATCGCGCTCTCGATTCCCGCCCGGGCCATGTCCGCCGCCACGAATGCGTTCGCGACGCCCATAGCGTTTCTCTTAATGCAGGGAACTTCGACCGCCCCCGCTACGGGGTCGCAGACGAGCCCCAAGACGTTCTTTAGGGCGATTGCCATGGCGTTCGCCACTTGGGAAGGAGTCCCCCCATCCAGCTGGACCAGTGCCGAGGCCGTCATGGCCGAGGCAACGCCAACCTCCGACTGGCAGCCACCCATCGTTCCGGAGACGGGTGCGACGAGCGCGATCACGGAGCCGACCGCCGCTGAAACGAGCAGCGCGTCCACGACCTGGTCCTCCGTCGCTCTCAGTACCTCTGCCGCCGTCAGCAGCGCGCCGGGTATGACCCCGGCTGCCCCGGCGGTAGGAGCCGCCACGACACGCCCCATGCAGGCATCGCATTCCATGCAGGCTAGGGCTCGGGCGGCCGCAAGGGCCAGTGTTTTGCCCGAAAGGGAAAGCCCTGCCTCCGCGCGCTCTGCAAGCCGGTACCCCGCATCTCCGGGTACGAGACCACTCAGCACGGCGTTCTTGCCCTGAATTCCCGTTTCGACGGATGTCACCATTACCTTCCAGATCTCACGAGCCATTAGCCTGACCTCTGTCTCGGACATACCACTTCGCTTCTTTTCGTAAGCAATTGCGGCATCGGCCATCGAGCCCCCTTCCCTCTCGCACCAGGCCACTATCTCGGCAATGCTCTTAAAAAGGGGCACAGGGTCATACAGCCGGTAGGCGAGAAGGTTGTCGAAAGCCGAAACCCGGGTCACGCCGGGCAGCTTCCGCACCTCCTCCAGGCAGGCGACGCAAGCAGGTTTTTCAAGGATCCCGACGTAGAGGAAATGGCCGTTCTTCTCGATACATTCAACTTCCAAAAGGTTTTTCCCGAAGACGTTCCGCAGGGCCCGCTCGAGCGCCCCGTCTGACGAAAAGACCAAAAACCCGTCCTCGTTGCCCTGGATGTTGACCGGAAACCCGTCGACCTCCGACATGACGATCTCGCTGCCGCCCACGGAAAGCCCCGTGACGTGGACCGACTCGCCGCCCCGCCGCAGGTCCATCTCGATCGAAATGGGCTTCGGCCGGGCATCCGGCGGCGCCGCTTCTTCCGGCTTGATGCGGGTCGAGACCTTTATCCCCCGGGAAGCCGCGATTTCACGGGCATCCCTGATCTCGGGGGCATCCACGGCAAACCCCATGAGGCCACCGATCGCCGCCGCGTCGGTCGAGTTCCCCCGGTACTTGCATCCGAAGGTCTCGGAAAAATACAGGTCCACTTCTTCGGGTTCCCCCCCGAGGAACATCCTCCCCATGCGGCCGATCTTGACAGCCCCGGCCGTGGCTGAGCTGGAAGGGCCCGTCATGATGGGACCCAGGACATCGAAAAGGCTCAGCAGTCTTTCTTTCCCGGACAAATCAAACGCCTCCATCCGCGCAGCATTCCCGTGGTTTTTTCCTGGCCGGCTCCCGCGGGATCGCGTACTCGAAGTTCCCGTTCAGCTCGGACTTCGTGGGCTTCCCCCCAGCGACTTCCAGGAGAAGCCCGTAGAGAGCTTCACCCGTTTCGGGAATCGGTTTTCCCTCTACGACCACACCGGCGTTGAAATCGGTGATGCTTTCGAGTTTCCTGAAGGTGGCGGGATTCCCGGTGATCTTGATCACGGGCATGACCGCGCACCCGACCGGCGAGCCCCGTCCGCTGCTGAAAACGGTCACGTTCGCCCCCTGTATCGCGAAGCCCGTCACGTTGAAGGGATCCGGGCCCTGGGCCCGGTTGTCCACCACCCAGAGGCCGGGATGGGGGATCGGGTCTCCCAGTTGCAGGACTCCCTGGACCGGGGAGCTTCCCATCTTCTTGACATTGCCCATAGACTTTTCCACCAGGGTGGTGATGCCGCCGGCCCTGTTGCCGGGGGTGGGGTTGACTTCCTCGATGGTCTGGCCGTAAAGCTCGACGTACTCCGCCCGGAGATCGGAAACCATGTCCAGCACCTGCAGGCCCACCTCGCGGTTCACCGCGTTGGCAGCCACGATGTGCTCGCTGCCCGGGAAGCCCATGACCTCCGACATGAGGACACTGCCGCCGTTTTCGATCACCCGGTCGGCCATCGCACCGATCACGGTGTTGCCGGCCACCGCGGTGGTCCAGTCGGAACCCCCGCACTGGATGCCCACGACGAGCCCCCCGGCGCTGCAGGGGATCCGTTCCTGCCGAGCTGCCTCTTCCTGCAGTTTCCTGACGATTTCGACTCCCCTGGCTTCCGCCTCCGGGGAGCCTCCCTCTTCCTGGATCAGGATGCCTTCGACCGGTTTCCCTATCGAAGCGATGGCCTGTTTGACGTCGGCCAGAGATGTCTGCTCGCACCCTAGGCCCACAAGCAGGACCCCGAAGACGTTCGGGTTTGTGCCCGCCGAGACGAGGGCCAGTTTTGTCCGCCTGTGGTCTTCCTGGAATTCCACGCACCCGAACTCGTGAGTGATGGGAACGGCTCCCGTCGCCTGGGCGATCCTGGAGACGACCGTGTTTGAACAGGACACCATCGAGATGACAAGCACCTGGTTCCGGATCCCGATCCTTCCGTCCGGTCTTCTGAAGGCAAGGATTTCCTTCATCCCGCGCTCACGCTCCCATCCCGCGGATCTTTTTCGCGTAATTTTCGCTGAGTTCCTCTGTAATATCCTCTAGGTTGTGGACATGGACGTGGTCCCCGGCCGGAATGGATACTTGCGCCCGTCCGATGGGAACCCCGAACTTAACGACCATTTGTCCTTGCCCGATCGGAGCCAGGGCGACCTTGTGCCCCAGAGGGATGTCCGCTATCGCCGTGACCTTAAGCCCGGAACAATCTAGTCGGTCGCCCTTCGCCGTGTTTTGGGCGACTACCGCCACGTTGTCATCCTTCTCGATACGGATGGCTCTCTTCATCGGCAGTCACCGTCGACGAAGCGGCGGACCTGCTCCAAGGTCATCCCCGAAAGGCCCATCTTCTCGATCCCCGGTCCGGTCTCGTGGAAATCCTGCCCTGTGGCAGCAGCAAGAAGGCAGACAAGTGCATCCGTTACCGGCGTAGGGATACCGGCCAGCCTCCCCAAAGCGGAGAGCGGAACCATGGAAAAGGGCGTGTCCTCCGTCAGGAAGCGGTGATTCAAAGTCGAAGGTGCGTCTATCCCGCTAAAGGCCGGGTTAGCGTGAATGACCGCGTGGAGGTCCTTGCCGTCGACTCCATACTGCATCCTGATAGTCTCATAGATACTCGCAAGCTCGAACCCGAAGGCCTGTCCGACGGCAACCCGTTCGCGGTCTGCCGCTTCCATGACGCGGCAGACCGACGGTGGCGTCCCTTCCGCGTAGAAACGAAAAACGGTGTTTTCGTCCTCAATGCGCCCTGCGTTCATGAGCATGGGAGCGCAATGGGCAATGCTGTTCGTGTTGGACAGGCTGGTTTGGAGCACATTCCTGCCTCTGGTAACCGTGGTGCAGAAGGCTCCCTTCACGGCCGCCTCCACACATGCGTAATCGCTATTCGGCAAGGCCGCGAGCATCACCGACTTTTTGACGCCCTTGACGTCGACCCGGCCCGGTTCTAGCGCCACGCAGGCGTAGGGGAGGTTGTCCGTCTCCGCCACGATCACTCGTTTACCCGCTTCTGCGAAGGCTCGCCTTAGGGCGAATGTACCGAAATTTCCAGGCGAGAGGACGAGAATTTGCCCGTCTTTGAAGTGGGGCAGGGCCAGTTCGAAAAAGAGCTCCTGGGCGTAAGATGGGGCCGTGAAGTAGACGAGTTCCGCTTCCACCAGAGCTTCAGCGGCGTCGGTCGTGGAGTTGGCGAGTCTCCCCATGCCGACGACTTTGTTTTCCAGCTCGATGATATTTCCCCGTTCGCGGATCGCCGTGATCTTCGATTTGAAAAGAGGATGTTCGTAAAGGGTGACGTCGTGTCCCCTGAGAGCGAGCTCCCCCGCGAGGGCTTGGCCGCCGTTTCCAGCGCTCATGACGGTAATCCTGCCCATTTCTGATTCACTCCTTTTCCTATTCCTTCCAAAAGGGCGCAGCCTGACGGCTGCGCCCCTAACCTTCATCGGGTTCTATTTCAGAACAAACGTCGCTGAGATCTCATTGAAGACTTTGTCCCCAAGGACTTTTTTCAGTTCAGGCCATGCAAGCTCACGACCCCGTTTTGCAAACGCTTCCAACTGCTGTGGCGTCAGTTTAATGATCTTCACTCCGGACTTAGCAAGCAGGGTCTCGTAAACATCCTGATCCTGCTCGACTTTCACCCAGCGCCGGTTCTCAAGTTCCCTTGCCTTCTCGTCCAGGATCTTCCGGTCTTTCGGCGAGAGGGAATTATAGAGGTCCAGGTTAATCGTGATGGGCCAGCACTCGAAGTGCGTGTTCAACGGAATGTAAAACTTAATCAGGTCACGGAACGTGACGTAGTAATTTTCAGCACCGCCGCCCATGATGCCGTCCACCATCCCCGTCTGAGCCGCAGTGAAAAATTCCGAGAAAGGCAACGGAGTTGCCTGGTAACCGAAACCGTTAGCCAAGGCCTCCCAGGTCTTCATAGCCGGTACACGGACCTTCAGGTTCTGCTTGCCCATCGGGTTTGTCGGATCCGCAGGCTGTTTCAATAGGCCAACACCGCCAAAGTAAACGGGCCAGTAGCCCAGGACCTTGATATTTTGTTTCTCGTAAACCTTAGCGATGTAGTTCGCAAAGGGTGTACCGGAAGCATAGTTCTTTTTTGCGGTTGCGTAATCCCGCACTAGGTAGGGCATTGTGAAGGCCAGGCCACGCTTGTCGACCGAGGTTGACATGGACATGCACCCCATTTCCACTGAGCCCAAGCCAATCTTCTCTTGCACTACCGTGTAGTCACCAAGCTGATTGGCCCCGTAAATATTCACCGTGATCCGACCCCCGGTCGCTGCTTTCAGTTCCTCGGAGAACCTCTTCAATTCTTTGTCGATTGTTGAGCCCTGCGGGCGAATATGGGCCATCTTCCACGTATAAGTTTTCTCTGCCGCGAAGGCCACCCCTGAAAGCATCGAGAGCCCCATGACTAGCACTAGCAAAAAGGCAAGCTTTCTCACCATTTTTTACTCCCCTTTCGCATTATTCTGTTCCGACTGATAAATCTCCGCCTAATCTCCTCCAACCGCGTTACCACTCCCACGAAAGGTTTCGCCCCCCATTCTGAGTTTTATTTTTCTTGGTTTTTCTCAGGATCGCCTAGCGGCGACCTGTTGCTCTCGCTCGAAAATCAGCCGACACATTGTTTCATCAGCCTTTCCCAGCCCTTCACGGGCCATGCGCCCCATCAGGCGAATCGTCTCGTTGGCCGTTGCGCAGACGAACCCGTCCCCGCCTCGAATCGCCGAACCCTGCATCGCCAGGTAGGCGGACTCGATCGCCGCCCCGGCCGCCACGGAGAGTTTTAGCGCGCAACCGTGCTTGGCCCCGTCGCACAGAACCCCCAAAGTGCTCCCGACCACGTTACGGATCGCCCCGTCGGCCTGTTTTGCCGTTCCCCCAAGAAGCAGAACCATGCCCCCCGCGATCCCGATGCTGGAAGCGATGGCACAGGCACAAAAAGCCGAATAGCGGCCAATGTAGCTCTTGATCTGAATCGTCAGGAGGAAGCTGAGTGCGATCGCCCGGAGCATCCGGTCCTCGTCGGCCCCCAGTTCCCAGGCCATGACGGTTAGCGGTACCGAAGCCGTAATCCCCACGTTCCCGCTAGTGGCGCAGCTCATGGCGGGCAGGCTTTCGCCCGACATCCGGGCATCGGCCGCGGAGGCCGCCATGCTCTTGGCCTTCTGGATCGCCCCCAAGGAGGGGATCCCCGAAAAGCCGCTCCCGAAGTTTTCCCCTATCCCTTCCTGGAGCCCCTGCTCCGCCAGCGCCATGTTCAGGGTCACGGCCTCCCGCAGGAACAAAAGGTTGTCGATCGGCTCCTTCACCGCAAAGTCCCAGAGATCCTCCAGCCCGTAGGACCGGATCGGGTCTTTGGTCTCGTCGGTGACTTCCCTGAATCCCGAGGGGTAAGCGCCGCGGACCAGTTTTCCGTCCAGTTCCACGAAGATGACCTGGTCGTGCTTCTTGGCCACGAGGGCGTGCCCCGTGCCGCGGTCGCTTTCCACCCAGGTTTCGATGTAAAGCCCGACCCCGTCGAAGTCCCACTTTATGTCGACGCTCACCGAGGGGAGCAGGGCCCGTGCCCTTTCCGCGTCGGCAGGCTTGACCTTCTTCAGGACCTCCAGGCCCGCCTCCGACACACCCGCGACGGCCCCTAGGGCCGAGGCGATGGGGATGCCCCTTAAGTCGATCCCGGGGATACCGACCGCGCAGTTCTTCACGTAGGTATCCTTGTCCATCAGGACCCGGACCTTTTTCGGGATCCCGCCCACCGCGTCCTTCGCCACCGCCACAGCAAAGGCGACCGCCACCGGCCCCGTACAGCCCAGGGCAGGCTTGACCTCGGAACGCAGGATTTCCAAAAGACTCATCGTTTTATTCACCCTCCTTCTTCATCTTCATTAGATTCATTCCGAAGAATCGCGCCTACACGTACCCCAGCAGCTTCGGCAGCCAGAGCGAAAGCGGAGGCCAGTACGTGGTCACCAACATCACCGGGATATAACCAGCCAGGAGGATGCCCACGTTGGGCAGCATGTCCATGAACTCCACCCTGCCGATCCGCATGCCCAGGTAGAGGAGACTCGCGTAGGGCGGCGTGATCGAGCCGATCGCCATGTTCGTGACGAACATCGCCGCGTAATGAATCGGGTTCATCCCGATCGCCTGCGTCAGGGGGAGAAGCAGCGGGGCCACCAGGATGATCCCGGTCGTGTCGTTGACGATCATGCCGACGAACAGCAGGATGAGGTTGATCATCAGCAGGATGAGGGTCTTGTTCTGGGTGATGCTGAAAACGGCCGAAACGATATGTTGGGGGACCTGGAGCACGACGTAGGTCTGGCTCAGCATCATGCTGCACATGATCATGACCATGATCGTGCCGGTGGAAACAGCCGCGTTCCTTGAAATGTCGCAAAAACTCTTCAAGGACAGCCCCCTGTAAACGAAGAACCCGACGGGGATGGAGTAGATGACGGCCACGGCTGCGGCTTCGGTCGGGGTCATGGCGCCGCCGTAAATGCCGCCGAGGATGATGACGGGCATCAAGAGGGCAGGCAGCGCGCTCCAGCCCTTGGAAAAGATCTGGCGCCGCTTTTCCTTGCCCGTGATCGGCGGAAGGATGACAAGAGGGAACTTGCGGACCATGAATCGGTTGATCGCGCAGAAGATCGCCACGGTCAAAAGACCCGGGCCAACGGTGGACAGAAAGCCTGCCAGAACACTCGTCCCCGTCACGTAACCGAAGATAATCATTGGGGTGCTCGGGGGGATGAGCACTCCAAGAACCGAAGAAACCGTCACCAGAGCGGTCGCGAAGGGCCTGGGGTAGCCGCGCTTTTCCATCTCGGGGATGAGGATGTTACCGGTCGCCGCAACACCCGTGAAGGCACTCCCGGAGATCGCCCCGATTATGGCGGAAGCCACCGTCGAAACGTAGCCGAGCCCTCCCTTGACCCGGCCGACGAAGATGTCGACGAACTCCAGCAGCCGTTTGGCGATGCCACTGTCGCTCATGAGGCCACCAGCGTAGATGAACAGGGGGATGCAGAGCAGGGCCGGGCTCAGTATCTGCTGGAGGCCCCACATCATCATGCCCTTCATGGAAACTTCGCCGACCAGGATCATGAACAGGAGAGCCCCGCTGAAGCAGAAGGCAATGGGGACGCCGACGGAAAGGAGGATCATCAAGATCCCGAGAGAAATCGCGGAAAGGGTTACGCCGTCCATAGTCAGATTTCCTCCTCGATCGCCTTGGCCAGGGGTAGTTCTGCGCCCTTGTAAAGCGAGACGTAGTCGACGATCTCAACTATCGTGTAGAAAAGCATCAGGGCAAAGCAAACGAAGACCGCACCCTCGGCAAGCGTCCAGCGGATGAAGAGCGTGTCGGTCTCCTTCTCGACCCGTAGGGAATACTTGAGCAGGTCGTACCCCCAGTAGGTCAGCCACATGAGGATCGGGGTCGTGACGACGGCCGCGAAGGCCCGCAGGAGGTACACTTTCTTTCTGTCCTTGATGAAGATCTCCAGCACCCTCGCATAAAGCTGGGTCTTCTCGGAAGAGGCATAGACGGCGGCGAAGAGGTAGAGCCACGTGGACGGGAAATAACAAAGTTCCTCGATGCCCATAAGGGGGGCACGGAAGACGTAGCGAAGGAGGACCTGCACGAACACCAAAACTGAAAGAGCCAGGAGGTTTAGCAAAATAAAAACGCCAATAATCTTATCTAGCCAATAAACGGACCTTCGGAACAAGCTTAGTTGCTGCAAGCGAATCCCCCCAGTTTCAATAAACACTTCTAGATGTTTTTCTAAAGTCCAGGACTGCCTGCCGTAAATCATTTTACTTACATTACGCCCCATACCTCCCATTCGAATAAAGTTGTGATACAATAAACTAAGACGTTTTTTGTAGGACAGCCCTACCGTACTACAATTAGGGCTTCTCGTCAATAACCATTTGGGGGTGCAAATTCTGCAACGATGTTTTAAACTTCAGTATTATCAGGGGATCTATGTTTGAGTTATCAGGGCAGGGATTCCGATAATGTTAAACTTGAATTATAAGGAGAAATGCATACATGTTGAAACCCGCAAACAAATCCACTCTACATAAGGACATCATGGAGCAGATGCTTCAGGCAATAAGAGACAAACACTGGGTCCCCGGAGAGAAACTCCCGGGAGAAAAAGCGCTTGCTTCAACTTTTGGCGTGAGCCGAAACTGCATACGGGAGGTTTTGAAGGCACTTGAGCATGCGGGGATCCTGGAGGCGAAGCCGGGCCAAGGCACATTTCTCTCAAGGAATGCCGGTAAGCTCTCCGAAGGAGCAGACGTGGCCACAGCGATTTTTGAGAATTCTTCTTATAACGAACTCATGGAAATTAGGCGACTTCTCGAAGGGCAGGCTGCCTACAACGCCGCAGAGCGGGTAACCCTGAAAGATATTGAAAAATTAGAGTACATCCTGAGGGGAGAGGAGCGAGGAGAAACACTGGATTTCATCCATGATCGGTTCCATGAAGCCGTCGTTGAACTCTCAGGGAACCGTCTCTTAGGTAGATTGCTTGAATTCCTGAAAAACGAGATTCAGGCCCAACGACAGTTCCACTATGCCATATTGCCCACCGAGGACCGTCTGGAACATTGGAAAGTTTTAGAAGCGATAAAGACTCGAGAGCCTGGCAAGGCCTGGAAAGCCATGCTCAACCACGTCGACTACTTCTGGAGAAAAATGCCTCAAGTTAAGAGCAACACCCCAAAAGACAAAGGTGATTAGTCCCTATTTGGCACAAAGGGTACAAAGTCACAGACATACTGACCGAGAACAGGGAAGATATCCGTCCTTCGATTGTTGTATCGGAATTCCAGTTCCT
>AQRZ01000031.1 GCA_000402835.1 Synergistetes bacterium JGI 0000079-D21
CGGTACATGGACATGGCGGAAATCCTGGAAGCAAAGGCGGAACAGGAACGGAAGGAAAAGGCCTCAGTGGAACGGCCAGTAAACATGTCTCAACCCGAGGTTGTAGCGGTGAATCTGTAACCGGATCTGAATTTACAGCAGTTCTGGGACTTGACTGTTTTCGGAGGTGTTCGAAATGTTTCCACGGCTTGTGATTGACCCTGAAAAGGTCCGCGAGAACGCGACCGAGGTTGTCCGGCGGGCCGGAAAGCTGGGGATCCGAGTGTTCGGAGTCACGAAGGGATTCTGCGCGGATCCCGTGGTCGCCCGGGCGATGGTCGAGGGGGGCTGCAGCGTCCTGATGGACAGCCGGGTGAAGAACCTCCGCCGACTGCGGGAAGCGGGCTTCAGCGAACCCCTCATGCTGCTGCGGATCCCCATGCTGTCGGAGCTGGAAGAGCTGGTGCAGGTGGCCGACGGAACGGTGATCTCGATGACGGAAACCGTTCTTGCGCTCGAGAAGGTTTGCGATGCGGCGGGAAAATCCATGGACGTGATGGTAATGGTGGACGTTGGGGATCTCCGCGAAGGACTTTGGCCGGACGAGATGGAGGCCATGGGAAGGACGCTGGCTTCCTGCAGGCGGGTTCGCTGCATGGGCGTCGGGACCAACATCGGGTGCTTCGGGGGCGTCCTGCCCACGCCGGAGAACATGAACCTGCTGGTCGAATGCAGGAACAGGCTGGCGGAGGGGCTGGGGCGCCCGGTGGAGATCGTTTCGGGCGGGGCCACTTCTTCCCTGGAGCTTGTCGAAAACGGGCTTATGCCCCCTCAGGTGAACAATCTCCGGGTCGGCGAGGGAATCCTGCTGGGTCACAACACGAGCCGCATGCAGGCGATTCCCGGACTTCACCGGGACGCCTTCGTGCTGGAGGCGGAGATCATCGAGGTTCGGGTCAAACCGAGCCAGCCGATCGGGCTGATCGGGGCGGACGCCTTCGGGAACGTGCCGGTTTTCGAGGATCGCGGCCGTCGCCGGAGGGCCATCGCCGCGGTCGGCAAGCAGGACGTGAAGATCGACGGCCTGACGCCCCTCGATGCCGGCGTGGCGGTGCTAGGGGCCTCCAGCGACCACTTGACCCTGGACGTGCAGGATTGTCCGGTTCCTCCCGCCCTGGGCGCCATCGTGCGTTTCACGCTGGATTACGGGGCCATGCTCGCCCTGAGCACATCCTCCTACGTGATGAAAGCCTACGCCTGAAGGAAAAAAAGAAAGCGCGAACTGAGTAAAAAGGCGGATTTTTAAATCCGGGCCACGGGATAGAATGCAAGGAGAGGAAGCGGAAAGGCCGAAATTTCCGGAAAAGAGGGGGGTTTCATGAAGAAAGGGTTCTTTGCCTTCCTGGCCGTCGGAGCCTGCCTGCTCGGGTTGTCGGGGCTCGTGCATCCCGGCAGCGCCCTGGCCGCGCCGCCGAAGGTCGCGGACCTGATGGCGGGCGTGTCGCCCGCTACGCGTTCCTCTTGCCCCGGCCTGCCCGAAGAAGGGGTCCGCAGGGCGATCAACCGGTTCTCCGCTGTTCTCCTGGCGGCCTCCGCGGAAACCAAGGAAGGCAACCTCATGGTGTCCCCCGCCTCGGTGCACCTGGCTCTTTCCATGACGGCAAACGGGGCCGAGGGCGAAACGAAGGCGCAGATGCTGAAGCTGCTGGCGGGAAGCGGCGTTCCCCTGGAGCGCCTCAACCGGTCGATGAGGGCCTGGATCTCCGGACTGGACCGCACGGGCGAAAAAACGACCGTCGGGATCGCCAACTCCGTCTGGTTCGACTGGAAGTACCGGCCCGCCCGTCCGTTCCTGCAGAGGAACGCGGACTATTTCGGCGCGGCCGCCCGCAGGCTCGATTTCAGGGACAAGGGGGCTCCCGGGGTCATCAATTCCTGGGTGAAAAAGGCCACGCGCGGCACGATCGAGAAGATCGTCGACTCGATCCGTCAGGACGAGGTGCTGTTTTTGGTGAACGCCGTCTTCTTCAAGGCGGATTGGCAGGTTCCCTTCGAACGGAGCGAGACGGGCAAACGGGTTTTCCACGCTCCGGGATCCGATATCGAAACGGATTTCATGCAGCGGACGGGCCGGATCACGGTCCTTTCCGGCAACGGGGCAACCGGGATTTCGCTGCCCTATGAAGACGGACGGTTCGCCTTTTTTGCGTTGCTGCCGGACGGGAACGCTGCCCCGAGGAAATGGCTGGCGAGACAGGACCCGGCGGCTCTTTTCGAAAGCATCGCCCGGATGATGAAAGGAAACCCCAGGCTGGAAACTAGGCTGGCCCTCCCGAGGTTCGAGTCGCGGTACGAGGACACCCTCGAAGACAAGCTCGCCAAAATGGGCATCGGAGTCGCGTTCGACCCTGCCCGCGCGGATTTTTCGGGGATGAGCGAGCGGAAGGCGAAGGAGCTGTATATCGGGTCGGTCCGCCACAAGACTTTCGTCCGGGTCGACGAGAAAGGCACCGAAGCCGCCGCCGTCACTTCCGTCGGGATGCGGATGACGAGCATCCCGGCCGTGGAGAGGGAGATCACCTTCGATCGGCCCTTCCTCTACGGCATCATGGACCTCGAGGCTGGCATCCCGCTCTTTGTCGGGATCCTTGAAAACCCGGCGGCCCACTGAAGGCGTACGGTTGCCGGGGCGCCAAAAAAGGGGCTCCCCGCGAGGGGAGCCCCTTTTTTGGCGAACGCTAGGAGTGTTTCGCTTTCGGCCGGTGGACGTAGACGCTGCAAGGGGCGTGGGCGACCACCTTGGCGGCGACGCTCCCGAGGAAGAACCGCTTGAGGTTGCTGAGGCCCCGATGCCCGATCATGATGATGTCGGCATTGTTTTCCTCGGCGAACTCCACGATCTTGGCGTACGGGATGCCGGGAAGGACCGTGATGGACATCCTGGGAATGCTCGCCCCGCTCTTGGCGATCTGTGCGCGGACGAATTCCTCGAACTCCTTCTTCACGGTTTCGCCGACGGTCGGCAGTTCGACGGCGAATCCTTCGACGAACACCCGACCCCTCTCCTCCGTTCCGATCACGTGGAGGAACAACATCTCGGCATCAGGCTCACGGTTGGCATAGTGAACCGCGTAATCGATGACTCCCTTGCTTTCCTCGCTTCCGTCAATGGCCACGACGACTCTTTTCATGACCTGTCCCCTCCCTCCTGGGCCAACCCGGGATTGGATCGTTGCAGGAAAAAGACGGAAGGACAATCGCTTTGCACAGATATTATAATACCAAACTTCCGTTTCAGCACATTATCAATAACTGGCCACCGGCGGGTTGAGCTTGAAGGTCAGCTGCAAGCCTTTGCGGAGTGCGGTGAACGTGTTTTCTCCCGCCACGAGGAGGGCCCCCAGTTCTTTCGGGCCCGCCAAAGCCTGTCCGTTGCAGGCCACGATGATGTCCCCCACCTGCATCTTCGCCTTCTCGGCCTCCCCGCCCGAAGCGAGTTCTGCGATCGCTGCGCCGGTTTTCCCGTTCAGCGAAGCGGTTTCGGCCGAGTCAAGGCCACGTAGCGTGAATCCGAGCCTGGGAGGCTGTTTCTGAGCGGCCGCGGAGGAACCGGGGGGCGGCGCGAAATTCAGGGTCGCCGGTGGCTTGGGGAGACTCTCGAGGGAACGGAGCTTGACCTGGATCGTCATGGGGGTCCCCTTGCGAAGGATCTCGAGGTCGTATGTTTCGATGCCCTTGCCCGGTGCGATCGTCGGCCAGACTTTCTCCTGGAACTCCTCGTTGTCGTCCACCGGCAGTCCGTTGATCGACAGGATGAGGTCCCCCACCTGGAGCCCCGCCTTCTCCGAAACCCCTCCGACCGCCACCCACTGGACGACCCCGCCCTTGGAATCCTTCAGTTTATTGGCTTTCAGGTCCTGTTTGGTGGGGGCGACGGTGGCTGCACCGACGTCCCGGAAATCGATCGGGGATCCGGCCGCGGTTGCAAAGCTTGCGAGGATCGAGAACATCTTCTCGGCGGCCTCGCGGGATTTTGCGGCGAGGAAGACGAAATCACCCTTTTCTGAAATCTTCGCTCCGATCCCCCATTTCCAGGGTCCCGGCTCTTTGGGAATTTCGAAGACCCGAAGAAGGGTCAGCGTGGCAAAGGGAATCGAGACGGGGGAGCCGACGGCAGGCTTGAAGGAAATCGCTTCCCTGGAAAGGTTGATGCCTTGAATATCGCCTCCTTGAGTGGTGACCTGGTTCCGAATCGTGGAGAAGGCTGCCAGGGCCTCCTCAATGGTGGTAAAGTAAGTCGGGACCACATCGTAAACAACGTAGGCCGCAGGTTCGACGGCCGTGGCCGGCACCGGGGAAACGGCCAGGAGGGAAAGAGCCGCGACCGCGAAAAGCCATTTCTTCACCAGGGATCGCCCCTTTCGGGAATCGAGAAGCAGATTTCCCCGATTATTTCACCCTGAAGGAGTTCAGGCAAGCCTGTTCCGAAACCGTGAGGAAGCTTGGCTGGGCGGATTTTTGTATGCAAACAGCAAAGAACAAGGTCTGAACATCCCGCTTATATTTTCAAGTCCCGGCTCCCCGCCAATTCGCGATTGAGGCTTTCGTCCATCCTCACAACCCGGTACGGCTCGTTCCGTTTCACCATGGACCAGATGACCCGCACCATATGCCTCCCAAGGGCCCGGACCGCCTGGTTGTGGGTTTTCCCCTCTTCCCGTTTCTTCTCGTAATAATGCCTGGA
>AQRZ01000032.1 GCA_000402835.1 Synergistetes bacterium JGI 0000079-D21
CTGCGGGTGGGGATGGGCCCCTGCCAGGGGCGCGGCTGCCGGGAGATCATCATGCGGGAGATCTCCAGGGCAAAAGGAATCCCCATGGCCCAGGTGGATCCCGGGACCTTCCGGCCTCCCGTCAAGCCCGTCAAGCTCGGCGTTCTCGCCAAGGGAGGAGACAACTGATGACCTGGAAGAATACGGCTGAAGCGGTTGTGGTCGGCGGAGGCATCAACGGTGTTTCTGTCGCCTACAACCTGGCGAAGCTCGGCATGAAGGACGTCGTCGTCCTGGAAAAGAATACCGTCTGCTCCGGATCGACGGGACGCTGCGGGGCGGGAATCCGGGCCCAGTGGGGAACGGAGATGAACTGCCGTTTCGGCCTGGCTTGCGTCGAGAAATTCGAGCAGCTTTCCGACGAACTCGGCATGGATGTCGGGTTAAACCAGAGCGGCTATCTCATGGTCGCCTACCACCAGTCCGAGTTCGAGCAGCTTCAGAAAAACGTTGCTCTCCAAAACTCCCTGGGCTACATGACGAAAATCGTCTCCCACGACGAAGCAAGGGAAATCTGCCCGGGAGTCGCCGTGGATGACGCCATCGGTTTCACCTTCAACCACCGGGACGGACACGCGGACCCGTTCCTGACGACCTTTGCCTACCAGGAAGCGGCCAAGAGGCTGGGTGTGACGTTCCACAAGCATACCGAGGTCACCGGGATCAAGGTCGCTTCCGGTAAGGTCACGGGGGTCGTCACGACCAAGGGAGAAATCGATGCACCGATCGTCATCAACGCCGCGGGGCCCTATGCCCAGTTTGTGGCGAAGATGGCCGGCGTAGAAATCCCGAACTACTCGGAGCGGCATGAGATCATCATCACCGAACCGGTGGAACCGGGGGTCTGCCCTCCGATGCTCATGAGCTTCTCCGGCAACTACTACCTCCAGCAGCGGCCGCACGGCTCCATTATCGGTGGATGCAGCCCCGAGGGGCACCCCGCCGACTTCAGCTGCGGCGCGACATGGGATTTCCTTGAACACATGTCGCGGGTTTTCACGAAACTCCTGCCGAGGGCGAAGGGGATCCGTGTGGTCCGGCAATGGTCGGGCTTGTACAACATGACCCCCGATCGCCAGCCCATCATCTGCGAAGCCGAAAACGTCAAGGGATTCTACCTGAGCTGCGGGTATTCGGGCCACGGGTTCATGTTCGGACCCGTTACCGGAGAAGCGCTCGCCCAGCACATCGTTCTCGGCAAATCGGACATCCCCATCGATATGCTCCATTACCGCCGTTTCGCCGAAGGCAAGCTGCTGATCGAGCCGGCAGTCGTTTAAGACATACCCGGGAAATTTACTCTGCTCGGGTTCGTTGAGGGGATGGCGTGGGCTATCCCCTCGATTTGTGAACAAATCGACTGATGGTTCGACAGAGATGATGCATTGTAAAGCAATATTCACAATAAAGAACTCTATTTAGGGTTGTTTATCGTTTTGCGGAATGTCATAATCGGAGGTGCGGGTTCCCACGACGGTGGGGCTCGGATTTGTTTTGCTGGGGGAGGGTGAACCGTTTGGCAAAGAAGTATGATGTCATCATCAACAAGGCCTGGTGCAAGGGCTGCGGTCTGTGCATCGCGATCTGCCCGAAAAAGGTCCTCGAGCTGGACGCGAAAGCCAAGTGCGAACCCGTCCGAATGGACGACTGCATTGGCTGCCGGCAGTGCGAGAACATCTGCCCGGATCTGGCCGTCACTGTAAAGGAGCGTGTGGAGAATGCCTAAGAAACTCGCTTTCTGGCAGGGGAACATGGCGGTCGCCATGGGCGGAATCGCAGCAGGCTGCCGCTTTTTTGGCGGCTATCCCATCACTCCGTCCTCCGAAATTGCCGAAGTGATGGCGGAAGAACTTCCGAAAATCAACGGCCGTTTCATCCAGATGGAGGACGAAATCGGCGGAATCGCCGCGACGATCGGTGCCTCGATTGCAGGCTACAAGGCCATGACCGCTACGTCCGGCCCCGGCTTCTCGCTCAAGCAGGAAAACCTCGGGCTGGCCTACATGGCCGAGATCCCAATCGTGGTGATCGACGTCATGCGCGGAGGCCCCTCAACCGGTTTGCCCACCCGCGTATCCCAGCAGGATGTCATGCAGGCGCGCTGGGGAACTCACGGCGACCACGGAACGATCGCTTACGCACCTTCATCCGTGCAGGAGTGTTTTGAGCTGACGATCGATGCTTTCAACATGGCCGAGCGTTTTCGGCAGCCGGTCCTCGTCATGAGTGACGAGGTCATCGGCCACATGCGCGAGAAAGTCGTCATTCCCGAACCGGGATCCTACCCGATCGTCGACAGGAAAAAACCGAAAGTTTCTCCTGAAACCTTCGTACCGTATCTCGCCGATGAAGAAGACGACGTCCCCCCGATGGCCTCGTTCGGTGATGGTTACCGTTGGCACGTCACGGGGCTGACCCACAACGACTACGGATTCCCCACCAACGAACCGGAAGAGATCGGGAAAAAGCACCTTCGACTCGTCAGGAAAGTCGAGCGCTTCAGTGACGAAATCGTCAGGTACGATCTCGAACAGACCGAGGACGCGGAGATCCTGGTCGTTTCCTATGGCTGTGTGGCTCGGTCCGCCGTCCGGGCGGTTCGCGAAGCAAGGGCAAAGGGAATCAAGGTCGGGCACTTCCGCCCGATCACCCTCTGGCCGTTCCCTGACAAGGAACTGGCCCGAGCGGCCGCCCAGGCAAAGAAGGTCATCGTCCCGGAACTCAACTGCGGACAGATGCTCTCGGAAGTGAAAATTGCCCTGGGGTGCAAGGCGGAGGTCATCCCCAGCAACCTGGTCAACGGAGAGATCCTGCGCCCGCATGAAATTCTCGCAACGATCGAGGAGGTGGCCTAACCATGCCACGCGAAGAAATCAAACCCTGGCTGCGGACGAGATTCTTCCCCCACATCTGGTGCCCGGGTTGCGGACACGGGATCATCCTGCATGCGATCCTTCGTTCCCTGGTCGACCTCGGCAAGACTCGCGAGGAGACGGTGATCGCTTCGGGGATCGGCTGCTCCAGCCGCATGCCCGGCTACATCAACGCCAACACCGTCCACACGACACACGGCCGTTCACTCGCTTTCGCAACCGGGATCAAGCTGGCTAGGCCCGAGCTGACCGTGATTGACGTGATGGGCGACGGCGACTGCACGGCCATCGGCGGCAACCATTTCATCCACGCCTGCCGGCGCAATATCGACATCACGGCAATCGTCATGAACAACAACATCTACGGAATGACGGGCGGACAGGCCTCGCCCACGACCCCTGTCGGGGCAAGGGCCACCACGGCCCCCTACGGAGCCATCGACACTCCCTTCGACATCTGCAGGCTTGCAGAAGGAGCCGGGGCCTCCTATGTCGCACGGGCCACCATCGCCCAGCCTGCCCTTTGCGAGCAATATATCAAGAAGGCCATCCAGAAAAAGGGCTTCTCGGTCGTGGAAATCATCACCCATTGCCACACCCAGTTCGGGCGCAAGAACAAGCGCCCAAACCCTGTCGACAACCTCATCTTCTTCCGCGAGAACTCTGTCCCCAAGGCAAAAGCCAAGGAAATGACGGAAGAGGAAAAGAAAGGCAAAATCATCATTGGAGAGTTTGTCGACCGGGAGGGCCAGGAATATACCGAGGCCTATCTCAAGCTGATCGAGCGGGTTAGGGGGTAGCCTTCATGAGCGAGCGTTTTGAAATTCGTTTTGCCGGTTCGGGCGGCCAGGGCGTTATTCTTGCGGCAGTCGTGACCGGAGAAGCCGCCGCCCTGTACGAAAACGTCTATGCTGTCCAGAGCCAGGCCTACGGTCCGGAGGCCCGCGGCGGCGCATCGAAGTCCGAGGTCGTCGTTTCCAAGGACGTGATCGACTATCCGAAAGCCACTCGTCCTGACCTCCAGGTGATCCTCACCCAGAAGGCCTGCGAAGAATACGCCCACGACACGAAGAAGGGCGGGACGATCATCCTGGACGATTTCTACGTTTCCGAACTCCCCCAGGTCGATGCGGACATCTACCTGCTCCCCATCGTGAGAACAGCCAAGGAAAAGCTCGGCAAGGAAATGGTCACCAACATGGTCGCGCTGGGCGCGACAGCAAGGATCCTCGAGCTGGCGAACGTCATCCAGCCCGATTCGGTCAAAAAAGCGATCCTCGCGAGAGTTCCCAAGGGAACCGAGAAGCTGAACGAACAAGCTTTCGAAGAAGGATACGCGATGATGAAGGAGAAAAAGTAACTGTCCCCTCGAACAACAGGACTGGCGGGGCGGCCTTCACGGGCCGCCCCTTTTATCGGGGAAAAAAGGAGAACGATGAAAACCGTACCTGACAAACTGATCCAGTTGACCATCGAAAAGCTCGATAGCCAGGGAGACGGTATCGCCCGAGACGGGCAAGGAAAAGTCGTCTTCGTTCCTGGAGCATTGCCGGCAGAAACCGTCCTGGCGAAAATTACGACGGAAAAGAAGGATTACTGCACATCGCGCCTCGTCCGGGTGCTTTCTCCTCACCCGGAACGGACTGATCCCGCTTGCCCTCTTCACGGCAAATGCGGCGGTTGCCAACTTCAGCATGCCTCCTATCCTTTCCAGCTCCGCCTGAAACTTCAGATGCTAACCGACGCCCTTTCGCGGACCGGCAAACAGGTCCCTTTGGAAGGCTTCGAACCAGTCCGGCCGAGCCCGCTCGCCCTGGGGTACCGCAACAAAATCTCCCTTCCCGTCTCAGGCGAGAAAACCCTGCTGGAAATCGGATACTTCAGGAAAGGCACACACAAGGTCGTCCCGGTGGAGAACTGTCCCGTCGCCATGAAGGGACTGAACGTCCTGCTCCCGGAAATCAACCGGGGACTCAGGCAGACGGGATTGTCTCCTTATGACGAGCGGACCGGAAGAGGTTCCCTGCGCCACGTCGTTCTTCGAGGAGGCCAGGAAACCGGGGAACTTCTCGCGGTACTCGTCGTGCGGGAATTTCCGGAGCCTTCGACCCTAGACAGCCTTACCGCCCTGGCGCGGCAGCATCTCGTACGGCAGCTTCATCAGCGCCTCCTCGGGCCCCCCATACGTCAGGTCCACCACGAAACACGCCAGCCCCGGGCACTTCGCCACGCACATCGTGCAGCCCGTGCATTTCGTGTAGTCGATCCTCGGCGTGTCGTTGATGTCCGTAAACGGCAGCACCGCACCCGTCGGGCAGCTCGTGTGGCACGGGTTGCACGGGATCCGCTGCGGGCACTCGATGATCACCAGCCCGTTCTGCTTCGTCTCCCACAGCTCCTGCGGCGGCTTCTCCGCTCCGGGACGCTCTCCCGTCAGGATCCCGCTGTTGAACAGCATGTCCATTTCCATCGAAACTACACCTCCCAGCTGCCGCAGCAGGCCTGGCTGATCCCGTAGCGGATCTTCTCTCCCACCGGCCCTGCCCTCAGGTCGCTCAGACGCTTCCAGTACAGCGAAGTCCTCGCGTCGTACTCCGTGTCCGTCACGTGACCCGTCGAACGTGCCGCGTTCAGGCCCGCCACACGCCCTTCCACCATCGCCGAGCTCGCTTCCTCGATCCCCGCCGCGTCACCGGCAACCCAGATCGTCGGCACGCTCGTGCGCATCTGGTTGTCGCGCTTCGCCACGTACCCGCATAGCTCCGGCACGAACACCATCTCGCATCCCGCCTGCCACAGCAGCTCGCACGTCGGCGTCAGACCCACCGCCATGCAGATCACGTCGCAGTCCACCTTCTTCGGCTCTCCGGCCANGCCGCCCTTCTCGCCCACCGCCTGGATCACCGCNCCCGTCACGTAACGGTCTCCCAGCGCCTCCACGATGGTGTGCCTCAGGTAGATCGGGATCCCCAGGCGCCTCACCTTCGCCGCGTGCACCCAGTACCCACCGACGTGCGGCATGAACTCCACGATCCCCGCGATGTCCACCCCAGCCTGCTTCAGCTGGTAGCTCACGATCAGCCCGATGTTCCCGGCCCCCACCATCAGGACCCGCTTCCCCGGCATGACCCCGTACACGTTCATCAGCGTCTGCACCGCTCCCGCTCCGTACACCCCGGGCAGGTCGTTGTTCGGGAACGGGATCATCTTCTCCTGCGCACCCGTCGCCATGATCACCCGCTTCGGCTTCACCCGGAAGTACTCGTCCTCCCCCGTCACGCAGGAGACGACTCCGTCTTCCTTGTAGTAGCCCACCGCCGTCGTGTTCGACAGCACCTGGATCCGTTCCTTGTTCGCCTCCAGCTCGCCGAACAGGATGTTCGCGATCTCGAATCCCCGCGTCCCCGCGTGCTCTTCCCCGCGTACAGCGACTCGGCTCTACGGGTTTTTTTCGATGACCAGTGCATCGAGCGAATCGACGAGATCGAGCCGATTTCCGGCAAGTGCCTCCGCCGAAAGGAGCAGGCCCTCATTTTTCCCGCGCAGCATTATGTGACGACAAGGGAAAACATTGCCCGGGCCTTGAATGCGATCGAATCGGAACTCGAAGAACAACTCGACCGGATGACCGCGGAGGGACGCCTCCTGGAAGCTCAGCGTCTGCGCGAGAGAACCCGGTATGACATGGAAATGCTGGCACAGGTCGGCTACTGCTCGGGGATCGAAAACTACTCACGGCACCTGGAGGGAAGGGAACCCGGCGAACCGCCGGGGACTCTCCTCGACTTTTTCCCTCCCGACTTCATCATGGTCATCGACGAATCCCATATCACGATTCCGCAGATTCGAGGGATGTACAACGGCGACCGTTCCAGAAAGGAAACTCTAGTGCGATACGGTTTCCGGCTGCCCTCCAGCCTGGACAACAGGCCCCTGAAATGGGAAGAGTTCCTTGGCTACCTGAAGCAGGTGGTGTTCGTTTCAGCCACCCCCGGCGATTGGGAAATCAACCATTCTTCAAAGGTGGTCGAACAACTGATCCGGCCGACCGGTATCATGGACCCGGAGGTCGTTGTCGTCGAAGCGAAGAACCAGGTTGACGACCTCATCGGAAGGCTGTCTAACCTGAAAACAACCCGGGAGCGTGCTCTCGTCACAACCCTGACGAAGCGCTCTGCCGAGGATTTGGCAGAATACCTTTCCGAGGCGGGATTGAAGGTCCGCTATATCCATTCCGAGCTGGACACCTTCGAACGAGCCGACCTCCTGAAGGATCTACGGCTGGGTGAAATTCAGGTCCTGGTCGGCGTGAACCTTCTTCGCGAAGGGCTGGACCTCCCCGAAGTCTCTCTAGTGGCCATCCTGGATGCGGACCGGGAAGGCTTCCTTCGTTCACACCGTTCCCTCATCCAGATGATTGGACGAGCCGCCCGGAACATTTCCGGAACGGTGGTTCTCTATGCGGATACAATGAACGACAGCATCCGGAAGGCCGTTGAAGAGACGCGGAGGCGCCGCGAGACACAACGGACCTACAACGAAGCCCATGGGATCGTTCCCCGAACGATCCTGAAAGAAGTGGTCGGGATTCTTCCGGGTGAAACGGGAAGCGGGGGAGAACCGGCAATCCTGCAGGAGTCAGGTGTTCTTGTCCCCGCGGATCGAGCCCTCCTGGAAGAACGGATGTGGAAGGCGGTCGAAAGACTCGATTTTGAAGAAGCTGCCAGGATTCGGGATTTGCTGGCATCGGAAAGGGAAGGGGTCCTGGAAGGTGGATCATCGCATCGTCGTGCAGGGCGCAAGAGAACACAACCTGAAAAACATTTCCGTCGCGCTCCCAAAAGATAAGCTTGTGGTTTTCACGGGACCGTCCGGTTCCGGAAAATCCTCATTGGCCTTCGATACGATTTTCGCCGAGGGACAGAGACGGTATGTCCAGTCCCTTTCCGCTTATGCCCGCCAGTTTCTCGGGGTGCTCAACAAGCCGGATATCGATGACATTTCCGGCCTTTCTCCCTCCGTCTCGATCGAGCAGAAAGGGATTTCCCACAACCCGCGGTCGACGGTCGGTACCGTCACCGAAATCTACGATTACCTCCGCCTCCTTTTCAGCCGGATCGGGACACCCCATTGCCCGGTTTGCGGGGAACGGGTCCACCGACACTCCATTGATGAAATCATCTCGTTGATCCTAAGGGATTTTTCGGGGAAACGGGTCGAAATCCTGGCTCCTCTCGTCAGGGGGAAAAAGGGCGAGCACAAAAACGTCCTCGAGGAAGCAAGAAGGGAAGGGTTCCTTCGTGTTCGCGTTGACGGAAGCCTGCTGTGGCTTGAGGAAGAAATCACGCTGGACCGGAACCGGAAACATTCCATCGAAGTCGTCGTGGATCGCTTGACCGTCTCCGGGGAAAACCGAGACCGGTTGAGCGAGTCGACCGAAACCGCACTCCGCATCGGAGCGGGTTATGTCCTCTTTTCAACCCAGGAAGGCGAAGAAAAGCTTCTTTCGGAAAATTTCGCCTGCCCGAAATGCGAAATTTCACTTCCGGAAATCGAACCGAGACTTTTTTCTTTCAACAGCCCGTTCGGAGCCTGCCAGGCGTGCTCAGGCCTAGGCAGCCACGAACACTTTTCCGTCGATCTTTCCGTCGATCCCGATCGATCGGTCTGGGAAGGGGCTCTGCTTCCCTGGAAAACAACGCATACCATGCTGAGAAAGCTGAAGGCGGTCGCTGACGCGAAAGGCTGGGATCTTTCCAGACCTTTCAAGGAACTGCCTGCCGAAATCAGGAATTCGATTTTAACGGGGGTTGCGGACCGAGTGCCGATGACCTACCGCGAAAACGGGCAGCTGCAGACCTACTTGGGACGATACGAGGGGCTGCTTCCGTGGCTCGAAAACCGGTGGGCCGAAACCGAATCCGACTCCGTAACGGAAGAGCTCGTTTCCTTTCGAGCGGAGGACCTGTGCCAAGTCTGCCTGGGAAGACGGCTGCGTCCGGAAGCCCTGGCCGTTGAAATCGACGGCCTGGGAATCGCAGACCTGACCGAAATGCCCGTTTCGACTTTTCTCCAGAGGCTGGATCGTCTTACCCTGACTCCGCAGGCCATTGAAATTTCGGGTCAGATCCTGGACGAAATCAGGAAACGCCTTTCTTTCCTGGTCGATGTCGGTGTGGGGTACCTCACTCTCTCCCGCCGGGCGGACTCTCTAAGCGGAGGAGAGAGCCAGCGGATACGTCTTGCCACTCAGATCGGTTCCAAGCTTTGCGGTGTGCTGTACGTCCTTGACGAGCCAACGATCGGCCTTCACCCTCGGGATACGGAAAGGCTGCTTCAGACGCTGCGCGCGGTACGCGATCTCGGCAACACCGTCCTGGTGGTGGAGCACGATCGGGACACCATGCTTGCGGCGGACTACATCCTGGAGTTGGGACCCGGGGCTGGAGAACACGGAGGGCAGGTCGTCGCGGCCGGAACGCTGGAGGAGATCGTTTCCACGAGCTGCCTCACGGCGCCCTACCTGGAGGGGAAGGTCTCCGGGGCGGTCGTCCGGCCCCAACCAAGAAATCCCGAGAGCTGGCTCAAGGTCTTTGGCGCCAGGGAACACAACCTCAAGGACCTGGACGTATCCCTGCCTCTCGGCGTCATGACCTGCATCTCGGGAGTGTCTGGCTCGGGGAAGAGCACCTTCATGCACGAGATTCTTTACAAGGGGCTCAAGCGACTCCTGGATAGGGATTTTCGGGGACGCCCAGGGGCACATCGAGAAATCAAGGGCTGGGATCGCCTGAAAAACGTCGTTCTGGTCGACCAGGATCCAATCGGACGCACGCCCCGCTCCAACCCCGCTACCTATACGGGCCTTTTTACCCTGATCCGGGAACTTTTTTCCCGGCTCCCCGAAGCCCGAATCCGTGGCTTTCAGCCAGGCCGCTTCAGCTTCAACGTCCGAGGCGGAAGGTGTGAAGCCTGCAGGGGAGAAGGGGAAAGCCGGATCTCCATGCTTTTCATGCCGGACGTTTTTGTCCCCTGCGAAATCTGCAAAGGGAAACGCTACAATCACGAAACCCTCGAAGTCCGCTACAAGGGGAAAAATATCGCCGAGGTCCTGGACATGCCAGTGGACGAAGCCCTCCAGTTTTTTGGAGACATTCCCAGGATCGCGTCAAAACTGAAAGTGATCGAGGAGGCGGGTCTCGGTTACATCCGCCTCGGGCAGCCCGCGCCGACCCTGAGCGGAGGAGAAGCCCAACGAGTCAAACTGGCCACTGAGCTCTCGAAGCGGTTCACCGGCCCGACCCTTTACCTTCTCGACGAACCCACCACCGGCCTGCATTACACGGATGTCCGAAAGCTTCTCCTCCTTCTTAACAGGCTGGTGGACCAGGGGAACACGGTGGTCCTGATCGAACACAACCTCGACGTGCTGGTTTCGAGCGATTATTTGGTTGACCTGGGACCCGAAGGAGGAGAACAGGGAGGAAGAATCGTCGTGTCGGGAACCCCGTTCGAGGTCGCTCGCTCAGGAATCGGGCATACCGCATCCTGTCTCGCGAATTTTCTCGGACAGCTACGAATCGAGGAGGAAGGACAATGCCTGAAGAAAAAAGCCAGGTCCAACAGGAAATCGTCTGGGGGCGCAATTCCGTATTAGCCTTGATCGAAGAAGCCCCGAACCGGGTCAAGAAGATCCTTGTGGCCAAGGGAGCGCATCACCAGTCCATCCGCAGGATCCAAGAGGCGTGTCGCGCTTGCGGGATCCCCCTTCAGCAGGTCGATCGGCTCACAATCGAGCGAAACTGCCCGGGGGTTTCCCACCAGGGTGTCGTCGCTCTGATTTCTCCTGCAGAACTGCATGATGTTGCGGAACTGGTACGATTCTTGCCCGACAATTCGAAACCGGGATTGGTCCTTTTGCTGGATCACCTGCAAGATCCCGGGAACCTGGGAAGCGTCCTGCGTTCCGCCGAGGCATTCGGCGCGTCGGCGGTCGTGATTCCGAAACGAAGAGCTGCCTTGCCGACCGGTACCGTCCTGAAGGCAAGTGCCGGAGCCGCGGCGAGGATCCCCATCGTGACCTCTTCTAACCTTCTTTCCGCCTTGGACCGGCTCGAACCGGAGGGATTCTGGTCGGTTGCGATGGATCCGCAAGCCACGGAACCTCTGGACGGCAGGCCTCTTCCAGCGAGAATGGCGCTCGTCGTCGGAAGCGAGGGATTTGGAATCAGCCGGCCGGTCGAAAACCGCTGCGATGAACGCCGCAAAATTCCCATGGGGGGCGCCTCGGGTTCTCTCAATGCCGCCGTTGCGGCCTCGATTGCGATGTACGTCTGGAAAAGGGCGATTGACAAGGCGGGAGGCGCCCCTTAAAATGCATGATGCTCCGGGTGGTTAGTTCAGAGGAAGAACGCTTCCTTGACGCGGAAGAGGTCGCAGGTTCGAGTCCTGCACCACCCACCAAAAACGACGGCATCCCTCGCGGGATGCCTTTTTCTTTTCCTGCCGCCCCAATTCCTTTATAATCGCCAAGAAGCCGGAACGTCCAGGAGGCCCCCGTGATTTTTGGAGTCGGTGTCGACCTATGCAGTGTTTCCAGGATTGCAAGGGCAATCGCCAACCGGAGGTTCATCGAGAGGGTTTTTTCCTCTGAAGAAAGGGCCTACGCTGAGGCCAGCGGGAATCCCGCGCTGCACTATTCCTCGTCCTTCGCGGCCAAGGAAGCTTTCGCGAAGGCCGGTGGATGGGGGCTGGCCCGAACCGGAATGTCCTCCGTTTGGGTTTCCAGGGGAAACGGGCGGCCTGAACTGCTTCTTTCCGGCCAGGCAAAGGAACTGCTCCCGAACCGCCCTTACCGGATCCATCTAAGCCTTTCACACGATGGCGACATGGCGGTCGCCGTGGTTATCCTGGAGGTTTTCGATGATCCCCTTTTATGATGCGGCCGCGATCCGCGAAGCAGACCGCCTTGCGGCGGAACGATTCGGCTTTTCCCCGGCCTTGCTCATGGAAAACGCCGGCAGGGGGGCTGCCGAAGCCCTTCTCCGACTGTACGGCAGGAGAAATTGGACGATCCTTTGTGGGCCCGGGAACAACGGGGGGGATGGATTCGTAGCGGCCCGTCACCTGGCGTTGGCGGGTTGCGGGGTAGAGGTCTTCCTCTCGGAAGAGCGCAGCAGGCTCCGAAGCTTACCCGCCGCAAACCTCAGCCTGCTGGAGGCGATGGGGTGCTCCGTCTTCCAGGTCGGGGAACTGGACGACTCCTTTCTTGCGGACCGTTTCGAAAAATCAGGAGGCATTCTCGATGCCCTTCTCGGGACCGGTGCCAGAGGGGCTCTACGCGGTGAAACGCCCAGGCTCCTGCGGTTCTTGCCGGAGAAGGGCCCGGTCAAAGTTTCCCTGGATGTCCCGACAGGGGTGGATGCCTCGGACGGCACTGTTGATTCCCAGGCATTCCGGGCAGACCTGACGCTCACGTTCCTGGCGCCGAAAAACGGGCTTAGGATCATGCCCGGGGCAGCCTACGCAGGAAAGCTCGGGATCATCGACCTGGGGATCGAAAAGAACCTTCTCCTTTCATCCCCTTCGATCGAAGGCTACGGAATCGAGGACGCAGCGGGAGACTGGCCTCCGGTTTCCTTTGGAGAACACAAGGGGAAAAAGGGAACCGTCCTGATCCTCGGTGGATCCTCAACCTACAGGGGGGCGCCGGTCCTTGCCGCACGGGCGGCGTTGCGGGCAGGGGCAGGCCTGGTCGTCCTGATCGTCCCCGAATGCATTGCGAAATCCGCCTCCATGTCGCTGCCTGAAACGATTGTGCTGTCTGCCTCGAAAGAGGATGAAGGCGGCGTCGACTTCGAATCGGCGGTCGGACTGCTCTCGGAATGGTCGGAGAGAGCCGACGCGCTGGTTTTCGGCCCCGGTGCCGGTCGGGTTGCCTCCACCCGATTGCTCATGGAATGGATTGCAGCCTCCTGGCGGAAGCCCCTCCTTCTCGACGCCGACTCCCTCTTTTTTCTTGCGGGAAAAGTTTCCACCTCTCGTTCTCTCATCACACCCCACGAGGGAGAAGCGGCGCGTCTGCTGGGAGAAACATCCACCACCGTCGCTGCGCGCCGCCTTGAAAGCGCGTGCAGCCTCGCTCGTCGTTTCGGGACCGTTCTGTTGAAAGGTCCCTATTCGATCTGTTGCGACGGGAACCGAACCGGATTTGCACTCGAATCTTCCCCCGCGCTGGCGGTGCCTGGTTCCGGTGATGTCTTGTCCGGAATCGCCGGAACCCTCCTGGCGAAGGGGCTTTCTCCTTGGCGGGCCGGACTGGCTGCTGCCTGGACGCACGCGAGGGCCGGAAGCATCCTGAGCTCCGACCGCCGAACGGAAGCCGGTTTCCTTGCGAGTGAAATCGCCGACGCTCTGCAGGCGGTTCTCGGGGAACTTTCTTCCTTCTCCAAGGACCAGGGATCCGACTTCGATGCAAACCTCCTCTAGCCCGGGTTTTCACCTTGATTTCCTTTCGAGGAGCGAAGCGGAAACGTACCGTTTCGGGAATCTTCTTGCGCACTACGTCTTCCCTGGCCTCCTGATCCTTTTTTCCGGAGACCTTGGTGCAGGGAAAACCGTTCTCATCCGGGGGATTGCCGAAACCCTCTCCGCGGAAAACGTCCGGAGCCCTTCATTCACTCTCGTCAACGAATATCCAGGGGTCATCCCGGTAACGCATGCGGACCTCTACCGTCTTTCCCAGGGTGACCACCCGTTCCTGGAACTGGAAGAGGCCCTGGAGGAAGGGCGCCTCGTCATGGTGGAGTGGGCGGAGAACTGGGCCCATCCCCCTCTCGAAGAAGCCTGGGTTTGCCGGATCGAGCTTCCCGAAGCTCCGGATTCGGAAGGATACCGCAGGATCGTGATTTTTCCCTACGGTGCCAAAGCCTCGCTTGCCCTTCAGAAAGCCGCCGGTTCAATATCGGAGAGAGAGGGGGGGTGAACCGATTGACGATTAATTTAGGCATCACCTGTTCCACCGGGTGGACCTCGATTGGCCTTTCCGAATCCGGTACAGTCTTGGCGGAAATGAACCTGAACATCGGCCGGAAGCAATCGTCCGAATTGCCGAAAGCCGTCGGAGAGGTCCTCCGGCTTTCCTCCAAGGGGCTCGACCAGGTTGATCTCCTTGTCCTGACGAACGGCCCCGGTTCCTTCACGGGAGTACGGGTCGGGTTGAGCTACACGCTTGCCCTGGCTGCAGCCCGTGGTTATCCCGTCGTTCCGGTGAACACGCTGGAACTGATGGCCCACCAGGCTGCCCTTTTCTTCCGCGGGCCGATCCTGGTTCCCATCCTCAAAGCCAAAAGAGGACATTACTATGCCGCCGCGTACCGATTCAATCCTGACGGGAACGAACTATCCACTCTCTGGGAACCGGGCTTCTATGCCTTCGGCCAATTGACCGAACGCCTCGCTTCCTGGGATCAAAACGTTATTTTAATACCTGACAATGCTAAGCCGTTCCTTTCTTTTTCAAGCTCGAACCTCGTTTATGAAGGTTTTATACCTTCCGGAGGGCGGCTTGCGCTCCTCGGTGACCTTTATTTCAAAAGGGCAATCCCCTTCGACGCGGTCCATGGAATCTATCTCCGTCCTCCAGATATTGGATAAATACTCCCTTGCGATTCGCTAATGAAGATGCTATATATGCTTGAGGTGTATTCTGTACACACGTTTAAAATTTTGGTTAACTGTAAACTCCTCAGAAGGGAGGGATCATTCGAAGTTTTCTTCCGGCTTTTTTTTTCCAGACCTGCTAGGGAGGTGTGGTGAGGAAATGGACCTGATCAAGGAACATCCCATCCTGGAATTCCAGCATGGGAAGAAGGTGAAGTTTTTCTTCGACGGGAAGGCGATGGAGGGGTACGAGGGCGAGCCGATCGCGGCGGCGCTGCACGCGAACGGGGTGAAGATCTACCGGGAGACGCCGGAGATGAAGCGACCGCGGGGATTCTTCTGCGCCATCGGGAAATGCAGTTCTTGCTTCATGGTCGTGGACGGGGTACCGAACGTCCGGACGTGCGTCACCGCGCTGTCGGAGGGGATGCGCGTGGAGACGCAGCGAGGCAAGGGCCTGGTTCCGTCCCTGTCTTAGTGGAGGAAGGTGAGCGGATTGCGACAGACGGAAGTGATGGTCATCGGCGGGGGTCCGGCGGGGCTGTCGGCGGCGGTGGAGGCGGCGAGCCTGGGCTGCCAGGTGATGGTGGTGGACAGCGACCTGAAGCTAGGGGGCCAGCTGATCAAGCAGACGCACAAGTTTTTCGGGTCGAAGGAAGAGCACGCGGGGACGCGGGGATTCGAGATCGCGAACATCCTGTTCGGCGAGCTGGAGGCGAACAAGGAACGGATCCAGGTGCTGTCGAACACGACGGCGGTGGGCTACTACAAGGAAGACGGAGTCGTCTCCTGCGTGACGGGGGAGGACGAGTACTTCCGGGTGAAGCCGAAGCGGGTGATCATGGCGACGGGTGCGCAGGAGAAGATGATCCCGTTCCCGAACAACGACCTGCCCGGGGTGTACGGAGCGGGAGCGGTGCAGACGCTGATGAACGTGTACGGGGTCATGCCGGGGAAGCGGGTCCTGATGGTGGGGGCCGGGAACATCGGGCTGATCGTGAGCTACCAGCTGAAGCAGGCTGGGGTGGACATCGCGGGGATCGTGGAGTTCATG
>AQRZ01000033.1 GCA_000402835.1 Synergistetes bacterium JGI 0000079-D21
TGCTCCGCATCTCCATTCCCTCGACGCTCCCGCGCCGCGAAGCAAGGTCGCCCATGACATCGCCGACATAGTCCTCGGGAGTGACGACCTCAACCTCCATAACCGGTTCCATCAGGACCGGAGAAGCCTTCTTCATGGCCTCCTTGAAAGCCATCGACGCCGCGATCTTGAAAGCAAGCTCGGAGCTGTCCACTTCGTGGTAACTTCCGTCCACGAGGGCGATCTTGACCCCGATGACCGGGTACCCGCCGAGGATACCGTTGTTCCTGGCCTCCTCGAGCCCCTTTCTGACAGCCGGGATGAACTCCTTCGGCACGACCCCGCCGACGATCCGGTCCTCGATTTCGAATCCAACGTGATCGGGCAGGGGTTCCATCTCGATGACGATGTCGCCGTACTGGCCATGTCCACCGCTCTGCCGGACGAACTTTCCCTGTGCTCGCGCAGCGTTGCGGATCGATTCCCTGTAGGCGACCTGCGGGCGTCCGACCCGGACCTCGACCCCGAATTCCCTCTTGAGGCGGTCAACCAGGATTTCGAGGTGCAGCTCTCCCATCCCCTGTATGATCGTCTGTCCGGTTTCTTCGTCGACATGGACGCGGAAGGTGGGATCCTCTTCCGCCAGAGCCGACAGCCCCTTCGAAAGCTTGACCTGGTCCGCCTTGCTGAGCGGCTCGACCGCCAGGTCGATGACCGGTTCGGGAAATTCCAGGGATTCAAGGACAATCGGTCGGCCTTCTTCGCACAAGGTCTCGCCCGTCCTGGTTCCCTTCAACCCGGGGAGGGCGATGATCGCCCCTGCTTCCGCAGTTTCAAGCTCCTCCCGCTTGTTCGCGTGCATCCGGAGGATCCGACCGATCCGTTCGCGCTTTCCGGTCGTGGCATTCAGAACGCTCTGCCCTGCTTCGATCCGGCCGCTGTAGATGCGGCAGAAAACAAGACGACCCACGAAGGGATCCACCATGATCTTGAAGGCCAGGGCCGTAAAGGGTTCTTCTTCGGAGGGGATTCTCTCCTCTTCTTCGTTGGTATCCGGGTTGATTCCCCGGATCGGCGGAAGATCGAGGGGGCTCGGAAGGTAATCGACAACCGCATCAAGGACGAGCTGGATCCCCTTGTTCTTGAAGGCCGAACCGCACAGGACGGGAACGACCTTCATTTCGATCGTCCCCTTTCGGATCGCCCTCTTGAGCATTTCCACGGGAATTTCGCGACCCTCGAGGTAGAGCTCCATCACTTCTTCATCGACATCCGCAATGGTCTCGATCAGAAGTTCCCGGGCCATCATCGCGTCTTCCTGGAGCTCGGCGGGAACGCTGACCACCTTGTAGTCCACGCCGAGGTCGTCCTGGTAGATCACGGCCTTGAACGCGACCAGGTCAACCATTCCCGTAAAGCTGTCTTCAATTCCGATCGGCAGATGCAGAGGCAGCGGCTTCGCTCCCAGCCGCTCCCTGATCCCCTCCACAACCGCGTTGAAATCCGCCCCGACGCGATCCATCTTGTTAACAAAGGCAATTCGGGGAACCCCGTACCGGTCAGCCTGCCGCCAAACCGTCTCGGATTGGGGTTCAACTCCGCCGACCGCGCAGAAGACGGCAACCGCGCCGTCCAGGACGCGCATCGACCGCTCCACCTCAACCGTAAAGTCCACGTGCCCGGGCGTATCAATAATATTGATATGAGCCTCATTCCAAAGGCACGTAGTTGCGGCCGAGGTGATCGTGATCCCCCGCTCCCGTTCCTGTTCCATCCAGTCCATCGTTGCGGCACCTTCGTGGACCTCTCCCATCTTGTGCTTTCTCCCCGTGTAGAAGAGAATGCGCTCGGTGGTCGTGGTTTTCCCCGCATCGATGTGGGCGGCGATTCCGATGTTTCGGATATTCCTCAGATCGACTTTCGGCATGATTTCAGGCTCCCCGGTGCCAGCAGCCCCTGCAGTACTTCATCGCAGATCTACCAGCGGTAATGCGCAAACGCCCTGTTGGCCTCCGCCATCTTGTGCGTATCTTCGCGCTTTTTCATGGATGCACCTTCGCCCTTGAACGCGTCCGTGAACTCCCGCGCAAGGCGCTCCACCATCGGCATCCCCTTCTTCGCCCGGGCGTACTGGATGATCCAGCGGATGGCAAGAGCTTCCGCCCTCTCGGGCCCCACTTCCACGGGAACCTGATAGGTGGCACCGCCGACACGCCGCGGCTTGACCTCGACAACCGGCTTCACGTTGTCCATGGCCTTACGGAACACTTCTTCGGGCTGCGTATTCAACCGCTTGGCAGAGAGCTCGAGGGCCCCATAGACGATTTTCTCGGCCGTGCTTTTCTTCCCGCAATACATGACGCAGTTGACAAACTTCGTAAGGGCGGGCATCCCGAAAACCGGATCCGCCGCCTGTGTCCTTTTTCTAACGTGCCCCTTTCGTGGCATGGGCTAAAGCCTCCCTTTCCGGAAAGAAACTATTTCGGGCGCCGTGCCCCGTACTTCGAACGGCTCTGCCGGCGGCCTTCAACCCCGCCACAGTCCAACGTTCCGCGGATGATGTGATAGCGCACGCCGGGCAAGTCCTTGACACGCCCGCCGCGGACAAGGACCACGGAGTGCTCCTGCAGGTTGTGGCCGACGCCGGGAATGTAGGCGGTCACTTCGATCCCGTTGGTGAGACGGACACGGGCCACCTTCCTCAAAGCGGAATTCGGCTTCTTCGGCGTGACGGTGTAAACACGCGTACAAACCCCCCTGCGAGAGGGGTTTCCCTGAAGGGCGGGAGCGCTGGAACGTTCTCTCTTTTCTTCCCGCCCGAGGCGGATCAACTGACTGATCGTTGGCACAAAGATTCCCTCCTTTCCCTACTCGATGTTCTTCCACTTCTCCCTGAGCAGCCCTGCGGCAGCCGCCTTCCTCGAGATGGCGCAGGCTCGGCCCAGCATTTCCATGGTCTCGCACCACTCCAACTCGAGATTCTGCCTTTCAGCCTCTTCAAGGAGCTCCTTGACCCGTTCCTCTTCAGCGTCACGCGCGAGAAAGAGCTTTTGCAGCTGCCCCGACCGCATCTTCCTGGAAACCTGGCGAACCCCGACAACCCTGCGGTTCGATGCCAGCTCATTCAAAGGCACAGCAATCCCCCCTGTGCGGACGCACCGAGACATAATATCAACCGGGGAGGCCCCTGTCAAGAAAAACGGGTAGCCTCCCCGGCTCAGCTCAACTTTCCGATGGTACTTTTCTTCGAATTACGCTTTTTCCTGCATTTCGACGCGGCGGTAACACTCGGCCCCGGTCCCTGCCGGAATCAGGTGCCCGATGATCACGTTCTCCTTGAGCCCCTTGAGGGTATCCACATCTCCGCGAACCGCAGCCTTGGCCAGGATCTGGGCCGTCTGCTGGAACGAAGCGGCGCTCATGAAGCTGTCCGTGGCCAAGGCGGCTTTAGTCACGCCATGGACGACGGGACGCCACTGCGGCTCTTCCCTCATCCTTCGGACAAACGAAACCCGCTGGATCAGCCGCTTGGTTTCAACGGAACTCGAGATCGGCCTGACGACCACTTCATGGAATTCTCCCCGCACGAGGCGGTCAATGACTTCGCGACTGATCTCCGTTCCGGCGTCTACAAGCAATTCGCCCTTTGAATCGAAAACCGGCTCCAACAGGACCTTCCCGTAGGCGATGTCGCTCAGGACCTGCCCCAGGAGTTTTTCCCGCGTCAGGATTTCCTGCGTTTCCCCGTCGAGTTCGACTGCCGAGATCTGCCCCTCCACCAATCCTCGGACGACCCTGCCGTCCAGAATCCGGCCGATGTCGTTCACCGGATTTCCCTGCGGATTGATGGCCTGCTTGATCGGCCGGCTGAAGAACTTCTCGATCAGGTAGTGGTTCAAGGCATCGCCGATGTTGTGCCTGGAAGGCGCGCGCCAAACCTTCACGAGGCTCGCATTGGCCTCCTTCAGCTTTTCCAGCGCCTCGGGCGTTAGCGCCCTGTCGCGGCTCAGGACGACCTTCCCGCCGGAAACGACGTCCTCGGCGAGGTAGGCTCCCCGTTCCAGGCCGGCAAGGGTTTCGGTATCCCTCACGCAAAGGATTTGAGGCTTGCCGCGTGTAATGGCCAAAAGGTCCTGAAGCTCCAAAGCCACCGTGGGCTCAATCACGGAATGGTTCTCCAGAGAGACAGGGGCAATGAGTTCAAGCCCTTCCATCTCCCGACGGAATGTCGCTTCCCCGAGGATGACTCGAACCAGCCCTTCTCCGTCCTCCACCGTGATCTCCCTTGCAGCGGATCCGGGCTGGATCAGCCGCTCGATCGTGTCCGCATCAAGGGCGCGCCCTTTCAAGGAAAGGATGTTGTCGATCCCGCTCTGTCCCTCGATGTCCCGCAGCGTCTTGCCCTGCAGGAAATCCAGAGCCTCGCCGAGACACCTCTCGTTTTCCTTCCGAATCCGATCCAGTTCCTGGTCAAGGTCGTCAAGCCACGCCAGTTCGTTCGCAACAAAGGAGCTATCCCCTTCCTCGGTGATCCAGACGCGGTTCACCGGGGCTACTTTCCGCAGGATGACCTCGATGTGCTTGTTGTTGATCGACACGCCCTGGGAGAAATACACCTCCTGGATGCCGTCGACGAGGTATTTCTGCACTGCTTCCAGCCCCTCAACCTCGAGCAGCTGCTGCGGATCGATATACCCTTCGGTCAGGCACTGCCCCTTCTTCACGAGCTGGCCTTCCTCGACGAGCAGGTTCTGCGAAGCGGGCACCGTGCAGACGTATTTCTCCCCATCGTCTTCACCCTTGCCGATGATGACCTTGCGTTTCCCTTCCATTTCGCGGATTTCAAGCACCCGGCCGTCGGCTTCCACGAGCTGGGCGACCTTTTTCGGGCGGCGGACCTCAAAAAGCTGCTCGATTCGCGGGAGCCCCTGGGTAATGTCTTCACCCGTCAGGCGAACCCCACCGGTGTGGAAGGTCCGCATCGTGAGCTGGGTTCCAGGTTCGCCGATGGATTGTGCCGCAACCACGCCGACTGCTTCCCCGATGGCCACGGTCTTCCTCGTCGCCAGGTCCCTTCCGTAACACTTCTGGCAAATGCCGTTCCTGAGGCCGCAGGTCATGGGGCTGCGAACCCAGACCGACTCGATTCCAGAATCCTCGATCTTCAATGCAACCGCCTGGCTGATTTCATCCCCGCCCCGTACGAGGACCTCTCCAGTGCCAGGGTCTTCGATATCATATAGGGCCGTTCTCCCGGAAATCCGGTCTGCCAGCGTGACGACGGTCTTTCCGTCCTGGACGAGGGCGCTGATCAGGGTTCCCTTGTCCGTGCCGCAATCCTCTTCGGTGATAATCAGGTCTTGCGCCACATCAACCAGCCGCCTCGTGAGGTACCCCGACTTGGCGGTTCGAAGGGCGGTATCGGCCAGCCCCTTCCGGGCGCCGTGAGTCGAGATGAAGTATTCGAGCATGTTGAGCCCGTCTCGGAAATTGGCGACGATCGGGTAGTCGATGATGCGCCCTGACGGATCCGCCATGAGGCCTCGGATCCCGGCCATCTGGGCGACCTGGTTCTTGCTTCCCCGGGCTCCGGAATCGATCATCATCCGTAGCGGGTTGAGCTGGTCCATGTTGGCCACGATGTCGTCCGCAATTTGCCGCGCCGCTTCCGACCAGAGAATTTCCTTCTGCCTCAGGTATTCTTCCTCGGTCAGGACCCCCATGCCGTACTGGGCGGAAAGTTCTTCTTCCCGCTTCATGGTTTCATCGACGGTGGCCTTCTTGCTGGGCGGGATGACCGCGCAGTCCAGGCCGAAGCTGATCCCGCTTTTCGTCGACCAGTGGTAGCCCAGGATCTTGATCGCGTCGAGCATGTCGACGATGGCGGCCTGCCCGACCCGATCATAGGCCTTGTCAAGCAGGGCCCCGAGGTCCTTCTTGCCGATCTGCCGGTTGATGTAGCGGAGATCCGGATGGAGCACGCTGTTGAAAAGGGCCCTGCCGGGGGTCGTTTCGATCCACTCTCCGTTCCACAGCATTTTGACACGGGTATTGGGGTGGACGACACCGTGGTCGATGGCAGTCAGGGCGTCATCGATGTCACGGAAAGCCATCCCTTCCCCTTTCAGCCCGTCCCTAATCGCCGTCAGGTAGAAAATGCCGAGGACGATATCCTGGGTAGGCGTCACAACGGGCCTTCCACTAGCCGGGGAAAGAAGGTTGTTTGCCGACAGCATCAGGATGCGGGCTTCTGCCTGGGCCTCGAGCGACAGGGGAACGTGGACGGCCATCTGATCCCCGTCAAAGTCCGCATTGAATGCAGTGCAGACGAGAGGCGGGAGGCGAATGGCCTTCCCTTCCATCAGGACCGGCTCAAAAGCCTGGATCCCTAGGCGATGGAGAGTCGGGGCCCGGTTCAGCATGACCGGGTGGTCCTTGATGATTTCTTCAAGGATCGCCCAGATTTCATCTCGGCCCCGTTCAATAAGGCGCCTTGCGCTCTTGACGTTCGGAGCAAGCCCCCGCTCCACCAGCTTGTGCATGACGAAGGGTTTGAAAAGCTCGAGGGCCATCTGCTTGGGCAAACCGCACTGGTAGATCCTGAGCTTCGGGCCGATAACGATAACCGATCGTCCGGAATAGTCGACTCGCTTGCCCAGAAGGTTCTGCCGGAAGCGCCCCTTCTTCCCCCGCAGGAGGTCGCTCAGGCTCTTGAGCGTCCTGTTTCCCGCCCCGAGGACGGCCTTTCCCATCCTCCCATTGTCGATAAGCGCATCCACCGATTCCTGCAACATCCTCTTTTCGTTGCGGATGATGATCTCCGGAGCTCGGAGTTCCTGCAGCTTGCGAAGGCGGTTGTTCCGGTTGATCACCCGGCGGTACAGATCGTTCAGGTCCGAGGTGGCGAACCGGCCTCCCTCCAGCTGAACCATCGGACGCAGGTCCGGGGGAATCACCGGGAGAACCTCCAGGATCATCCACTGGGGCTTGCTGGCGCTTTTGCGGAAATCCTCAACGACTTGCAGCCGCTTGATCAGCTTTCTCTTTTTCTGGCCCGTGGTTTCGGAAATTTCTTCTCGCAAGGATGCCGCCATTTCGTCCAGGTCCAGCTTGTTCAGAAGCTGCTGCACTCCCTCCGCACCGATTCCCGCCGAAAATTCACGATCGTAGGCTGCGCAGAGGTGCTGCTCCCTTTCGAGGATGATTTCGCCCCGGGTGAAGGGGGATTCGCCGCCATCGATGACCAGGTAACAGGGATCCTCGATGGTCGCGGTTTCCTGCTGGGCCTGGAAACGGCCCGGGTACTTCTGGTTGTAAAGCTGGACTTCGCTGAGGGCAAGGACGTCGTTCTTCTGGAAGGGCAAGTGAGCGACGGCAGTCACGACGAACGCTTCCTGGTTGCCCACGAATGCCCGCTGGATTCCTGGGAACGCCTCTACTCCCCCGCGTGCCTCCAGCTCGCTGGCGGAAAGGATTTCGCCTGGCCCTTCCGATTCACCCGTTTCGATCCGAAACGCCGGTTCGACCTTAAAGATCTCGTCTCCGAAATCGGCCTTGAAGCGCGCGACCTGGCTGGCAGAGACGAGATCCCCCTCGTCCAGGGGAACGTCGTCCACCTGGATCACCCGGTAGGCCTCCTCTGCCTTGAACTTCGGGTCGTAATGGGAGTGGATCCTTTCCTCGGAGGCATCGATCAGGTCACCGCGCCGGGCAAGGTCCGTCCTCCGTCCCTCCATGACGACCTTGTAAACGGGCTTCCTCTTCCGGATCGGGGCAAAGTAGACCACCTTTTCCAGGTCCTTCGTTGCCGTCCCCAGAAGGAGGCTCAAGCGGCTGGGGATGCCCCTCAGGTACCAAATATGGACAACCGGGGCAGCCAGTTCGATGTGCCCCATCCGCTCCCGACGGACCCGGTTGTCCGTAACCTCGACGCCGCACCGGTCGCAAAGGATCCCCTTGTACTTGGGGCCGCTCCGCTTGTATTTCCCGCAGGCGCACTCGTAGCTGCGCGTAGGGCCGAAGATCCTCTCGCAGAACAGTCCGTCCTTCTCGGGACGAAGGGTTCGATAATTGATCGTCTCGGGTTTCTTGACTTCCCCGCTGGAAAGTTCCCGAATCCGTTCCGTGCTCGCGAGCTTGATGCGGACTCCGACGATTTCGCGGCGGCTCATTTAGGCATCCTCCCCCTCGCGGGTCAAATCCTGTTCATCCAGTTCCCCTTCCTCCTCAAAGGAGGAATCGAGTTCGTTGGGGTTGACAAAAAGCATCTCCTCCGTTACGCCGACCGAAGAGGGGGGCATCAGGTCCTCGCCCGATTCCAGGTCGACAATCGCCGGCCGGGGCCTCGTCGTCCCCTGGACTGCGATCTCTTCATCCTCGTCATCCAACAGGATTTCCCCGACCGTTCCGTCGTCGTACATGATCTCTACGTCCAGGGCGAGTCCCTGGAGTTCCTTGACGAGCACCCGGAAGCTCTCCGGCACTCCGGGCTTCGAGAGGTTCTGGCCTTTTACGATCCTCTCGTAGGTCTTCAGCCTTCCGCGGATATCGTCGGACTTCACCGTCAGGATTTCCTGCAGGATGTGCGAGGCCCCGTAACCCTCCAGGGCCCAGACTTCCATCTCCCCGAACCGCTGTCCGCCGAACTGGGCCTTCCCTCCCAAGGGCTGCTGGGTGATCAAGCTGTAGGGACCGATGGAGCGGGCGTGGATCTTGTCGTCGACCAGATGGATCAGCTTCAGCATGTACATGTAGCCGACGGTAACCTTGTTTTCCATCGGTTCCCCGGTTCTGCCGTCGTAGAGCGTGATCCGCCCGTCTTCGGCCATCTCGGGATAGGGTCCCTCGGCCAGTTTCTTGACGCCTTCGAAGATGTCCTGCTCGGTCGTCCCCTCAAAAACCGGGGTCGAGACTTTCCAGCCATTGTGAACCGCGACGAACCCCATGACGGTCTCCATGACCTGCCCGAGGTTCATCCGGCTCGGAACCCCGAGCGGGCTGAGGACCACGTCGACCGGGGTCCCGTCCGGCAGGTAAGGCATGTCCTCAACGGGCAGGATTTTCGAAACGACCCCCTTGTTCCCGTGACGCCCTGCAATCTTATCTCCTTCGGAAATCTTCCGGAGCTGGGCCACGTAGACCTTGACCACCTCGTTCACGCCGGGGCTCAGGTCGTCGCTGTTCTGGTCAATCGTCAGGCGCTTGACGGAAACCACCTTGCCGCCTTCCCCGTTCGGGACACGCATGGACGTGTCCCGGACCTCTCGGGCCTTTTCTCCGAAGATGGCCCTCAGCAGCTTCTCTTCAGGGGACTGGTCCGATTCCCCCTTCGGCGTCACCTTGCCGACCAGGATGTCGCCGGCCCGGACTTCCGCACCGACCCGGACGATGCCGTTCTCGTCCAGATTCTTGAGCGCATCTTCGCCGACGTTGGGGATGTCCCGCGTGATCTCCTCGGGCCCCAGTTTCGTGTCCCTCGCTTCGACCTCATACTCCTCGATGTGGATCGAGGAATAGTGGTCTTCCTGGACGAGCCTCTCGTTCAGGAGGATCGCGTCCTCGAAGTTGTAGCCCTCCCAGGAAACGAAGGCGACGAGGACATTGCGGCCGAGAGCCAGTTCGCCATGGTCCACGGACTGCCCGTCTGCAATGATCTCCCCGGCTTCGACCGTTTCTCCGGTGGAGACGATGGGGCGATGATGGATCACCGTCCCCTGGTTGGAACGGCGGAATTTTGTCAGGTTGTAGGAATCCAGGGCACCGCTTTCGGTTCGGATTTCAACCCGGCTGGCGTCGACAAACTCGACCGTTCCTGAACGCCTTGCCCTGACGCAGCAGCCGGAATCCTTCGCGATATGGTGCTCGATTCCCGTTCCGATGATGGGAGCCTGGGGAAGGACAAGCGGGACCGCCTGCCGCTGCATGTTGGACCCCATCAGGGCCCGGTTCGCGTCGTCATGCTCCAGGAAGGGGATCAGGGCCGTCGAGATCGAGACGATCTGCTTCGGGGAAACATCCAGGAAATGGATTTTCTCCGGTTCGACCGTTTCAATCTCTCCGCGGAAGCGGACATGGACCTCGGGCCCCCGGATTCGCCCTTCCTCGTCCACCGGGGTGTTCGCCCTCCCGACGAAGAACTCATCTTCCTCGTCGGCCGAAAGGTAAACGATCTCGTCCGTTACCCGGCCCTCGACGACCCGCCGTTTCGGGGTCACGAGGAAGCCGTAATCGTTGATCCGCGCATAGGTGGCAAGAGAAGTCACGAGTCCGATGTTCGGCCCTTCCGGGGTTTCGATCGGGCAAACTCGACCGTAGTGGGTATAGTGCACATCCCGAGCCTCGAACCCGGTCCTTTCCCGGCTGAGCCCGCCCGGGCCAAGAGCCGAAAGCCGGCGCCTGTGGGTCAGTTCGGCCAGAGGGTTTGTCTGGTCCATGAACTGGGAAAGCTGGGCCGACCCGAAAAATTCCCTCAAGGAGGCCGAAATCGGTCGGACGTTGATCAGGTCCTTTGCCGTGGCACTGGTCAGGTCAGGAAGGGTCGTCATCCTTTCCTTGGCGATTCGTTCCATTCTCAAAAGGCCGATTCGGACCTGGTTCTGCAGAAGTTCGCCAACGGCCCTGACGCGCCGGTTCCCCAAGTGATCGATATCGTCTTCTTTTTCTTCCCCGTTCCGAAGCTGCAGGATCCCCTTGATGATGGCGACGACGTCCTCAATCGTCAGCAGCCTCTGGCTCTCGGGGATTTCGAGGCCCAGTCGCTTGTTCAGCTTGTAGCGTCCGACGCGGCCAAGGTTGTACCGGCGAGTATCGAAAAAGAGGCCGTAGACGTATTCCCTGGCGTTTTCCATCCGGGCGGGCTCATTCGGACGTAGACGGCGGAAGAGTTCGAGAACCGCATCCTCCCCCGAGCGGGAAGGATCGCGCTCCAGGGTCGCAGCGATCGCATTGTCCACATCCCAGACCCAAACGGTCGTCATCCCCATTTCAAAGAGCAGCTCGAGGTGTTCCTTCGTCAGCCGGTCATTACGGTGGATCAGGACCTGGCCCTCCTTGTCCGTTATCGCTTCGGCCAGAAGGCGCCCCCTTGCCTCGTCATGGAGTTCCACGAGGTCGACCTGCATGGGCTTGGCCCCGAAAAGCTTGAGGATCTCTTCGTCGCTCGTCGCCCCGAAAGCCTTCAAAAGCATCGTGACGGGGATCTTCTTGCGGTTGTCGATGTTGACCGAGAGAAGGTCTCCCGGCGTGAGATCGAACTCAAGCCACGCCCCCCGGTCGGGAATGACTTTGGCTGCATAGGATTCTCCGCCCGGGACAGTCGTGTCGGAACTGAAGTAGACGCCGGCCGATCGTGCAAGCTGGTTGACAACGACGCGCTCGGTCCCGTTGACGATGAACGTTCCCCTCTCCGTCATCACGGGAAAATCCCCGAGGTAAATCTCTTCTTCCTTGATCTCCCCGTTCCTTCGGTTGACCAGCCGGATCGTGGCCCTGACGGGCATGGACCAGGTCAGGTCTCTTTGTCGGGCTTCCTCTTCGGTTATGGAAGGCTCATCGACAAAATAGCGGACAAATTCGAGCGCAAACGACCCGTCGTAACTCTCGATGGGGAAAATCTCCTCCAGGATTTCCTGGAGTCCCTGAGATTCCCGAGAATCCGCCTCCTTTTCGGCCTGGAAAAACCAGCGATAGGAATTCTTCTGTACCTCGACGAGATCCGGTAAGCCAATGAGATCCTTCGTTCTCCCAAAAACGCGGCGCTGAATGTGTTCCTTCGAGGGGACTAAAACTGTCATGGGAGTTACGACCTCCCTTTTGAGGTTTGTGGGGACTATCCTAGACGTGACGAAGGGGCATAATAGCAAAAAGGCCGCGCAATGTCAACAGACAGGCGCGACCTGGCGGACCCATTTCCTGGGAATTATTGATGGTGTCGAGGGGGGGAGTTGAACCCCCACAGGCTAATGCCCACTAGAGCCTGAGTCTAGCGCGTCTACCAATTCCGCCACCCCGACATCATGACCAACAACCGGGATTTTAGCAACGTGTCCTCTTTTTGGCAAGGGCTTTTCCGTTATTCCGGGTTGAAGGACCCTCCCGAGGCCCGTCGAAGCCGGTCGCGCAGCGCAAGTCCCATCCCGGCCTCCTCCGGCCAATCCGCCACGATCACCTTCGCCCCAGCTTTCTCCATTTCCCGAAAGACGGAAAAGAGGCATCTGGCGTAGGATTCGACATCAGGGAAGAGGCGGACGAATGCAAACGGGACCACCGGCGGGCGGATCCCGATGTAGGCCCTTTCGGCAGGTTCCCACGGGGCCACCCTTGCCCACACGGATTCATCCTCCCGCAAAAGCAGAGGGACTTTCGGGGCATAATGTCGATAGCGAGTACCCGGGGAGCGCCTGGAAACAGGTGCACCCGAGCCGGCTTGAAGAGGCGAATAGCCCAGAAATTCCTCAAGCGATTCGATGCTCGCCCCGCCCGGCCTCAATAGGACCGCCCTTTCACCCGTGATGTCCAGGACGGTCGATTCGACCCCGAAACAGGTGGATCCGCCATCCAGGATGATTTCCACCTTTTCCCCGAGATCTTCCTCGACAGCCGCGGCATCGGTCGGACTGGGCCGCCCGCTCAGGTTGGCGCTGGGAGCCGCCACCGGGACCTCCGCAAGGCGAATCAGTTCCAAGGCGATCCTTTGCGCAGGCATCCTCACCGCTACCGTCGAAAGCCCGGCCGTCACCTCCGGGGGGACGATGCTTCGAGCCGGCATGACAAGGGTCAGCGGACCGGGCCAAAACCGCTTCATGAGCCCAGCCCCCGCTTCCGGCACGTAAGCCACCTCTTCCGCGGCACCCGGATCCGCCACGTGGACGATAAGGGGATTATCTGCGGGGCGCCCCTTGACCTCGAAGATTTTCCGGACCGCCTTCCCGTCGAGGGCATTGGCCCCGAGGCCGTAAACCGTTTCGGTCGGGAACACGACGAGCCCGCCATTTCTCAGGATTCGGGCCGCCCGCCTCAGGATCTCCATGTCCTGACTCGAGAGGGCCTCGGAAACGACGACTCTCATGACGCCGGTCCTCCGTTGCCGAACCTTTCCAGAAAGGCCTGCCTGAATTCCGGAAATCTCCCTTCCACGATCGCTGCCCGGGCCTTTTTCATCAGGTGGATCAGGAAATGCAGGTTATGCCAGGAACAGAGCCTTGCCGCCAGAATTTCTCCGGCCTTGTACAGGTGCCTCAGATAAGCCCTGGTGAAATGCCTGCAAACCATGCAGTCGCAGTCCGGATCGATCGGTGTGAAATCCCGGGCGAAGATGGCGTTCTTGAGGTTCAGGCGCCCACCGGAAAAGAAGACCGTCCCATTCCTTCCGGTTCTTGTGGGAAGAACGCNATCGAACATATCGACCCCTCTCGAGACTCCCTCGAGAAGGTTCGAGGGTAACCCGACCCCCATCAGGTACCGCGGGCGATCCTCGGGCAACACCGGGTTCAGGACATCAAGGATCCGATACATTTCCGAGTGCGGTTCCCCTACAGAAAGCCCTCCGATCGCGTAACCGTCGAAGCCGATTTCCATCAGGGCCTCCGCCGAGCGAATCCGCTGCTCTTCGAAGACGGACCCCTGAACGATGCCGAAGAGCGCCTGGTCCGGCCTGCGGTGCACCGTCCTGCACCGCAGGGCCCAACGTGTCGTCCTCAGAACGGCCTCCATCGATTCGGACTCGGTTGCCGGGTAAGGGACACACTCGTCGAAGCACATGGCGATATCGCTCCCGAGGTCTTCCTGGATCGCAATGGCCATCTCCGGGGTCATGAAGTGAGAGGTGCCGTCCAGGTGGGAGCGGAACGTCACCCCTTCGTCGGTCACCCTCCTCAGGTCCGAGAGGGAGAAGACCTGGAAGCCGCCGCTATCCGTCAGGATCGCCCCATCCCAATCCATGAAACGGTGAAGTCCCCCCGCTTCCCGGATGAGGTCCGAGCCCGGTCTCAGGAAAAGGTGATAGGTGTTGGAGAGAATGATGCGGGCTCCCATCCCCGATAGTTCGTCGGGGGTCATAGCCTTGACCGTTGCCTGGGTCCCCACAGGCATGAAAACCGGTGTTTCGACAGGACCGTGCGGAGTCCTCAATACGCCTGCCCGAGCACCGGTTACAGGGCACCTTGCATCGATCCGGAACTCAAACATGGAGGTCCCTCCATCCGAAAAGCGTTTCGGCATTTTTCCAGACCTGTTCCGCGAGGTCTTCCAGGGGAACTTTCCGGACCTCCGCAAGGGTTTCGTACACAGCGGTCACATAGGCCGGCTGGTTGCGCCGACCTCTCCAGGGTTGCGGAGCAAGATACGGGGAATCCGTTTCGCAAAGCAGGCGGTCTTTCGGAATTCTTGCAGCCACTTCCCGCAAATCCGACGCACGGGGAAAGGTCACCGGACCGGCGAAAGAAACGAAAAAGCCCATCTCCAGGGCTTCTTCCGCATGTCGCCACTCCCCCGCAAAACAGTGAATCACTCCGGAGCAGCGACCGGCGGCCTCGCTGCGAAGGATCCCGATCGCTTCGTCGTAGGCTTCCCGGACGTGAACCACCAGTGGCTTTCCGATCCCTGCCGCCAGGGCGATATGCCGGCGGAAGGACTCTTCCTGCAGCTTTCTGGGCGAGTGATCGTAGTGAAAATCGAGTCCTGTTTCTCCGATGGCTACGACCCGGGGGTCGGCCGCCCAAACGTGGAGGCTTTCCGGCAGTCCCCCCGGCGGACAGGTCTTCGCGTCATGGGGATGGATCCCGACCGCTGCGAAAACCCCTTGTTCGCGATGGGCCCTTGCAAGATCCAGGGCCTTTCCGCTGGAAGGCTCGTCAAAACCGGCCACGAGAAGGCGAAACACCCGGGCTTCCGCGGCCGATCGAAGGATCGGGTCCAGGTCTTTCGCAAATTCTTCCATGTTTAGGTGGCAATGACTGTCAAGAAATCTCATCTGGTCCTCCGAAACTGAATCGCGGGCGATCTGCCGCCCGCGATTTCCAAAGTGACACCTTTCCGGGCCGTGTGGCTCGGAAGGCTTTTCAGTGAATCCGGCTGCCCGGCGTGATGGGCCGGTCGAGGGTCAGGAGAGCCAGTTCCTTTCCATCCGGGCTTTCCGCCGCGAGAAGCATCCCGTTGCTTTGAACCCCCCTCAACTTTGCTGGCTTCAGGTTGCAGATGACGATGATATCCCGCCCGACGAGGTCGGCAGGTTCGTAAAACTCTCGGATGCCCGACACGATGGTTCTTCTCTCGTAGCCAAGGTCGAGGTTGAGCTTGTACAGCTTGTCGGCGTTCGGTACCGGCTCCACGCTCAGGACCCGTGCCGTTCTCAGCTCGATCTTCCTGAATTCCTCAACGCCGATTTCCGCCTCGTGTTCGCCCGGGTCCGGAAGCAGGTTCCTTCTCGCTTCCCTTTCGGCCCTGGCTTCCTCCCACGCTTTCAGTTCGATTCGCGGGAAAAGGATTTCCTCCCTACGGATGGTCGTGCCTTCGGGAAGAAATCCCCAGGGATAATCCTCGAAAAGGGCACCGGAAGGATCTCCTTCGAGCCCCAGCTGTTTCCACATGCGGGCCGCCGTTTCCGGCATGAACGGAGCCACCATCAGGGCGATCTGGATCAAGGCCTGGTAGAGTGTCCCGAGAACGGATTCCAGCCGTGGGTCGTTCTCCTTCCCAAGTTTCCATGGCGCCGTTTCGTCGATGTATTTGTTCATCCGGGAAATGAACGTCCAAATTGCCTTCAGGGCCTCGTCGAAAGCGAACTCCGACATCTTGTCACAAACGGTCTCGAAAGTCGCGGAGGCCAGCCTCGCCATTTCGAGGTCGAGGGGATCCACGGGACCGCAGGCGGTTGAGGTCGTCACTCCCGAGGACTATGTCGGCGATGTCATGGGCGACCTTGCTTCGCGGCGCGGGAGCGTCGAGGGAATGGAGATGCGGAGCAATGCCCGGATCGTGCGTGCCCTGGTCCCGCTTGCAGAAATGTTCGGTTACGCGACGGACTTGCGGAGCAAGACTTCCGGGAGGGCCTCCTACTCGATGAAGTTCCAGAAATATGCGGAAGTCGGCCCGGAAGTGGCCGAAAAAGTCCTGAAACATTGACGGAAACGAGCGGTTCTAAACAAGGAGGGGTTTAAAGATGGCGAAGGAGCATTTTGAGAGGACGAAGCCGCACCTGAACATCGGTACGATCGGTCACATCGACCACGGGAAGACGACGCTGACGGCGGCGATCACGAAGACGCTGTCGCGGAAGGGATACGCGGACTTCACGCCGTTCGACATGATCGACAAGGCGCCGGAGGAGCGGGAGCGGGGGATCACGATCAACATCGCGCACGTGGAGTACCAGACGGACAAGCGTCACTACGCG
>AQRZ01000034.1 GCA_000402835.1 Synergistetes bacterium JGI 0000079-D21
CGCCGACGCCCTGGGGTTCATCCTCGCCCCGAGCCCCCGACGGGTGACCCTGGAACGGGCGGCAAGCCTCGTCCGGGGGCTTGACCCCTTCGTCGCGAGGGTGGCCGTCCTTTCCGATCCGACAGAGGCGGAGCTTCGGGAAGTCATCGGAAGCCGCATTTTCGACTGCCTCCAGTTCCACGGCGGGGAGGAGCCCGGCCGGTTGGCGGGTCTTCCCCTGAAGACCGTCAAGGCCTTCGGAGTTTCCGGCAGGGAAGACCTGGAGCGGGTGGAAATCTACGCGGAGGCGGCGGACTACTTCCTGTTCGACACGAAAGCCGGCGGAGCTTCCGGGGGGACCGGGCAAGCCTTCGACTGGTCGCTCCTGTCGGGACGGTCCTTTTCCAGGCCCTTCATCCTGGCCGGGGGCCTGGGACCCGAAAACCTCCCCCGGGCCCTCGAAAAAGTCCGTCCCGCTGCCGTGGACCTGAACAGCCGTATCGAATCCGCAACGGGCGTCAAGGACGCCGTTCTCATGGCCAGGGCGATCCTTGCCGCCAGGAGATCGAATATGGACGAAACGAGAGGTGATTCCTGATGGAGAAGAAAGGTTATTTCGGCCCCTTCGGGGGACGGTTCGTCCCCGAGTCGCTGTTTCCAGCCCTCGAGGAACTGGACCAGGCCTACGGAAAACTCAAGTCCGATCCGGCCTTCCGGGGTGAACTCGCGGAACTCCTCAACCGCTACAGCGGGCGGCCGACTCCGTTGACCTATGCCGAAAGGCTGACTGAGCACCTGGGCGGAGCGAAAATCTACCTGAAGCGGGAGGATTTGAACCACACGGGCGCGCACAAGATCAACAACGCCCTTGGGCAGGCCCTGGTCGCCCGAAGGCTTGGGAAGCGGAGGGTCATCGCGGAGACCGGCGCTGGCCAGCACGGTGTCGCCACCGCCACCGCCGCCGCGCGGTTCGGCATGGAATGCCACGTCTTCATGGGGGTCGAGGACATGCACCGCCAGGCCCTGAACGTGGACCGGATGCGGATCCTTGGGGCGAAGGTGGTGCCCGTCACCTCCGGCAGCCGGACCTTGAAGGACGCCACCAACGAGGCCATCCGCGAGTGGGTCGCCAGCGTGGAGGACACGCACTACATCATCGGGTCCGTGGTTGGACCCCACCCCTACCCAACACTGGTGAGGGACTTCCAGCGAATCATCGGCGACGAGGTCAGACGGCAGGTCATGGCGGATGAAGGGCGACTTCCCGACATCCTGGTGGCCTGCGTGGGCGGCGGAAGCAACGCTATCGGCCTGTTCACCCCGTTCATCGGGGACAAGTCCGTCCGCATGGTCGGGGTCGAAGCCGCCGGGAAGGGGATCGAAACCGGTTCCCACGCCGCCACTCTCACGGGGGGGCGGCAAGGCGTCCTCCACGGGTGCCTCTCCTACTTGCTGCAGGACGCGGACGGCCAGGTCATGGAGGCCTATTCCATCTCCGCCGGGCTGGATTACCCGGGCGTCGGCCCCGAGCACAGCTTCCTCATGGAAACCGGCCGGGCGGAATACACTTCCGCAACAGACGCAGAAGCCCTCGAGGCCTTCGGGCTGCTCTCCCGGATGGAGGGGATCATCCCGGCCCTGGAAAGTTCGCACGCCCTCGCCGAGGCGATCCGTACCGCGCCCCGGCTGTCACGTGAAACCGTCATGGTGGTCAACCTCTCCGGCCGTGGGGACAAGGACATGGATTCGGTCCGCCCTTATTTCACCGAAAAGGGGACTGAAGCCCGATGAACCGGCTGGGAAAGGCCTTCGAGGACCACAAGGCCCTCATCACCTTCGTCACGGCGGGAGACCCCGACCTGGACGTCACCCGCGCGATCTGCCCCGTGCTCGAGGAATCCGGGGCGGACGTCATCGAGCTCGGAATCCCCTTCTCCGACCCCCAGGCCGACGGGCCCTCCATCCAGGCCGCGGGCCAGAGGGCCCTGAAGGCGGGCACCACTCCGGCTTCCGTGCTGGAGCTCGCGGAAAGCCTGAAGAAAACCGTGACGGTGCCCCTTGTCCTGATGGGATATTTCAACCCGATCCTCCAATACGGCGAAGAGAGCTTCGCCAGGGACGCAGCCAGGGCGGGAGTCGCCGGTGTCATCGTGCCAGACCTGCCCTACGACGAAGGAGAAAACTTCTACGCTGCCCTGGAACGGGAAGGAGTGGAGGGGATCCTCATGGTGGCCCCCAACTCACCCGAATCGCGGCTGAAGGAAGCAGGACGCAGGGCCCGGGGCTTCGCCTACTGCGTGTCCCTGCTCGGCACGACCGGCACGTTCGATGACCTGTACGCCGATCTCGAAAGCTATCTCAGGCGCGTTAGGGGGTATTTCAGCATACCCGTGGCCCTGGGGTTCGGAATCGACGGGCCCCAGCGCGCCGCAAGGGCCGCAGCCCATGCGGACGGCGTCGTCGTCGGGAGCGCCCTCGTCCGGCTCATCGAAAAGTACGGCCGGGACGAAAAGCGCCTCACCGCCGAGGTCAGGCAGTTCGTTGGAGGCCTGAAGGAGGCGATCCGGGCTCAGTCTCCCCAGGGGTAGGATCCGAGGACCCTCAGGCTGAAGCAGTGGGGCCTCATTTTTAGCAGGGCCCCTGCTAGAGGCTCTTCCCCGGCGTGACCTTCCACGTCCACGAAGAAGAGGTACTCGAAGGGATCCTCCGGCAGAGGCCTTGATTGGATGAAGGTCAGGTTCACCCCGGCGTCCCGGAGGGGGTCCAGGGCCCGCATGAGAGACCCAGGCGTGTGGCTCACCACGAAAAGCAGCGTCGTCTTGCACCCAGGCGAGGGGCGGGCGGCGTCCCGCCCCACCACCCAGAACCGGGTGGTGTTATGGAACCGGTCCTGAGTATCCCTGGCCAGGACCTTCAGCGCATGGAGTTCGGCCGCCTTCTCGCTGCAGAGGGCGGCCACCCCCTCCTCGGACGAGGCCTGGGCCGCGGCGTCGCTGGTCGAAGGGACGTTCACCCGGGGAACCCCAGGCAGGTGGGTTCCCAGCCAGACCCGGCACTGGGCCAGCGCCTGGGGATGCGACCGGACCTCCCGGACGGAGGCCAGGTCCGCCATGCGGCCGGCCAGGACGTGACGGATGGGAAGATGGACCTCGCGGAGGATGTTCAGCTCGGCCCCGGACTCGGCAAAGCCGTCCAGGGTGGCGTACACGACCCCCTCCAGGGTGTTCTCTACCGGGACGACCCCCAGGTCCGCCTCTTTCCGCTGGAGGGACAGGAAGACCTCCCGGGGACCCGCGCATGGGACGAAATCGACGCCGTGCCCCAGGGCACAGAGGGCAGCAGCGTGGGTGTAGGAACCTTTCGGACCCAGGAAGGCCACCCGCGGTTTCTGCTGAACCGCCCTGCACATGGAGATGACCTCGCGCATCACGGCTGAGACCGCCCGCGGGTCGATGCCCGGGTGCATTTCCTGAAGCCGCCGGACGACATCCCGTTCCCGAGCCGGATCATAGACGGGCCCTTCCCCCTTGGCATCCCCGACGGCCCTTGCCAGTTCCAGGCGCTTCTCCAGCAGGAGCCCCAGGGATTCATCCAGTTCGTCGATCTTCTTTCTCAGTCGCTCCAGTTCCTCCCGGGCCATCCTGCATCCCTCCCCGCGGGAATCTGTCTCCTTCGGCCCGCTTTTGGCCGATTCAGGAAAGAGTATCCCAAGTCCCCGAAATTTCAAAGGGTGAACCCCGCCCCAGAAATTGTTCGGACGACATTTTGAATCTTTCCCTTGACAAATGGATGAATGTCCGTATCATGTTCTTCCAACGGGAGTCGCACTGCTTTGGCGAGAGGAGGGAAGAGCGATGACGGTAAACGTGGAGAGGGGCTATGCCTATTTTAGCGGCGGCCAGTGGCGTTTTTATGCCAGTGGCTCCTGTTCACGTGGAAATCCGTTATCGGCTCTCCCAGAAAACGCCGCCGCAGGATAGTCCTACCGCTTAGGACTCGCCGCAGACCACAGGCAGGAAAGTAAAAGCCGGAACCGGATTTCCACATCCCGGTTCCGGCTTTTTTTGTTCACCATTCCCGGGGAGGTGCATTCATATGATGACGGTTATCCAGATGCAGGAAACGAGTACGAGCCTGGACATGGCAAGAATCTGCGATTCCCTCGAGCGGCAGGGGTGCCAGGCGAGGGTGGTTCCCAGGGCGTCCGCCCCCTGCGTGGTCGTTAGCGGGAAGATCGCAGACAAGGCGGGCCTCAAAGCCTTTCCGGGCGTCGGGCTGGTGAGCGAAACCAACTCCTCGTTCCCCCTTGCCAGCCGCGAGGCGGGGCTTTCCGAACCTGGCCCCATGAACATCGCGCCTGGGCTCTTCATCGGCGAGGGCATGACCGTCGTCATGGCAGGCCCCTGCTCGGTGGAGGGACGGAACCAGATCCTGGAGACGGCACGGGGCGTCAAGGCCTCGGGTGCTTCCGTCCTCCGGGGCGGGGCCTTCAAGCCGCGCTCCAACCCCTACAGCTTCCAGGGGCTGGGCAGCGAGGGAATTGCGCTCCTCATGGAAGCCCGCAGGGAAACCGGCCTCCCCATCGTAACCGAGGTGATGGCACCCGAGGACGTGGAGTGGCTCGCCCCCCACGTGGACATCCTGCAGGTCGGGACCAGGAACATGCAGAACTTCACCCTCCTCAAGGCCCTCGGCCGGGCCGACAAGCCCGTGCTCCTGAAAAGGGGCATGATGTCCACCGTCGACGAGTGGCTACAGGCCGCCGAGTACATCCTGGCCGGCGGGAACACCCGCGTCATCCTTTGCGAAAGGGGGATCCGGAGCTTCGACAAGATCACCCGGAACACCCTGGACCTGTCAATCGTCCCGATGGTCAAGTCCATGACCCACCTTCCCATCATCGTCGACCCCAGCCACGCCACCGGGCGCCGGGAACTGATCCTCCCCATGAGCCTGGCGGCACTGGCGGCAGGTGCAGACGGCCTGATCATCGAAGTCCACCCGCGCCCCGACGAAGCCCTCTCCGACGGGGCTCAATCCATAGACCTGCAGGCCTTCGACGGCCTGATGCGACGTGCCCGGCGCCTCATCGAGGCGCTGGCCGCGGAAAGCGAGAGCCCGCTTTGCAGCTTGCGGATTGCCATGTAGGCATTGACGGTCTCGGGCTGATCGGCGGGTCCTTGGCCGCGGCACTGCGAAGGTCGGGCCGAGCCCGTTCCGTCCGGGGGTGGGACTCCGATCCGGAGACCCTGGCCTTCGCCCATGGGGAGGGGATGATCGACGAAGCCGCTTCCTCCATGGACGAACTGGCGATGGGATCGGATCTGCTCATCCTCGCAGTCCCGCTGGGACAGGTGGAACACGCGGCCCGGCAAGCCCATTCGGCAGCCGGGGGGAGCCTCCGGGCCGTCATGGACGTGGGCAGCGCCAAGGCCGTCGTCGCGGAACGGCTGGTTCCGCTTTTCGGCTCCCGCTACCTGGGGTTCCATCCAATGGCCGGCAGGGAAAACGGCGGGGTTAAAAACGCCACCCCCGAGCTTTTTGTCGACGCGACCTGCGCCCTGGTTCCCGGAACCGGGACTTCCCCGGAAGTGATCGCCCTCGGCCGGGAACTGGCCACAGCCCTCGGCGCCGAAACCCTCCTGCTCGACCCGCTCGAGCACGACAGGATCACGGCCTGCACCAGCCACGCCCCCATGCTGGTGGCCATGGCCCTCTGCCTGGCTGCCGAAGGGCTTATGGGCACATACCCGAACTTGCCTCTCATGGCAGCGGGGGGATTCCGCGACTCGACACGACCGGCTTCCAACCCGCCCTGGCTGGCCGCCGACATCTGGGGTGAAAACCGGGACGCCGTTTCGTCCGTCGTTGACCGCCTCGTGGCAAGGCTCAACGACATGAAGAAGATGTCTCCAGGAGAAATGAAGGCCCTGGCGGAAAGAGCGAAAGCAGCCAGGGAAACCATCCTTTCGCAAGGTCCCCGGAGGTGGAAGTCATGAAGGACAGGGAAAACAGGGAAATCGCCCCGGCTTCGGGGTTAAAGGGGACGGTGCGCGTTCCCGGAGACAAGTCGATCTCGCACCGGGCTGCTTTCCTGGGAGGCCTATCCAGGAAAGGGATCGAGGTCGAAAACTACTCGAGCGGGGCCGACTGCGCGAGCACCCTCCGTTGCCTGGAACAGCTCGGCTTTTCGGTGGAGCGGTCGGAACAGGTCGTCCGGGTCCGTCGCGGAGAAGGTCCCTGCGAAGCGCCTGTGCCGCTCGACGCAGGGAATTCGGGCACCACCGCACGGCTGTTGTGCGGCCTGCTTTCGGGGATCCCCGGTGCTTTTTCCGTCATCACCGGCGACGAAAGCCTGGGCCGCCGGCCCATGAGCCGGGTCGTCGATCCCCTGAGGAACCTTGGGGCCCGCATCGACGGCCGTGAGGGGGGAAGGCTTTTGCCCCTCTCCGTCCGTGGAACCCGCCTGACGGGCGGGACCTGCACGCTCTCGGTAGCGAGCGCCCAGGTCAAGACCGCCCTCATGATCGCGGGGCTATGCAGCCAGGGCAGCGTCACCGTGATCGAGCCCCTGGGCACGCGGGACCATACCGAGATCATGCTGGAACACCTAGGCGTCCCGGTCCGGCGAGAGGACCGGACCATCACCACCTATCCCTTCGATGACCTTCCCGGCGGCTCGTGGCGGATACCCGGGGACTTCTCCTCGGCAGCCTTCTGGGTTGTCGCCGCTGCGATCGTTCCGGCCTCAGAGCTCCTGCTTCCCGGTGTCGGCCTGAACCCGACCCGCACCGGGCTGCTCGAGATGCTGAAGGCGATGGGCCTTTCCGTGTCGGTGGAAGATCCCTCCACCTCCGGCGGCGAGCCGACCGGGACGATACGGGTTCGCTCCTCCAGCCTGGAAGGAACCCGCGTGGTTCGAGAGCAGGTTCCGGCCATGGTGGACGAGCTTCCCGTCCTGGCGGTGGCGGCCACGCAGGCTCGCGGCATCACCGAGATCCGGGGCGCGGAGGAACTCCGCGTCAAGGAATGCGACCGCATCGCCGCCATGGCGGAAGGGCTTTCCGCCCTGGGTGCGGATATCGAGGCCCACCCGGACGGGTGGGTTATCCGGGGTCCGAACCGTCTAAAAGGCGGACGGGTGAAAAGCCGGGGGGATCACCGGATCGCCATGGCACTGGCCGTTGCCGCCCTGGCAGCGGAAGGGCCGGTTGAGATCGAGGGAGCCGAATGCGTCGACATCTCCTACCCGGGCTTTTTTGCGGACCTCGAAAGGCTTTCGCGGGGAGACCGCCGATGACGACCGCACATACACGCCTCATCTGCCTTCTTGGAAACCCCGTTTCTCACAGCCTTTCCCCGGCCATGCAGAACGCGGCCCTTCGCAAGCTGGGATTCGATGCCGCCTACCTGGCCTTCCCCGTGGAACGGGAAGACCTGCGCAGGGCCCTGGAGGGACTCAAGGCCATGAAGGCCCTGGGAGCCAACGTCACCATCCCCTTCAAGGAGGAGGTCTTCCGCCTGGTGGACGAGATAGATCCGGATGCCGAGGTCCTGGGAGCGGTGAACACGGTGATTTTCAGGAACGGCCGGACCCTGGGCTTCAACACCGACGTCCACGGAACGGCAAAAGCCCTGGAGGCCCTGGCGCCGAATGAAAGAAACGCTGCCCTTCTCCTCGGCGCAGGCGGGGCGGGAAGGGGAGCTGCCCTGGCCCTCATCCGGGCCGGGTTTTCCCCCATCTACCTGGCCAACCGGCACCCGGAACGGGCAGAAAAGCTGGCCCGGGACCTGGGTTCGCAAGCTGAATCTGGCCAGCTTCGGGTCGTGCCGTGGGAGGAAAACCTTCCCGAACCCGTCGGCTTGCTCGTCAACACCACCTCTCTCGGCCTGGGTGAAAACCTTTGGCCCTACGAGAGCCTGGATCGCTTCCTTTCTGCCGGGAACCAGGGAAAGCTGAAGGTGCTGGACCTGGTCTACGGACCCCGCGGAGAAACACAACTGACGGTCGAGGCATGGAAAAGGGACATCCCGGCGATCGACGGCATGGAAGCTCTTCTCCACCAGGGAGCGGCATCTTTCAGGCTTTTCACGGGACTCGAAGCTCCCGTGGACGTCATGAGACGGGCCTTGCGAAAGATGCGCGGCGCCTGGGAGGAGCCGGGGGAGGGAAAACCATGGTCCTGCGATTCCTGACGGGAGGCGAGTCCCACGGAAGAGGCATCCTCACCCTTGTCGAAGGGCTTCCCTCTGGGTTACCCGTTGCGGCAGCCGCCCTCTCCGCAGAACTGACCCGCAGGAGAAGGGGATTCGGCCGTGGTCCAAGGATGCAGCTGGAGCGGGACGTCCTTGCCACCTGGTGCGGGGTACGGGACGGCTTGACCACCGGGGCACCCGTCGGGCTTGTACTGGAGAACACGGAGTGGGAAAGCTGGAAAGACGTCCTGGATCCCTCGACGGTGGATCCCGAAGCGGCCGCGTCGAAGGCGGCGACCTGCCCGCGGCCCGGTCACGCCGACCTGGGCGGGGCTCTCAAGTACGGCCACCGCGACCTGAGGAACGTCCTGGAAAGGGCCAGTGCGCGGCAGACAGCGGCATGGACCCTTGCCGGGACTTTGGCCAGGCTTCTTCTTGCCGAGCTGGGCGTGAAGGTCTACGGAGCCGTCACCCGAATCGGGATGGAGGAATGCGCTCCGCCGACCTGCGAGGAGGAGTGGAAGCACGCCCAGACCAGCGACCTGGGCGTACCCAGGGAAGGGGACGAACCCCGTCTCGCTGGGCACATTCGCGAAACGGCAGAGAGAGGAGACACCCTGGGCGGCACATTCCTGGTACGGCTTACCGGCATTCCCCCCGGCCTCGGTTCGTACGCCGAGTGGGACCGTCGACTGGACGGACGTTTCGCGGCCGCGCTCATGTCCATTCCCGGCGTCAAGGGTGTTGAGGCGGGAGACGGGTTCCGTCTCTCCAGCCTCCCAGGCAGTCGCGCACACGACGAAATCGTCCTGCGGGACGGAAAACCCACCCGCATGACCAACCGGGCCGGGGGACTGGAGGGCGGAATGACCAATGGGGAGGACGTCCTCCTCGGGGCCGCCATGAAACCAATCCCCACCCTTCGCCGGTCCCTCCGGTCGGTCGATATCGCAACCGGGCTTGAGACCGCGGCCCATTTCGAGCGCAGCGATGCCTGCGCGGTACCTGCAGCCTGCGTCGTCGGAGAGGCCATGGCAGCCTGGGTTGCCGCATGTGCGGTCATGGAGCAGTTCGGCGGCGATACCCTGGAGGAAACGGTTGCACGCGTGACTGCTTACCGGAAGAGGGTTGGGGGTGTTTTCCATGGAACGGCCGAGGAATAGGGCACCCATTTTCCTGGGGGGGTTCATGGCATCGGGCAAAACCACTGTCGGCAGGGAGCTCTCCCGCATGACAGGGTACCCCTTCCTGGACATGGACGAGACCATCGAAAAAAGAACCGGCCTATCGGTTCCGGAGATTTTCACCCTCTACGGCGAAGGCGCGTTCCGCCGCATGGAAGGGGAACTTCTCCGGGAGGTCGCGAGTCTGGCGGACTGCATCGTCGCCCTGGGCGGGGGAGTTCTCGTTAACGGTGAAAACCGCCGCCTCGTTGAAAGCTCGGGGACCCTCGTGATCCTGGGCGTAAAACCTGAAACAGCCAGGGAAAGGGCGGCAAGCCAGGCCGGGGCGCGCCCATTGCTGGAGAAGAACGACCTTCATGCCCTCTGGGCGGAACGCGAGTCTTTCTACGCGAGCGGGAAACTTCGCATTGAAACGGATTCCATTTCACCCGAAGAGGCCGCCCGGGAAATCCAAGCGGGCCTGGGCCTTCCTCCGGTTCCGCCGCCGGCGATCGAGCGAGTCCTGGAAGGGGTTCGGGGACGCGTCGTCGTGGGTAGCGGCATCCTGGGCCACTTGCCGTCTTTCCTCGACGAGAGGCAACCTCCCTTCGTCGTAGCCGACACGCTCACGGGTCCCCTCTTCTCTGGGCAACTGGGTGAAACGCGCGGCCTCCACCTGCTTCCCCGGGGGGAGGAGGCCAAAACGCTGGACCAGGTCAAAGATCTTTACCAGGCTCTTGCAGCCGCCGGGGTGGACAGAGCGGGGGCCCTGGCAGCCCTTGGGGGAGGCACCGTGGGCGATACGGCAGGTTTCGCCGCAGCCACCTGGATGCGAGGCATCGACCTGGTTCAGTGTCCCACCACGCTACTGGCCCAGGTCGACAGTGCCATGGGCGGCAAGGTGGGGGTGAACTTACCGGAGGGGAAAAATCTTGTCGGGGCCTTCCACCAGCCCGTTCTAGTCCTGTCGGACGTCTCCTGTCTCGCTTCCCTCTCCCGAAAGGACTACCGGCAGGGGCTCGGGGAAATCGTGAAATACGGCCTGGGTGAGGACCCCGAGTTCTTCGGCTGGCTGGAAAAACACGCAAAGGCATTGCTCGAAAGGCACCCCCCCCGCCCTGGCCGAGGCGGTCGGCCGTTGCGCCGAAATCAAGCTCGCTGTCATTGCCGAAGACGAGAAGGAAAAGACCGGGGCACGGGTCCGCTTAAACCTGGGGCACACAATTGCCCACGCCTTGGAAGCCGCAGGGGGATACGAAACCTGGCAGCACGGGGATGCGGTCTCCGCGGGCCTCGTGGTGGCAACGCACCTGGCGTACCGGCTTGGGGACTGCGGGGAGAAGCTCCTGCTCCGCCTCGAAGCGTTGCTGGAAGATCTCGGTCTTCCCAGGAGACCGGATCGCCCCTGGGAAGAACTGGAACCGTACCTCGCCAGGGACAAGAAGTTCCGTGAAGGAAGACCTCGGCTGGTCCTCCCCGTGGAAGGGGGCCCGTGCGCCCTGAGGAACGACGTGAGCCTGGACAGGCTCAGGGCTTCATACGAGGAGGTGCGCCAATGGAAAATCGATTGAAGTTTCTCGTCCTGAACGGCCCAAACCTGGACCTCCTCGGGGAAAGGGAAACCGGGATCTATGGCGAGGTCACCCTTGAGGAACTGGAGACGCTCTGCAAAAACTGGGGAGCGGAAAGGGACATCGAAATCCGCTGCGCCCAGAGCAACCACGAGGGAGAGCTGATCGACCTGCTCCACGCGGCCCGTCTCGACTGCCGGGGAGTTGTGCTCAACGCGGCGGGCTACACCCACACCAGCGTGGCCCTAAGGGATGCCGTTTCCGCCATCCGGATCCCCGTCGTCGAGGTCCACCTCACAAACACCGCTGCCAGGGAATCCTTCCGGCACGGCAGCCTGCTGACCGCGGTAGCCTCCGGGCTCGTTATGGGGTTCGGGGCAGCGGGATACGTTCTGGCGCTTGAAGGATTGCTGGGACTCACGAAAGTGGAGTGGACCGGGACATAGCGGCGCCCTCCGGCCCCGAAGCGATGGCAGCTTGCGCCGATTCAGCCGGGAGTGGTAAGATTCTCCTGCAACGCTTTTGACAATCGAAACACACTGTCTGCGGGGGGGCCCCTGTGAGGGGCTGAGATAAAGGGTGTTACCCTTTGACCCCACGAACCTGATCCGGGTCATGCCGGCGTAGGGAGCGAGGCGGTTTTCTAGCGGTTTCGGCCGCGACTGGAGAATACGGCGGGCTTCCGAAGGGGAGCCCGCCGATTTTTTTGCGGGAGGTGGAAACATGTCCATTTACAGGGGAGTCGCTTTGACCGTCGCGGGAAGCGATTCCGGCGGCGGGGCCGGCGTCCAGGCGGACCTCAAGACTTTCGCCGCGCTGCGCGTGTTCGGCACAACCGTCCTGACGGCACTGACGGCACAGAACAGCCTGGGGGTCTCTGCCATCCAGGACATTCCGCGGGAAATGATCCGGGCCCAGTTGGACGCCGTTTGCGGCGATTTCAAGCTTAATGCCGTCAAAACCGGGATGCTGGGTTCGCGGGAAGCGGTCCTGGAGGTCGCCGGTTGCCTCGCGGGCCGCTGCCCCTTTCTGATCGTCGACCCGGTCATGGTCGCTACCAGCGGGGATCCCTTGCTGGAACCGGAGGCCGAACGGACCCTGGCGGAGATCCTTGTCCCGAAGGCCGACCTGGTTACGCCCAACGTTCCCGAAGCGGAAAAACTCACCGGGCGAGCGATCCGGGATGTCGAGGGGATGATCGAGGCCGCTTTCTGCATCGCGCGGACGGGGGCCCGCGGGGTGCTCGTCAAGGGCGGCCACATGGAGGGAACGGTCCTGAGGGACGTGCTGCTCTGGGAGGGCCGGGTCCAGGTTTTCGAGGAACCGAGGATCCCGACGGAAGATACCCACGGAACGGGCTGTACCCTGAGCGCCGCCATCACCGCGGAACTGGCCGCAGGATGCGGAATGGAAGACGCCGTCCGAAGGGCCCGAACCTACCTGAGGTCGGCTTTGGCCTCCAGTTTTCGCGGGGGAAAGGGACGCGGCTGTCTTGGCCATGCAGTGAGCGTCCCCTGGATCAGGCCATGAGTTTCCCGGCGAAACGTCTTGAAGGCGCCTGGGGCGCCCTCCGGGGACGTTGCCCCCTCGTCTACCACCTGACAAACGGGGTCGCGATGGCCGAACAGGCCCATGTCTCCCTGGCCGTTGGGGCCTCGCCGGTCATGTCCCTCTGCATCGAAGAGACCCAATCGTTCTCTGGTGTCGCGGATGCGATCCTGATCAATATCGGAACCCCGTCTACCGCTTCCCGTGAAATCCTGGAAAGGGCCGCTCTCGCCGCGAAAGAATCCGGCCGCCCGGTCGTCCTCGACCCTGTCGGCCTCGGAGCCACGGGCTTTCGAAACCGGCTGGTGCGTTCCATTCTTGACACCGGCGGAATCACGGTCGTAAAGGGAAACGCTTCAGAGATCTGCTTCCTGGCGGGTCAACCCGCATCCGTCCGCGGAGTGGACCGCGGGTTTTCCCCGGACCCGGCAAAGGCAGTGCTCGATGTTGCCCGGCAAGAGAACCTGTTTGCAGTCGCTACCGGGCAGATCGACTGGGTGAGTGACGGGGAGCGAACATGGGCTGTCGAAGGCGGAAACCCGATGCTCGAAAGCTTCTCGGGAAGCGGCTGTTGGCTCGGATCCCTGGTCGCGGCCTGTATCGGCGCTTCCGGCGACCCCCTCGGTGGAACCCTGGTCGCCCTCTGCGCCTTTGATTCGGCCGCCGAGGCAGCAGCTTCGCTCTCCCGTGGGCCGGGGAGTTTCAGGGCTCATTTTCTGGATGCCCTTCACGACCTGGCGCACGGAGCTTCATTTCGTATGACCGAACGGATTCGGGAGGTGGCGCCGTGATTCCCCTGTCCAGGAAGCTTTTCCTCACCGTTCTCTTGGATCCGGCATCGACTCCCGGCGGGCTCGTCCTCGAACAGGCCGCAAAAGCCATCAGGGGAGGGGCGACGGCAATCCAGCTCCGATCCAAGGAGGCATCGGCCCGGGATCTGGCCGCGGTCGGGAAGGCCCTCGGGGCTCTCTGCCGAAGCCTCGACGTTCTTTTTATCGTCAACGACCGCCTTGACGTGGCCCTCGCCTGCGGGTCAGACGGCGTCCACCTCGGCCAGGCCGATCTTCCCATCGAAGCCGCAAGGGAAATTGCCCCCCGCGGCTTCGTGATCGGGGCTTCCGCTCATGACCCGGAAGAAGCTCGCGAAGCCGAAAGGCTTGGTGCCGACTATCTCGGCGTCGGGGCCATTTTTCCCACCTCGACGAAAGGAAATGCCCGGTTCATCGGGATCGGGGGATTCCGTGCCGTCCTTGGGGCCACGACCCTTCCCTGCGTGGGAATCGGCGGCATTACGGCGAAAACGGCCCTAGAGGTCCTCCGCTGCGGGGCCTGCGGGGTAGCGGTCCACTCGGCGGTCGCCAGGGCGCAAGAAGCGGAAGCTGCCGCGAGGGAATTCCGGATTGCCATGGAAAGGGGAGAGCCCCGCCGTGCTTGAGGTGTCGGGCTTTTCCCTAAAACGGGGTGGAGTGCCCCTTCTGGAAGGGGCTTCCCTGCGCCTTCAAAGGGGGAAATTCGGGGTCATCGTCGGTCGGTCCGGGTGCGGAAAAACGTCTTTTTTCAAGGCCTTGACGGGGCTCCTGCCCCGCGGTGCCGGGCAAATCCGGTGGCGGGGGGAAACGGTCGAAAACCTCGCTCGCTTGGCCGCCTCCATGCAGCAGAAGGACCTGCTCTTGCCCTGGGCGAACCTCGAAGAGAACGCCCTGCTGCCCGCCCGGGTTTCAGGCAAGGTCCGCCTGGAGGAAAGGCGACGGGCCCGGGAGCTTCTGGCCCGTTTTGGCCTCGAGGGATTCGAAGACGCCCTGCCGGGCCGGGTTTCGGGCGGAATGCGACAGCGGTGTGCCCTCGCCCGAACGATTCTTTCCGGGAGGGAAATTCTCCTCCTGGACGAACCGTTGTCAGCCCTCGATGCCTTGACCCGATCGAACCTTCGGCGAGAGCTTCTCCGGCTTCAAGGGGAATTTGGGAGAACCGTGCTGATGGTGACCCACGATACGGAAGAAGCACTGCTTCTTGCCGATCGGATCTTCATCTTCCACGGCTTCCCGGGAGGGATCGAAGAATTGATGGACATCCCGGAACCCAAACCCCGGGAAACCGATGCCCCGGTCGTCGTCACGAACCGGAAAGTCCTTCTTGAAGCCCTGGAAGGGGGTCCTTCCCGTGCAGCTTAGGACGGGTATGTTGTTCCTTTCCCTCTCGTTTCTCTCCGCGTGGGAGATCCTCTGCCGCCTCTTGAAAATTCCGGCCTTCCTCCTGCCTTCCCCTTTGGGGATCGCTTCTGCCCTGGCCGGGAACGTGCCCCTTCTTCTCCGCCATGGGATCGTCACGCTGGAGGAAATCGTCCTGGGCGTTGCCGGTGCCGTGTCCGCAGCGATTCCCCTTGCCCTGGCCATGTTTGCAAGACCGAGCCTCGAACGCGGGCTTACCCCCCTCCTGGTGAGTTCACAGGCGGTACCGGTTTTTGCTCTGGCCCCGATCCTGGTTTTCTGGCTCGGTTACGGCATGGCGGGAAAGATCCTGGTAGCCGGGCTCGTTATTTTCTTTCCCATCACGGTGGCCCTGCTGGACGGGCTGAAATCCTGTGACCCGGACCTGGAAGATCTGTTCCTCCTGATGGGGGCCTCCTATTCCGCCCGTCTGCGCCTGCTCTATTTCCCCCAGGCCCTTCCCTGGTTCTTTTCCGGGCTTCGGGTCGGAGTCACCGTTTCCACCATCGGTGCAGTCATCGGCGAATGGGTCGGTGCGCAGAAAGGGCTGGGCTACCTGATGCTCCAGGCAAACGCCCGTCTCAGGACCGACCTGGTTTTCGCCTGCGTTGCCCTTCTCAGCGTCATCGGGCTTTCCCTCTGGTTCGGTCTCGGCTGGATCGAAACGAAACTGCTGTCCTGGAGGGAACCCCTTCTGCGTTTCAGCCCCACGAAAAAAAGGAGGTCTTTCAATTGAAGCGCGCCATCTGCTCCATTGCTTTCCTTCTCTGCCTCGCAACGGCATGCCCGGCCGCGCAGGAAATTTCGGTCATGCTCGACTGGGTTCCCAATGTCGATCACCTTCCGATCTATGTCGCAAAGGAGATGGGTTTGTTTCGCAAGGAGGGCCTCGAGATCCGGATCCTCGTTCCGTCCGACACGACGGATGCCCTGAAACTGGCTGCCGCCTCGAAAGTGGACCTCGCGGTCAGCTATGCTCCGCAGGTCATCGTTTCCGCCGCGGAAGGCGTTCCGGTACGGGTGGTGGGGCGCCTGATGGAGCACCCCTTGAGCACCCTCCTTTTCCTGGAGGGAAAGGGGATCCGCTCCCCCTCCGACCTGTCCGGAAAACGGGTCGGCTTCACGGTTGCGGGAGTGATGGACATCCTCCTCGACGCGTTCTCGAAACTGAACGGCGTGAAGGGGATTTCGCCCGTCAACGTCGGCTTTTCCATCGTTCAGTCTCTCGCCTCCGGTAAGGTGGACGCGGTGATGGGCGGTTTCCGCAACTACGAAGTCGTCGAAATGCTTCAGCAGGGGATGAAGCCATCTAGCTTCCCGCTTGAGAAATGGGGCATCCCTGACTACGACGAGCTGGTTTTCGTCACCTCTCCGAGTTTTGCCCAATCGAACCCGCAGGTGATCCGGGGCTTCCGGAAAGCGTTGGACCGGGGGATTCAGGCATCCCTCGCGAACCCAGAGAAAGCGCTGGAAATCTATTTCCGAGCTGTCCCCGAAGCCCCGCGGTCCCTGGAGAAAGAAGTATTGGGCAAAACGCTTCCGTTTTTCGCCCGTTCCCAGGATCTCGACCCTGCCAGGTGGAAGAAGTTCGCCGTTTTTGCCCTGAAGTGGAGGCTGATTGGGCGATCCATCGATATCGATCGGCTCCTCTGGAAGGACCGGTGACGGCAATGGTCCAGGCGAATTCCCCACTCCGCAGGCTGGTCCTGGCCGCTCTCCTCGCTTCTGTCGGGTTCCTGCTGTCGGGCCTTTCGATCCCCCTCGGGCCGACCCGCTGTTTTCCTGTCCAGCATGCTGTCAACGTCGTCTCGGGCGTCCTTCTCGGCCCGTGGTGGGCAGCCGGAGCCGCCTTCACCACGAGTACGCTGCGGATCGCGGCAGGGACGGGGACGCTCTTCGCCTACCCGGGCAGTATCCCAGGGGCTTTCGCGGTCGGCCTTGCGGCCTCGGCTATCGGGCGGAGGAAGGTCTACGCCGCGTTGGCGGAACCCTTGGGTACATCGATCGTCGGGGCGGGCCTGGGAGCGGTGGTAATCGCCCCGGCCGTCCATTGCGGGGCAACTTTCTCGACGCTGTTTCTACCCTTTTTGGCAAGCAGCGCCACCGGTTCGTTCCTGGGGGCCCTGGTCCTTGCCGCCCTATCCAGGTTCCGGCAGCAGGCGGCCGTCACGATCCGCAGGTAGGCAAAACAGGTAAGGAAGGCGGCCCGAAACGGGCCGCCTTCCTTACCTGTCGTTCTTGTGCAACCTCCTGTAGGGCTCGAAGATCCCGCCCCTCCAGGAATCGAAGATCCTCCGCTGCCGACTGTCCAGGACCGAACGGATCCTCTCGCGCACCCGGTAGGAAAGGAAAAGCATTTCCCTTCGGGCCTTCAGCAGTTCCCCCCGGTACCGCGCTTCCGAGCGGGCGGAGAAGGGAGCCCAGCTGTTCCTGAAGTACTCCCGTTCAAGCCTCCAGAGCCGCATCTCCCGCTCTCTCATCTCCGCGGCCGCATCCCTCAGGATCCGGTCGATCTCCTTCTTCTGGCGCCGGGTCAGGTTCAGGCGCCGTTCGAGTACCCTCGAGAGTTCCCATCTCACTCGCCCGAAATGCCATCCACGGTCGCCGTCCCGTTCGTACCACCGGCCCATCCGATCCCAGGCCAGGCGCCTCTGGTCCGGTTCGAGGATCTGGTAGAAGCGGTAGAGAAAATCGTCATCGGTCCGCAAGAGGTAATCGAGATCCCGTTCCAGGAATCCCTGCCTCCGGGAATCCAGGACCTCCCCGACGATGATCAGCCCCAGGATGTCCCTCAGGTCCTCGAGCCGTTCGGAACGGCGCTCGAACAGGGCGTCGCGCCGGAGTTCACGGATTGCCTCTCTCTGGCGCGGGGACAGCCTAAGGCTCTCCAGGAAATCCTCCGCGAGCAATCGTTCCACGCTTCGGCCCGTCCAGTAGAGGTTGTCCCGGTCGTCGTTCCAGGAATCCGCCCGGGCAGGCAGGGCACTTACCGCGCACATTCCCGCCAGGATCAGCACCAGCGCACTTCTCCAGAATCGGTTCATGTCTCAGGCCTCCTTCAGGTGGATGGTTTGGAAAAAGCGGGTCGCCTCGAGGCGGCCCGCTTTTCGGATCACTTGTCGTTCTTCACCGGGGGCCTGTTCATCCCGGGGTTCGGGAAACGGGGTTCAACGTCGAGCAGCTTCCTCTGGGTTTCGTTCAGGATCGGTCGGATCCGCTCCCGGATCTCGCTTTCCGGCACCCTCAGCTGCTGCCGGTATTCGAAGAGCTTTCGCCGCTGCTCTTCCCTGGACTGCCCGGACCGGTCTTCCCAGCTGCGCCTGAAGTAATCCTTCTCCATTTCACGGTAGCGCCGCTCCCGGTCCCGGTGTCGATCGTCCAGGTCCCTGAAGACCCGCTCCATGTCGCGCCGCTGCCGGTCGTCCAGCCGGAGGCGCCGGTCCCAGTCCTTCGGGAACCAGCGGTACGGGTCGTCCCTCCGGTCATCCCGGCGGTAGATGTACCGGTCGTCATACCACCGGTCGAAACGGACAATGAACGTCTGCCTCTGGTTCGCGTCCAGGATCCGCAGGAACAGGTAAAGGAAATCGTCCAGCCGCATCATCCGGTAGTAATCATCGACGTAGTAGCCGTCCTGGGACTGGCTGAAGTAAAGGCCCAGTGCCAAAAGCGCAAGGAACGTCCGGAAGTTGTCGTCGTCGCCCCGTTCGATGCGGACATCGTATCCGTATCCGCGCCTTCCCAAATCGAACAGGCCGAACAGTCGCCCCAGGTCCCTTCCGTCCCACCGGTCGAACCGGTTGTCAAAACGATAGCCGTCCCTTCGGTAATCCCTGCGGTCCTCGCGGCGACCGTCCCTCAGGTCGTCCCAATCCCTACGGCGCAGTTCCTCCAGCGAATCGCGCTGGCTCCGCGTCAAGTTCAGGGAGCCCAGAAGTTCCGGCGTCAGGAGGCTGTCGATGTCCTCCCTCACGGACCGCATGTCGTTCACCGGGATCCGCGGGTCCGTTGCGGCGTTGGCCGGAAGAACGACCCCGAGGCAAAGTGCGGCCACCGTCACCATCAACCCAATTCCTCTCCATCTCTTCATCTCCGGGACCTCCATCCCTCGGATAATCGCTGCACTTCTTCCGAGTCGTGGCCCCATTCTAGGATCTTTTTCCTTAAGGTGCCCTTTCGAAACCTTTAGAATTGTTTAGGCGGCCCCTCACTTCAGCCCCAGTTCCTTCAGCTTCGCCTCCGTCGGGACTCCGTTCCCGTCCCAGCCGCGGGCCCGGTAATATTCCGCCACCATTTCCGGGACACGGCTCACTTTCCCCTTCGCCGCCCCTTCGGGCAGGGGTTCCCCCAGCAGGCGCTTCGGCAGGGTGTCGTCCTTGAGCGGATCCAGCCCCTCCCTCAGGTTGAACAGCCGCTCCAGGTTCCAGATCCGCTCCCCGCAGCGCATCATCTCCTCCGTCGAACCGATCCGGCCGGTCCCGGCCTTGAGAAAGGCCGCGTAATCGTCCGCCGAAAGGGCAAAGGACGTGAACAGGCACATGCCGGATGAGTCGATGGCAGCGGTCAGGTCGTTGAAGATCTTCGTCCACTCGGCCTTCCCCTCTGTCGTCCAGGGATCCAGTTTCTCCGGGATTCCCAGGATTTCCGCCGAGATCATGTATCCCCGCACGTGGCAGGCTCCCCGGTTGCTCGTGGCGTAGGTGAGGCCGATCCCCTGGATGCCCCGGGGGTCGTACGCCGGCAGTTCCTGTTTCTTCACCGTGATGGAAAACTCCGGGTGGCCGTAGGCTTCGCAGAGGCGGGCGCTTCCCTCCGCCAGGAGCTTGCCCAGCCTGCCCTCCGCCTTCCCCATCTTCTCCAGCCAGTAGAGCAGGGCTTCTCCGGAGCCGAATTTCAGTTCCGGGCCTCCCTCCAGGTCCGACAAAGGCAGGTACCCCTTCTCGAACAGTTCCATGGCGGCCGCAACGGTTCCCCCGGCGCTGATCGTGTCCAGTCCCAATTCGTTGCAGACGTAGTTGGCCAGGGTGATGGATTCAAGCTCCACGACTCCGCAATTGGCCCCCAGCGACCAGGTGCTCTCGTACTCCGGGCCTTCGCCTTCCTTGTCGCCGACTTTCGTGACCCGCCCGCAGGCGATCGGGCAGGCGTAACAGGCCCGCTTTCCCGTCAGCAGGGTCGCCGCCAGCGTTTCGCCGGATTGACGGTCCGCCTCGGGCATGAACCCCGACTGGAAATTCCGGAAGGGGTAGCTGCCGGCCGCGTTGATGATGTTGACGAGCACCGCCGTCCCGTAAGTCGGAAGTCCCTGGCTCGTGACCCCGTTCTCCTTGATCTTCTGCATCCCCACCCTCAGGGCCTCCTTCAGCCCCTCCGGGTCTGCGGCGGTCCAGGCCTCGGATCCCCTGACCACCACGGCTTTCAGGTTCTTCGATCCCATCACCGCCCCGACGCCGCTGCGGCCCATCGCACGGGCCCGGTC
>AQRZ01000035.1 GCA_000402835.1 Synergistetes bacterium JGI 0000079-D21
CGCAGGCACGGCCTCGGTACCGGGGCAGCAGCGACCCGTGCATGTTGTAGGCCCCGAGCCGCGGGATATCCAGGATCGCCCTTGAAATCAACTTTCGGTAATAGAAGGAAAAAAGGATCTCCGGTTCAAGGCGCCGGATCGTTTCGATTTCCTCCGGGGCGTTGATGTCCTCGGGGGTGAACACGGGTATGCCGGCATCAGCTGCCGTGCGGGCAACCGAGCGAAACCAGATTTCTTCGAACTGGTCGTCCGCATGGGTGAAGACACCGACGACTCGGGCACCCTGTGCCAGCAATTCCTCCAGGCAAACGACTCCAACTTCACTGTAGGCGGCAAGGAGGACGCGAGGGTCAGTTTTCATGGCTCCACACTTTCCGGATCACGAAACGAGGCCGTTCCCGGACTTCCTGGTAGATCCTGCCGATGTATTCACCGACGAGACCGACCGAGAAAAGGGTGATTCCCATGAGAAAGAAGCTGACGGCCATCAGGGTGAAGACCCCTTCCACTTCCGGCCCGACGATGAGGCGGCGAAGCAGGAGGAAGACGCTGAACAAAAAGCTCAGGATCGAAACGATCATTCCCAGCATGGTCACCGCCTGCAGGGGGATCAGGGAAAAGCCGGTCATGAGGTCGAAATTCAGGCGGATCAATCGGTAAAGCCCGTACTTGGATTGCCCTTGTTCCCGCTCGGAATGGGCAATCTGGATCTCGACGGGGTTCATCGCGAATTTTTGGGCAAGAGCCGGTATGAAAGTCGTCGTTTCCTTGCACTGGTTGATGAAGTTGACGATCCTGCGGTTGTAGCCCCGCATCATGCATCCGTAGTCGTGGAGCTTCAGCCCGGTGATCCGGTTGGAGATCCGGTTGACGAGTTTCGAGGCGAACTTCCTGAACAAGGGATCCTGCCTGCCCGAACGGATCGTCCCCACGACATCGTGGCCGGCTTCCATTGCCTGGAGGATCCGGGGGATCTCCTCTGGCGGGTTCTGGAGGTCTGCGTCCATCGTCACGATCATTTCTCCCCGGGCCTGCGCGAAGCCGGCCATGATCGCCATGTGCTGCCCGAAATTGCCGTTGAAATCGACGACGGTGACCCGGCCCGGAAATCGGTCGCGGCATTCGAGAAGCAGCGGAAGCGACCGGTCCCGGCTTCCGTCGTTGATGAACACCACCTCGTAGGGGCGATCCAGATTTTCGAGCACAGGCATCAGCCGGTCGAAGAGGAGGGGGAGACTTTCCTCCTCGTTGTAGACGGGGATCACGACGGAAAGAAGGGGGGCGGTCATGGGGTTCGTCCTCCACTCCGGAGGCGGCTTTCGAGAATTGAGGTCACAGCCTGGATGACGTCTTCCACGTCCGAATCCGACATGGCCGGGAAGAGGGGAAGGCTGACGATGCGTTCGGATACCCTTTCGGCGTTCGGGAAATCCCCGGGGCGGTAACCGAAGGTCTTGCGGTAGAAGTCGAACAGGTGCACCGCCTGGTAATGGTAAGCAGTCCCGATATTGGACTCTCGCATGAGCGACATGAACTCGTCCCGAGTCAGCCCCAGGCGGTCCACGTCCAGCAGGGGGGTGAAGATATGCCAGGCGTGGACATGTTCGTAGGGAGGTGTTTCGGGGAGGATTAGGCCTTCCAGTTCGGAAAAGGCTGCCTTGTAGCGTTTTACGATGGAAGTCCGCCTGGCGTTGAAGGCATCGAGGCGGGAGAGCTGACCAAGCCCGATCGCGGCCTGGATGTCCATCATGTTGTACTTGAGGCCCGGCAGGGCGACATCGTAATGCGGATTTCCGTTCGCCGCGTACCGGCTCCAGGCTCCCTTCGACATGCCGTGCTGCCGGAGGACCGCGATGCGTTCGGCGACTTCCTCCATCCCCGTGCAGACCATGCCGCCTTCCCCGGTCGTGATGTTCTTCGTGGGGTGGAAACTGAACACGCTGACGTGACGGGGATCGGATCCGATCGTCTTTCCCTTGTAGGAAGCCCCGAGAGCGTGGGCGCAATCCTCGATGACGGCAAGCCCGTGGCGTTCCGCCACCTCGTTGACCGCGTCCATGTCAACGGGGAGTCCCGCGAAATGGACGGGGACGATCGCCTTGGTTCGGGAAGTTACCGCCGCCTCGAGCCTTTCGGGGTCCAGGTTGAAGGTGCCGGGGTCGATATCGACCAGGACGGGACGGGCGCCGGCAAGGACGATCGTGTTGAGGGTCGCCACGAACGTCATCGGGGTTGTGATGATTTCGTCGCCGGGGCCGATTCCAAGGGCCAGTTGTGCCAGGTGCAGACCCGCCGTGGCGGAGTTGACCGCCAACGCGTAGGCGCTGCCGATTCGCTCCCGGAAAGCGTTCTCGAAGCGAATCGACTTGGGGCCGGTGGTGATCCATCCAGAACGCAGGGAGTCGCAGACGTCCTCGATCGTCGATTCGTCAATGCTGGGGCGCGCAAAAGGAAGGAACGTATCCCTTCTCATTGCGCCCCTTCCTCCGGTCGATTCGTGACCACGACGGCATCGTTGGCTCTCCCAAGAACGCGCATGTTGCCCACTCCTTTCGCGAGCATGTCCTTGTACCGTTTTTCCCTGAAAATGACGATCATGTGGCGGTTCGATTCCCAGCGCTTCATGAAGGTTTCCCGATCGATGAACCATTCCGACTGGTCGCCGATTTTGCTGCCGAATTCAAGTTCCCCCAGCCAGTTTACCAATACGACGCGTGTCTTTAGGTAGAAGGGGATCCCCTGGTCGTAGTCTTCGTAACTGACAATCATGTCACCCGGTTGCCGGGCCTTTTCGATGATCTCGGCTGTCTGCTTGGCTGAAAGGAAGGTTCCATAGAAGGCGAACCCCCCCTTCAAGGCAAGGCAAGTGAAAAGAGCCCCGATGAAAAGCGAGGCAACGACTGCGTTGGTCCGATGTTTCCTCCATGAAGCCCAAGTCGCGAAAAGGGTCAACAGAAGAGTTCCAGCCAATGGGACAGTGACCCTTAGGAGAACTCCGGCGGAAAAACGGTCCTGGAAAAAAGGATAGGCGATAAGGGCGCCGGACAAGAGTCCCATCAGGAGGGTTGTCATGACCAGTTCGGTGGCGATTCCGTCAGCATGCGGGTGGGTGAGGTACCGGTCCAGCTTGTGGCCCGCGAGGATCGACAGCGCGGGGAACACCGGGAGAATGTAGGGAATGAGCTTGGAGCTTGAGAGGGAAAAGAAAATAAAGATGATCGCAAACCAAAGGGACAGGTAGAGTCTTTCCCTTGATTCGCGAACCCCCAGGAGCGGGCGAACCCAGAAAGCCGTCCAGGGTACTCCACCCGCCAGGAGAATGGGAATGAAGAACCAGGCTGGCTCGTAGCGGTCATGGATCCTGGTGGTGTACCGCAGGAAATGCTCGCGGATGAAGAAGAAATGGAAAAACTCGGGGTTTTTCAGGCAAACTGCGATGTACCACGGAAGGGTCAGTCCGAGGAAGAGGAGGATCCCCCACCCGTAGAGGGTTTTTCGGATCACCTTCCAGTTGCGGGTTGCCAGGATCCAGGCCCCGGCAACGGCGCACGGAAGGACGATCCCGATGAGCCCTTTCGAAAGGGTCGCGAGGGCCATCCCGCCGTAGAACAGCAAGAAGCAACGCCGGTCTCCCGTGGCTCCCAGGAAGAAACCCGCCAGGGCCATCGTCATGAAGACCGAGACCCCCATGTCGATGATGTTGATCTGGGCGATGGCAAAATAGATCCAGGACGTGGCGAGGATGAAGCCGGAAAAAAAACCCGCCCGGGTTCCATAAAGGTAGGACGCCAGCCAGAAAGTGATTGCCGTTCCGAGGACCCCGAGCAAGGCCGGCCAGAAACGGGAGGCGAACTCCGTGTACCCGAACAGCTTGAAGGAAAGAGCCGTTAGCCAGTAATGGAGAACGGGTTTTTCGAAATATTTGACATAGTTCAGGGTCGGGGTGATGAAATCTCCGCGCTCGATCATTTCCCTTGGAATCTCGGAGTACCTTCCCTCGTCCGGTTCCAGGAGGGGGTGGTTTCCGAGGAAAAGGAAGAAAAGGAACGCCGAGACAAAAAGGAGTAGGGCCATGGCCCGGAAACGGTCTTTCTGCATGAAATCCTCCATTCGAGAAAGGGAGCGCCTCGTCACCCGGAGAATGATACCAATAGCACGGGTTGCGGTAAACGGTCAATTGCCGGAGGTTCATGGTATCCTTGACCGCGGAAGGGGGGAGAAGCGTTGAAGATCGAACGCTTTGGAGTCGAAGAATGGATGAACGCCTACGAGGAAAAAGCGCGGTTCAATATCGCCGAGACGTGCGTCGATTCTCTCACGGTGGAGGAACTCCTCGAGCTGTCCGGGGGAAAGGAGGCTTTCCTGGAAGACCTCCTGTCCCGGAAGCTCACCTACGGGGAAATTCCTGGTTCCTTTGACCTGAGGGCCCACATTTCCCGGCTTTACGACACCCTGGATGAAAAAAACGTCCTGCTGGCACACGGGGGGATCGGGGCGAACTTTCTCGCCCTTTTCACGCTCGTGGAACCCGGGGACCGGGTTGTCGCCGTGGTGCCGACCTACCAGCAGCTCTATTCCGTGCCCCAATCCCTGGGGGCCGATGTCAGGATCCTTCGGCTCCGGCCCGAAGACGGCTTTCTCCCCGACCTCGAGGAGCTTGAGAAACTGACGGGGGACCGGTGCAAGCTGATCGTTCTGAACAACCCGAACAATCCGACGGGGGCCTTGATGCAGGCGTCCCTCCTGAAGGAGGTAACCCGGATCGCGGAGCGCGCCGGGGCCTGGGTCCTTTGTGACGAGGTTTACCGGGGACTGGAACATGAGCCCGGCGCTGGCACGCCTTCGATCGTCGACCTTTACGAACGGGGAGTCGCGACGGGCAGCCTTTCGAAGGTGTTTTCCCTCGCCGGCTTGCGGCTGGGGTGGGTTGCGGGCGCCGGGGACTTCATCCGGGATTGCTTTGTCCGCAGGGACTACACGACGATCAGTTGCGGCATGATCGACGAAATGTTGGCTCTGCGGGCGTTTTCATTCAAGGACAGGATCCTTGGACGCAATCTTCCCCTGGTCAGGAAAAATGCGGCCATCCTTGACCGTTGGGTCCGCGGGGAAACAGGCCTGTCCTACGTTCCCCCGAAAGCCGGGACCACGGCGTTCATCCGGTACGGGCTCCCGATTCCATCGGAGGACTTCTGCAGGGGGCTTTTTGAATTCAACGGGGCCTTCGTGGTTCCCGGAAAGGCCTTTGATTTCGAAGGCTGGTTCAGGCTGGGATTCTCCTGTTCGACGGAAACCCTGGAAAGGGGACTGGAGGCCATTTCGGACTACCTCCGGGTTCTCCGAACGGCCTAACCGAACCTCTCAAGGAAGGTCGATCCGCCGGTAAGAGCGCGTTCCCAGCCCGATCTCTTCGGCGTGGGCTAGGCACTGCTTCCAGTCCGCCTCGGGGTGCAGTGCCTGAAACTTGTCTTCCGTCCGTCTCCCCTGAAGTGCGCTTCCGGGCAATACGGGCGCGCCGTTGACGAGGTCGGCCGAAGCCTGGTCTAGGGCGACCGGGTCCTTCGAAGCGGCGATCCCGAGATCCGGGACGATCGGCGTATCGTTATGGTTCCAGCAGTCGCAGTTGGGGGAGACATCCATCAGGAAATTGACGTGAAAACTTGGTTTCCCCTTAACGGCCGCGAACGCGTATTCCGCGATCCGCTCTCCCAGTGTTTTCCCCGTGCCCCAGCTGATCTGTGCGGCTCCCGCGGGGCAGACGACGACGCATTGCCCGCAGCCGACGCAGAGTGAGGGGTCGATCTTTGCCTTCCTGTTCGTGTCCAGGAGGATTGCCCCGTGGGCGCAGTTCCTCGCGCATTCGCCGCAGCCCACGCACCGGGCCTCGAGGATTCGAGGCGGCGAATCGCAGTGCATGGCCATCTTCCCTTCCCTCGATCCGGACCCCATGCCGAGGTTCTTCAGGGCTCCGCCAAAACCAGCCTGTTCGTGCCCCTTGAAGTGGTTCATGGAAATGAGCACGTCCGCCTCGGCGATCGCCGATGCGATTTTTGCGCTGGCGAAGTGTTTCAGGTTGATCTCGATCTCCCGGTAGTCGAACCCCCAAAGTCCGTCGGCGATCAGCACCGAACAGCCGGCGGAAAGGGGATTGTAACCGTTTTCCATGGCCGCCTGGAGATGGTCGACGGCATTCGCCCGCTTCCCTTTGTAGAGGGTATTCGCGTCCGTCAGGAAAGGTTTCCCGCCCCGTTCCCGTATCATCCGGACCAGCCTGGCGACGTAGTTGGGGCGGATCGTTGCCAGGTTGCCCGGTTCGCCGAAATGAATTTTCACGGCCGTCATCCGGCCCTTCAGAGGCAGTTCGTCCAGCCCTGCTGCCAGGACCAGTTCTTCGAGACGGTCCAGCAGGTTCTTCCTGGAGGTTGTCCGTGTCCCGGTGAAGAAGACCTCAGAAGCCATTTCGCTACCCCTCCTGTCTTCAAAGCACGGCTCCATTCTACTCCCTGTGCGGAGCGGCAGGGGGCATGGGTATAATGTGCCGTGAAAGGGGGGCGAAACAACGTTGAACACCGGGTACGAAACACGGATCCTCCAGGTCGTTTCGAGAAAGGGGAAGGACGCTAACCTCATCCTGGAGGAAAATCGCTTTCATGCGTCCGGCGGAGGGCAGCCGGGAGACAAGGGCCGTCTCCATGCTCCCGGGTTTTCCGCGGAAGTGACGGACTGTTTCCGTGAAGGGGAGCAGGAGGTACTTTCTGCCAGGATCCTGCAGGGCGAACCGGCAGAGGGTCTCGAGGTGCTTGCGGAGGTGGACCTGGACAGGCAGGATCTTCTTTCCAGGATGCATTCCGCGGAACATATCCTTTCCCGTGTGCTGGAAAGCCGTCACGAGGGACTGAAGGTGTACAAGGTCGCCGTAGGCGAAGAGGAGACGACCGTTTTCCTGCACTGGGATCGCCAGCTGGACTGGTCGATGCTGTTCGAGGCCGAAGACGAAGCCAACGAGGTGATCGCCAGGGACCTGCCCGTCACGATCCGGCTCTTTTCCCCGGAAGAGGCGCAAGGGATCGAGGGGCTCAAAGCCAACTGGGACCGGCTTGGAAAGGAACCCGTCCGGGTCGTGACGATTCCCGGGTTCGATTGCATCGCGTGCTCGGGGACTCACGTTTCTTCAACTGCCAAAGTCGGCGGGATTCTCGTCACCGCGTTCAGGGGTACTGCGCCCGACTGGGAGGTAAAGTTCACCGTTCACAGGGACCGGATCCTTAAAGAATATTCCCGCGTCGTCCGGGTTCTTCTCCGGAAGGTCAGTTGCCCCCTGGAAAAGCTGGAAAAGGTCTATGATCGGCTGCAGGAGGAAAGGCAGGCGCTGGCACGCAGCCTCGACAAGGCCAAGGGGATGCTTTCCCTCCCATGGGAAACGCGGACGGTGGGATCCAGGCCCCTCCGGGTTGCGGTCCTGCCGGGAATGCTTCCCGAGATGGCGGTTCCGGGGCTGAAATCCCTCGTCGAATCGGACGCGCATTCCCTCGGGTTGGTGCTTGTCCCCTCGGCAGAAGGGACCGAGGGAAGCTTCATCCTGGCCTGCGGTGCAGAGGCAGGGATCGACCTCAGGAAACTGGTCCGGGAGCACCCTGAGCTCATGGCCAGGGGAGGGGGATCCCCTGGGTGGGTGACCGGTTCCACGAAAGTCCCGAATGCCAAAGCCTGGATCGAGGCGCTGCAAAGAGAAGTCGGTTAAGGGAAAAGGAGGGAAGGGGAAGGCCTCGGGCAGCCTCCCCTTCCGCCTTGAACATCAGCAGCGCCGGTTCCCGACTGGATAGCTGCCGGGATCCCGGAGCGGAGGCCCCTCCCACGCCTCGCGAAGGGACTCCTTTGCGAGGTAGGATGCTGCGAAATCGAGCCCCAGCCTCGTCAGGGCTTCTGGCTCCGGGATCCCGGTATCGGGGTTGCACCCCCTCAAAGCGTAGTAGCGATCGAGCATGGCTTCATGCTTTTCTTTCTCCTGGCGAGCCCAGTTCGACCCGATGAGGTCCCACCGCACCGGGAAACGGTCATCCCGCCTTCGGATCCCCTGCCTCGCGTTGAAGGCCATCTCGAGAAGGTAGACCCTGTCCGAGGCCTCTTCCAGCGCCGCTTCCGTGAAGGGAATCCCGGTCGCTGCGGACAGCAGGCGTGCTTCTCCTTCCAACAGGGGATAGGAGGCGACCAGGGGGACAGCGCTTGCCCAGTTGTTGACCGCACCCTTGCAGCGGCCGACCATGTCCGTAAGGGTCACGGCCCTTTCAGAAATGAAGAGGGTTCGGACCGGGTCTTCCACGGGGATGAAACCTTGCCGGATCAGCACGGGCCAGATCTCGGGGTCGTTTTCCCCGAAGGCCCAGCTCCGTCCCCGCAGGTGGTCGGCCCCCCGGGTGGAAGTCGCGTGGGCAAGCGCGAAGATCCCCGCGGGATGGTGTCCTCGGCCCAATCCCTTCACGTGGTAGCAGAAATCCATCGCCCTTCCCCCGAGAATCCGGGCCAGGTTCAACATCCCTTCCGCAACGAGGTTCCCGAAGCCCTGGCGCAGGGCCGTTTGATGGATCAGCTCGAGCTGGGCCCCGACGTTTTCCCAGGAAAGATCAAGGCCGCCTGTTTCTTCGAGACCGATCAGGCCGTGTTCGAAAAGGTCCTTGGCAAGGGCGACGGTGTTTCCGAGCCCGATCACGCACATGCCGTACTTGTCGGCCAGGTTTTCCATCGTCATCAGGGCCACGGGGTCGTCGATCCCGCAATTTGTGCCCAGGCAGTGCAGGCATTCGTGTTCCATCGCCTTGCCGATTTCGCCTGCATACTTCCCTGAAGGGATTCGGAAAATGTCCTTGCAGGGGACGACGCAGCCGGCGCAGGACGTCCGTCCTTCTTCCCATGCCTTGAGGGCTTCCGGAAGGAGCGACTCGGGGACTTCGCCGGGGCCGAGATAGCGCTCGTTGTTCCGGCTGCCGGGGAACCACCGGATCATGCCGATGTGGCTTCCGAAGCGGGCGATCGTGTCACGCTGGAAAGGGTCGTTCCTCAGGAACTCCCGGTCGACTTCGGCCAGGCACCGGAACGTTTCCGGATCGGCCAGGGACACTTCCTGGCGGCCTTTCACGACGATGGCCAGCAGGTTCTTTGAACCCATCACGGCACCGCTCCCTCGGGCTGCCGAGTGATGCCGGTCGACGATCACCGAGGCGAAGCGGACAAGATTTTCCCCTGCCTGGCCGATGGCCGCGACCGAGCACCCCGGACCGTGGCGCCGCTTCAGAAGGTCGGTTTTCTCCCAGGTCGAACTTTGGACCAGTTCCGGCGCTTCGACAAGCGTTGCCTGCGGCCCGTCGACGAAAAGGTAGACGGGTTTGGGCGCGGCCCCGGTGAAGACGAACTGGTCGTACCCGGATCGCTTCATGCAGAGCCCGAACGTTCCTCCTGCATTGCCGTCGCCCAGGATGCCCGTAAGGGGCGACAGGGTGCTGACCTGCACGCGGCTGGTCGAGGAGAGGATCGTGCCGGTCAGAGGTCCCACCGAGAAGGTGAGCACGTTTCCGGGGCCCAGCGGGTCGGTTCCGTCCCGAACGTGTTCGAAAAGCACCCGGTCGTTAAGCCCCCTGCCCCCGATAAAAGACTCCAGGAGCGGCAACGGGATCTCACGGGTTTCCAGGTGTCCGAGGCTCAGGTCGATCCAGAGCGATTTGCCGTTCCATCCGTTCATGGGTTTTCCTCTCTTTCGCTTGCAGCCGCAGCAGCCGCCGAGATTGATCAGGGTTCCATTATAAGGCTTCGACCCAGGGCGGCCCGTTTTTGAGAGAACGACGAAGAATGCCGCCATTTCTCCTGTAAGGAATAGATGATGTTTTATAATGTTAAAGAACAGGGGGGAGAGGAATGGATGGAGCCATGAATGGACGCGTGCGGGTGGTCATCGAAAATGTCGAGCCGCAGGTCCCGGACGGAGGCCCGATCCGTCGCTGTCCCGGAGAAACGGTCCGTGTCCGTGCCGATGTTTACGCTGACGGTCATGACGCGGTCCGTGCTGAGCTTCTCTACCGGACGGCCAGCCAGGAAGAGTGGACTCGCGTTCCGATGAAACCACTTGGAGATGACCGGTGGGAAGCTTCTTTCCGGATAGAAAGCCGGGAGGACGTGGCGTTTACTTTGCGGGGCTGGGTGGATCGGTTGGAAACGCTGGTTCGGGACCTCCGAAAAAAGGACCCCGGCCAGGTCGGTGAAATTGAACTCAGGATCATCGCAGAGGAATTGCGTTCTCTTGCGGCCCGCTCTTCCCCGGCGGATGCCCGGTTTTTGGAGCATGCGGCAGCCAGCCTGGAAAAGGCGGGCGGGAAAGAGGAAGCTGAGCGTCTCCTTGACCAGCCGGAGATTCAGCGGTGCTTTCTCCGGTATCCCGACCCCCATTTGGTGAAGCAGATGGAGGATAGCCGCACGGTCAGCGTTGAAAGGGGGAAAATGCGGTTCAGTTCCTGGTACGAGTTTTTCCCTCGTTCCGCCTGCCTGCCGTTCAGCCGGCAGGGAACGCTTCGGGACGCCCGCCTTCGGTTGAAGGAGATCGCCCGGATGGGCTTCGATGTCGTCTACCTGCCTCCAATCCACCCGATCGGGACGACTTGCCGAAAGGGCCGAAACAATCGTCTCCATGCCCTCGGCGGAGAACCGGGCAGCCCCTGGGCGATCGGTTCGGAGTTCGGGGGGCATGACGCAGTCGACCCGGCTCTCGGAACACTTGAAGACCTCCGGGAATTTCGGGCCGAAGCCGAATCGCTTGGAATGGAAGTGGCTCTAGACCTGGCTTTCCAGTGTTCGCCCGACCATCCCTACATCCGGCAGCACCCGGAATGGTTCCGCTGGCGGCCAGACGGATCGATCCAGTACGCCGAAAACCCCCCGAAAAAATACGAGGACATCGTCCCCTTCAACTTTGAAACCCCGGAATGGAAGTCGCTCTGGGAAGAACTGCGGCGGGTCGTTCTTTTCTGGGTCGGCCAGGGGTTTCGGCTTTTTCGGGTCGACAATCCGCACACGAAGCCGTTTGCCTTCTGGCAGTGGCTGATTTCCGAAGTGAAACGGCAGGAACCGGATGTCCTTTTTCTCGCTGAAGCCTTCACGAGACCGAAAGTCATGAAAAAACTCGCCCGGGTCGGTTTTTCCCAGTCCTATACCTATTTCACCTGGCGGAACACGAAGCACGAACTCGAAACCTACCTCCGGGAATTGACGGAAAGCGAGATGACGGAATATTTCCAGCCGAATTTCTGGCCGAATACCCCGGATATTCTTCCGGAATTCCTCCAGTTTGGGGGTCGACCGGCCTTCGTGATCCGGATGGTACTGGCGGCGACACTTTCGTCCTGCTGGGGGATCTACGGGCCTCCCTACGAACTCCTCGTTGCCGAAGCCCTGAGCGGGAAGGAGGAATACCTGGATTCGGAAAAATACGAGATCAAAACCTGGGATTGGGACCAGCCGGGCAATCTCAGGGAAATGATCGCCCGGGTGAACCGGATCAGGCGCGAGAACCCGGCCCTGCAGCAGACAAAAAATATCCGGTTCCTGGAGTGCGACAACGACAGCCTGATCGCGTACCTGAAAGTCGTTCCGGAAAACACGCTGCTGATCGTGGTTACCCTGGACCCTTTCCGGGTGCAATCGGGCACGCTGCGTCTTCCCCTGGCCGACCTGGGAATGGAGGCCGGCGAACCATTCCTGCTTGCCGACCTCCTGGGGGGAGAAAAGGTGATCTGGCACGGGGAGAAAAACAGCCTGACGCTGGACCCCCAGGAACTTCCGGCCCGCATCTTTCTTTTGAGAAGACACCTGAAGAGGGAGCAGGATTTTGATTATTTCGCATAGGGAGGCACCGCGATGAGCGAAACCGATTCCCTTTGGTACAAGGATGCGATTCTTTACCAGCTGCATGTCAAGGCCTTCTTTGACAGCAACGATGACGGGATCGGGGATTTCAAGGGGCTTACGCAAAAGCTGGATTACCTCAAAGACCTTGGGGTGACCGCCCTTTGGCTGTTGCCCTTCTATCCTTCGCCCATGAAGGATGACGGGTACGACATCTCGGATTATTACGGCATCCATCCCGATTACGGGACGCTGAGGGATTTCCGGAGATTTCTCAGGGAAGCGCACTCCAGGGGCTTCAAGGTGATTACCGAACTGGTCATCAACCACACCTCGGACCAGCATGCCTGGTTCCAGAAGGCCCGCCGGGCGAAACCCGGGTCGGCCGCCCGCGATTTTTACGTCTGGAGCGATGACCCGGGGAAGTACGCCGAGGCGCGGGTCATCTTCCAGGATTTCGAGGCTTCCAACTGGACCTGGGATCCGGTTGCCAGGGCTTACTACTGGCACAGGTTCTACTCTCACCAGCCAGACCTGAACTTCGACAACCCCCGGGTCCGAAAGGCGGTCCTGAAGGTGATGGACTTCTGGCTCGGGATGGGGGTCGACGGATTGCGGCTGGACGCGGTCCCCTATCTTTTCGAAAGGGAAGGGACGAACTGCGAAAACCTGCCGGAAACCCACGAATTCCTGAAACAACTCCGGGGGCACGTGGATGAACATTACCCCGGGCGAATGCTCCTGGCGGAAGCCAACCAGTGGCCGGAAGACGCAGCGGCGTATTTCGGCTACGGCGACGAATGCCACATGGCCTTCCACTTTCCCATCATGCCGCGGATTTTCATGGCCCTATGGATGGAAAACAGCCACCCGATCGTGGACATCATGGAACAGACTCCTCCCATCCCAGACGTCGGCCAGTGGGTGATGTTCCTCCGCAACCACGACGAGTTGACCCTCGAAATGGTCACCGACGAGGAGAGGGACTACATGTACAGGACCTATGCGAAAGACCCGAGGGCCCGGATCAATCTCGGAATCCGGCGCAGGCTGTTCCCGCTCATGCAGCAGAACCGCAGGAAGGTGGAACTCCTGAAGTTCATCCTCCTCTCCCTTCCGGGGACTCCATGCCTCTACTATGGTGATGAAATTGGCATGGGCGACAATTACTTTCTTGGTGACCGAAACGGAGTTCGGACACCCATGCAGTGGAGCCCTGACCGGAATGCCGGGTTTTCCAAGGCAAACCCGCAGAAGCTGTATTTGCCCGTGGTGACGGATCCCGAATACGCCTACGAAGCCGTGAACGTTGAAAACCAGGAACGCAACCCATCCTCGCTTCTCTGGTGGATGAGGCGAGTGATTGCCATGAGGAAGAGATACGCCTGCTTCAGCCGGGGTGAAACACGGTTTCTTCACCCGAAAAACCCGAAGGTCCTCGCTTTCATAAGGAACCTGGGAACCGAAACGATTCTCGTGGTTGCCAACCTTTCACGATTTGCCCAGGCAGTGGAGCTGGACCTTTCGGAGTTCGAGGGCACCGTTCCCGTGGAGGTTTTCAGCGGGAACCGGTTCCCGCCCGTTACAGCGAAACCCTACCTTCTGACCCTCGGGTTCCACGACTATTTCTGGATGCAGCTGCAGCGGGAGGAAAAAGGGGCCCGACCGGCATTCGGTTTGTCCGACCGTTTCCTTTTCTTCCGAAGCTCCGTGGGATGGAAAGAGGTTTTCTCGGAGGAGCAACCCCGAAAACTTCTTGAGGAGGCTATCGGAGAATTCATGATCCGGTCCCGGTGGTTCGGGTCGAAGACACGGCACATTCGCTCTCTCGCCGTGGAAGAAGACATCTTCCTCGAGCACGCCGGCAATGGGACCCATTTGCTCCTGGTGGCGGTGAAATACTCCGAGGGAACCGGCGAAACCTACTTTCTCCCGGTGGGATTTGCCTGCGACACGGATCTTGAGCTGGATCGGGAAAGCCTCCAAGCGGCCCTTATCGTGAAGGCTTCCGTGGGGGGAGAAAACGGATGCCTTTTCGATGCCGCGGCGGACAAACGCTTTCATGCCGCGATCCTGGATTTCATCCTGGCACGGAAACGGAAGAGGGGCAAGGAGGGGGAAATCAGCGGACTGCCCGGCAAGGAACTCAGGACCTGGCAGGCCGGGACTCTTCCGGCTCAGCCCAGCCGGCGTCTTGCCGAGGAACAGAGCAACAGTTCCGTGGTCTACAATGAAAGCTGTATTCTGAAGATGATTCGAAAGGTGGAGGAAGGAACCAATCCCGACCGCGAGGTCAGCCGGTTCCTGAGCGAAAAGGCCCGATTCTTCCACACCCCGACCTATCTCGGGGCCCTGGAGTATTCTGGACCGGCAGCAAACAGCCTTTTGGGAACACTTCACGGATACGTCCGGAACCAGGGAACGGCCTGGCGCTTTTTCCTCTCCTCCCTGGACAAATTCTGTGAAGAGGCCATTGCCAGAAAGCCGGGAACGGAAATTCCGCTCTCGGAGATTCATGAAATCGCCGGGGAGTTTTTCTTTGAAATGGTTCGCCTTCTGGGAACGAGGACGGGTGAACTCCACGTTGCCCTCGCCTCGGATTTGCAGGATCCCGATTTCAGGCCGGAGCCTTTCACACGGCTTTACCAGCGCGCTGTTCTGCAATCGATCCGAAGCCTGGTTCGGGAAACCCTGGCTGGATTGGAGGCTTCCCTGCCCACCCTGGAAGAAGGGACGAGAGAGAAAGCCGTGGCGGTCATCCAGTCGGAAAAGGAAATCCTGTTCCTCCTGGAACCGCTGAAGAGGGAACGGTTCGAGGGGCTGAAAATCCGGATCCATGGGGATTACCACCTGGGCCAGGTGCTTTTCACGGGGAAGGATTTCTTCATCATCGACTTCGAAGGGGAACCGATGAGGCCGTTGACGGAAAGGCGCCTGAAGCGGTCCGCTTTCCGGGACCTGGCGGGGATGCTGCGATCCTTCGATTACGCCGCCTGGAAGGTCGCCCTTTCAAGAACCGGGAACCGCCCGGAAGAAGAGGCGGTCCTCGAGAACTGGCTATCAGCCTGGAGGGAGGAAACGGAGAGGTGCTTCCTGGAAGGCTATTTCCACGTCGTGGAAAGCGAAGCCTTCATCCCTGCAAGTCAGGGGGAAAGGCAGGATCTTCTTCGTATCTTCACGATCGAGAAGTCCTTTTATGAACTGAAGTACGAGATGAACAACCGTCCAGACTGGATCGGCCTGCCGATTCACGGGATTCTGAGGCTCATCCGGGAGCCCCGAGACTCGAGAGGAGAAAAAACACCATGAAAAAAGAAGTCTCAAGCGGTTTCAGGCCTGGATCCGCACTGTCCGAACAGGATTTGTACCTGTTTCGGGAAGGGACCCATCGAAGGCTTTACGAAAAAATGGGCGCCCATCTCGCGGTGAGGGACGGAAAAGTGGGCGTCCATTTCGCAATTTGGGCTCCCAACGCAGAGGGAGTATCCGTCATCGGCGACTTCAACGGCTGGGATCCTGGGAAAAACCCGCTGCAGATGGCCTGGCCGGATTCGGGAATTTGGGAAGGGTTCGTCGCCGGGGCCAGGCAAGGGGACCGATACAAGTACCACCTTTGGGGGAAACAGGGGATTCAAATACCGGACAAACTGGATCCCTTCGGTTTCTATTCCGAAACTCCGCCCAAAACCGCTTCCATCGTGTGGGACCTCTCGAAAGAATGGCAAGACGGGGATTGGATGGAAAACCGGAAGGAAGCCGGAAGGCTGACGGGGCCGATGTCGGTCTACGAGGTCCACCTGGGGTCGTGGAGGCGCTCCCCGGGGAGCGGCGACTTCCTGACCTACCGGGAGATGGCTCCCCGGCTGGCGGAATACGTCCGGGAAATGGGGTTCACCCATGTCGAATTCCTTCCGGTGATGGAACATCCTTTTTATGGCTCCTGGGGTTACCAAACCCTCGGCTATTTTGCTCCGACCAGCAGGTACGGATCCCCACAGGATTTCATGTTCCTGGTCGAAACCCTTCACCGGGCCGGGATCGGCGTCATTCTGGACTGGGTTCCTTCCCATTTCCCCACGGACCCGCACGGGCTGGCCCAGTTCGATGGAACCCACCTTTACGAACACCGGGACCCTCGCCAGGGGTTCCATCCCGACTGGAAGAGCGCGATTTTCAACTACGGCCGCAACGAAGTCAGGTCGTTCCTTCTCAGCAGTGCCGCCTTCTGGCTGGACCGCTACCATGCCGACGGGCTTCGAGTGGATGCCGTGGCTTCCATGCTCTACCTCGATTACTCGCGAAAAGCGGGGGAGTGGGTCCCGAACCGTTTCGGCGGTCGGGAAAACCTGGAAGCGGTCGATTTCCTCAGGATGCTCAACACGGCCTGCTACGGGGACTTCGAGGGAATCCAGACCATCGCGGAAGAATCCACGGCCTGGCCGATGGTCACGAGACCTGCCCACCTGGGCGGCCTGGGCTTCGGCCTGAAGTGGAACATGGGATGGATGCACGACATCCTCGAGTATTTCGGGAAAGACCCGGTCTATCGAAAGCACTGCCACGACCGGCTCACCTTCAGCATCTGGTATGCGTTCTCCGAAAATTTCCTGCTTCCCCTTTCCCACGATGAAGTGGTTTACGGGAAGGGATCCCTGTACGGGAAGATGCCCGGCGATCCCTGGAAAAAGTTTGCCAATCTCCGCCTCCTGCTGGGGTTTCAGGCGGCTCACCCCGGCAAGAAGCTCCTGTTCATGGGCGGAGAGTTCGGCCAGGAGCGGGAGTGGAACCATGAAGGGGAACTCGACTGGCAGCTCCTGAAGAACGATGGAAATGCCGGAGCGGCCCGTTGGGTGAAGGACCTGAACCGGATGCTGAAAGAAACCCCCGCGCTTTACGAGGGGGATTTCGATCCCTCGGGGTTCGAGTGGGTCGATTTCAGGGACGTGGAGAAAAGCGTCGTAGCCTTTCTGCGAAAACGTCCAGGAGAAAGGCCTGATCCCGTCCTGGTGGTCTGCAACTTTACCCCTGTTCCCCGCCACAATTACCGGGTCGGTGTCCCCGTACCCGGTTTTTGGAGTGAAAGGCTGAACAGTGACGCAAAAGAGTACGGAGGCAGCGGCCAGGGAAACATGGGCGGCGTGGAGTCGGTACCCGTGCCGTTCCAGGGATTTGACCAATCGGTATCGATTACGCTGCCGCCCCTCGGGATCCTCTTCCTGGTTCCCAGAGAGGAGCCGAAAGAAACGAGTCCACAGTAAAAAGAGGGGGATCCGGCGTGCCGGCTCCCCCTCTTATCCTACTCCTGGGGTTCGACGATCGACGCCTTGAGGATCACGACCGGCTCGACGGGGACGTCACGGTGAAACCCGCGATTGCCCGTCCTGACAGACTTGATGTCGTCCACCACGTCCCTGCCCTCCGTGATCTTCCCGAAAACGGCATAGCCCCATCCCTGAGGGGTAGGGGATGTGAAGTTCAGGAAATCGTTGTCCTTGACGTTGATGAAGAATTGGGCCGTCGCGGAGTGGGGATCCGAGGTCCTTGCCATCGCGATCGTGTATGCATCGTTTTTCAGCCCGTTTTGCGCCTCGTTGCGGATCGGCGGGCGGGTTTCCTTCTGGTTCATGTCCCGGTCGTACCCCCCGCCCTGGATCATGAAACCGTCGATGACCCGATGGAAGATCGTTCCATCGTAATGGCCCTCCCTGACATACTGGATGAAATTGGCCGTGGTTTCCGGGGCCTTTTCCGCGTCCAGGACAATCAGGATGTCGCCCTTGGTCGTTTCAAGCTTGACCATCTTCGTTCCTCCCTTGGAATCGATTCGTTCTTTTGATTTCTGCCCGGCCTCTCTCCATGGGGTCCAGGCGGCGAAAAGCAGGAGCAAGGCAAGACAGAAAACGAGGAAAAGGAAGCCCTTCAGGGCAGCTTTTGCGACCATTCCCGGGTTCCTTCCCTTTCGTCCGGTAGGGTGGAAAAAATGACTTCCCCCTGAAAATCAAACCCTTCCTTCAAAAGGGCCAAGCAGGTTCCCGCTACGTCCGGGTCGAACTCCTTTCCCCTTCCGGCCTCGAGAGCGGCCACGGCGGCTTGCAAGCCGAGCCCGGGGCGGTAGGGCCGGTCGGACGCAACCGCTTCCACCACGTCGGCGACGGCCAGGATCCGCGCCTCCAGGAGGATCTCTTCCCCCCGGAGTCCCCTCGGGTAGCCGCTTCCGTCCCACCGTTCGTGGTGTTGCCGGACGATTTCCGCCAGGTCCCATTCGGATTCGACGTTTTTGAGGATTTCGTAGGCGGAATCCGGGTGCGTCCGGATCAGGGCCATTTCGAAATCGTTCAGCTTTGACGGCTTGCTCAGGATTTCCGCCGGGATGGAAATTTTCCCCACATCATGGACCATGGCGGCCAGGTAAATCCCCTCGCAGGTTTTCTCCGGAAGGGCCATCCGCCTGGCGATCGCCTCGGAAAGCAACGCAACCTTCCGCTGGTGACCGGCCGTGTAGGGGTCTCGAGCCTCGGTCGTGGAGGAGAGGACCTCGATGGTCCGGCGAAAGGAGAGTTCCAGTTTCCGGAGGCTTTCCTGCAGGGCTTCATGGTTTTTTCTCGCCACCAGCTCTGCGGTTTTCCGTTCCGTGTCATCGATGACGACTCCGAAATGGCCCGAGAGAAGGCCCGAGGCATCCCTCTCCGCCCGGTTGCGCTCGACGACCCACCGGGTCTGGCCGTTCTTCATGACGATGCGGTACTGGTGAAAGAACGAAGGGCTCCCCTGCCGGTCGAGCGCCTCGGCTTCGGCCTGTACCCTGGGGAGATCCTCCGGGTGGATGATCGAGGAATAGAGGAACCCGGGAGCGGTCATTTCCTCCGGGGAATAGCCGAACTGCCGGATGTTGTCGGAAACGTACTCGACCGGCCACCCTTTTTCCGCCTTCCAGCGGAAAACCACTACCGGGCTTCCTTCGATGATCGTGTTGCTGATCTTCAGGGCGTGCTCTTTCTGTTTCCTCTCGGTCAGGTCCCGGTAGATGGCGAAGGTCCCGGAAAACCGCCCGTCGGGCTCCGTCCTGGGAATCACGGTGACGGAAACGAAAACCGGGACCTTGTCCTTCCCGAACCGGATCCCTTCCAGGGAGGCCTGCCGGCCCTCCTCTGCGGCACGGTTCAGTGCCAGTGCGCCGGCGAGTTCCTCCGGGGGTTCCAGGAGGATGTCATCGATGTGCCTCCCGGCGATTTCGGGGGCGCTGAAACCGAACATCTGCAGAAACGCCTTGTTTGCGAGCTCGACCCGGTGGTCCGCCGTACAGAAAACGATCCCGTCCGGAGAGTTGTCAAAAAGCGTCATCAGCCTGGCTTTTTCCCGGACAAGGTTCTGCTGTGCGATCTTTAGCTCGGTGATGTCCCGCCCGACTCCCTGGACTTCGACCAAGCGCCCCCGATCGTCGAAGATTCCCCTGTCGACCCATTGCTGCCAGCGGATTTCCCCCCCGGGAAGAACCACTTGCTCCTCGATTCGCCGTACGGGGTCCTGCGGCGTCAATTTCCGCAGGTGATCCCGGATCCGGGCCTCCTCTTCGGGGGTGTAGCGGCACTTGAAGGAACGTCCCACGAGTTCGCCGGGGGACGTCCCGTAATAGCGGGCGTAGGGCAGGTTCGCGTAGGTGATTTCGAGCGTTTCGGGCAGGAAGCGCAGGATCATGTCCGTCTGGTCTTCGATGATGGCCTCGTACAGGGCCCTTGACTCGTGAAGGGCCTGCTCAGCCTTCTTCTTTTCGCTGATGTCGGTGAAGGAAACCAGGACCGAACGGGCTTCTTCGCCCTCCGGCTGAATCGCGCTTACGCTGCTGAAGACTTCCCGGAGAGTACCGTCCTTTCGAATCAGGTCGAACTCTCCGGTCCAGTTCCCCCCTCCGAAAACCGTCTCCAGGATCAGGGGGGTCTTTTCGTTCGTCGCAACGAAATCGCGGTACGGGCGCCCCACCACCTCCTCCGGGCAGGAATAGCCTGCCAGGCGTAGGGCCGCCCCGTTGACGTACTGGATGCCTTCTTCCAGGCTGAAAATCACGAACCCGCTGACGGATGTTTCGACGGCCCGCTTCATTCTTATCAGCGCCCCTTCGTCGACCTGGCGGCGGACCTTTTCCTCGAGGAGCCGAAGACCGCCGGAGAGCAGTTTCGCCAGGTCGGCCAGCATGGCGAGCCGGTCGGCCGAAAACCTTTCTTCCTTGGCGTCGGCCACGCAAAGCACCAACCGGGAATCCTTCCCGCTTCCGGGCAACGGGACCACCGCGAGCGACCGGTAGCCGCGCTTCAGGGCTTCGCTGGCCCAAGCGATCCGGTTTTCCTCTTTCCGGATGTCCTGGAGGGCCCAGGG
>AQRZ01000036.1 GCA_000402835.1 Synergistetes bacterium JGI 0000079-D21
CCAATTGACGGGAGGTGAGGGAATGGCCCAGGCGGAACGTTATGGCTATACGGTAGCACGCCTGAGGGCGATGGAAAATCGCCTCCTGGATTCCGGTGCTTTTCAGCGGATGCTGGATGCAGAGGACCTGCAGGGAGCACTCAAGGTTCTCAACGAGACCTGCTATTCGTCCTGGCTCGTTGAGATGAAGAACGAGGGCGCTTTTGACGGGGCCATCGAGGCCGAGTTGAACTACGTGTACAGAGAAACCGAGCAATTTGTCCCTGACAGGGCTCTGGTCACCCTCTGCAAAATGCCTTACGACTTCCACAACATCAAGGTGTTGTTGAAAAGCTCCTTCCTGCAGAAAGCCGGCGGGGTGCGGCGATGGGATCTCCTGACTTGGCTGGGAAACGTTTCCCCCGAGTTTTTGATCGAATCCCTCGAATCGGAAGATTACCGTCTCCTGCCTTTCGGTCTGAGAAGCGCGGTACCGCGGTGCCTGGCGCAATGGGAACAGTTCCATGACATCCTCGAAATCGAGCGGCAGCTGGACGACCTCCTTTTTTCCGAAATGTTGAAGTTGGCCGCGAAGCTCGAACGGAAAGGTGTGATGGAATGGGTCCAGGGAAGGATCGATGCGGAAAACGTCCGAAACCTCCTGAGGCTCCGCCGGTTGCAGGTGGAGAACAGCAGGATTGCCGGGTTCATGCACGAGGGGGGCATCATTTCGATTGAACGCCTCCTTTCCCTGACGAGCGAGCCCCTGGAAAGCTGGGGAAGGATCCTGGCTTACACCGACCTGACAGGAGCGCTGGCGGAGCTTCAGGAGATCTCCGATTTCGACCGGCTCATCGTAGACGTGGAAAAAGCACTGGACGACTACGTCCTCAGGGTTGTCGAGCAGACGCGGTTCAGTACCGCTTCTCCCGAGTATGTCCTTTACTACCTTTGGTTGAAGGAAATGGAAGCGAAGAATGTCCGGATCATCCTTGTCGGCAAGGCAAACGGAGCCAACAGGGACGTCCTGAGGGGGTTGCTGCGGCATGTCAGCGGTTAGCAGAAACCGGTCGATGGCTGCTCTCGGCGATTACGAGAGCGTCCTTCCCTTTCAGGCGGTCGGTATTGAGCCCCATGTGCTCGAAGACGGATCGGAGACGGAGGCGAAAATGGTCCTGAACGAACTCGTGCTGAAAAAATACGCCGTGGTCTTCGTCGTCGAGGATTGGTACGAGCGCATGAAGGAACGGATCGAGGAAATCAACGAAAAGGAAGACACGAGCATCGTTCCCATCCCCGGACTTCGGGGATCGAGAGGCTTGGGGTTCAAGTCGATCAAGTCGAGCGTCGAACGGGCAGTCGGGATGGACATTTTTTCCGTGAAGTAATCGGAACAGGTTGGAGGCGATCCATGTGGCCGTAGGGAAGTCGGTAAAGGGAAAAATCAGCAAAATCTCCGGGCCGCTCGTTGTTGCCAGCGGAATGACGGGCGCAGGGATGTATGACGTGGTCCGGGTCGGAAACCTTGGGCTTGTCGGAGAAATCATCGAACTGAAAGGGGACCTGGCCTCTGTCCAGGTATATGAAGAAACTTCCGGGCTGATGCCTGGTGAGCCGGTCATCAGCACGGGTGCGCCCTTGAGCGTGGAGCTGGGCCCGGGCATGATCGAGCAGTTCTACGATGGCGTTCAGCGCCCTCTGAACGCGATTGAGGAAAAGGCGCAGAGCCCTTTTATCTCACGCGGCATCAACGTCCCAGCCATCGACCGGAACAGGAAGTGGACCTTCAAGGCCAAGGCGAAGAAGGGGGACTCCGTGGCGTCGGGAGATGTGCTCGGGGTTGTCCAGGAAACCGTCCTCGTGGAACACCGGATTATGGTTCCGCCGGGCGTCCAAGGGACGATTGAGGAAATCCGCGAAGGGGATTTTACCGTTGAAGAGACCATCGCGGTTCTCGTAGATGGCGCAGAACGCAGGGAGATCCAGATGCTCCAGCGTTGGCCCGTTCGTACGCCCCGTCCTGTTGCCAGGCGCCTTCCCCCGGTTGTTCCCTTGACGACCGGTCAGCGCGTTGTCGACATGTTCTTCCTGATCGCCCGGGGGGGAACCGCCTGCGTTCCGGGGCCGTTCGGATCCGGGAAGACCGTCATCCAGCACCAGCTGGCAAAATGGGCCGATGCGGAAATCGTCGTCTATATCGGGTGTGGGGAGCGGGGGAACGAGATGACGGACGTCCTTCTGGAATTCCCTGAACTCGAAGATCCGCGATCGGGGCAACCGCTGATGAAGCGGACGGTTCTCATCGCCAACACCTCGAACATGCCCGTTGCCGCCCGGGAGGCCTCGATCTACACGGGGATCACGATTGCCGAGTATTACCGTGACATGGGCTACTCGGTCGCCTTGATGGCGGATTCGACGAGCCGCTGGGCGGAAGCGCTGCGGGAAATTTCCGGTCGGCTTGAGGAAATGCCCGGTGAAGAGGGATACCCGGCCTACCTCGGAACCCGACTGGCATCCTTCTATGAACGTGCTGGTCGAGCGATTTGTCTCGGTAAGGAAAGGGTCGAAGGGGCCGTCAGCGTCATCGGCGCCGTTTCCCCTCCTGGGGGCGACCTGTCCGAGCCCGTGACACAGAATACCCTTCGCGTCACGAAAGTATTTTGGGGTCTGGATGCAAGCCTCGCCTACCAGAGGCATTTTCCTGCGATCAACTGGCTTAGCAGTTACTCTCTCTACGCCGAGAAGCTGGGAGAGTACTGGGATGGTATTTATGACGGCGAGTGGGCCAAGAATCGAATCCAAGCCATGTCGTTGCTGGAGGACGAAGATCGCCTGAAGGAAATCGTCCGCCTGGTCGGAATCGATTCCCTTTCCAAAGAAGAGCGGATGATCCTCGAAACGGCGAAATCCCTCCGGGAGGATTTCCTTCACCAGAACGCATTCCACGAAGTGGACACCTACGCCTCGATGGACAAGCAGTTCAAGATGCTGAGGAACATCCTGACATTCCACCACCTGGCGATGGAGGCGCTGAAGCGTGGAGCGGCCCTGAAGGACATCGCGGAAATGGAAATCAGGGAACGCATCACCCGCATGCGGTATGTTGACGAGAAGGAACTGCAATTGCTGGATCAGCTTGAAGAGGACATCAAGAAGGAAATCGGCAATCTGATGCCGGCTGGGGGTGAGGTCCATGTTGCCTAGGGAGTACCGAACCATCACCAACCTTTCAGGACCGCTGATGGTTGTCGAGAAAGTCAACGAGGTCCGCTACGACGAACTGGTGGAAATCGAACTGGATTCGGGGGAAAGAAGAAGGGGCCGTGTTCTCGAAATCACGACGGACAAGGCGCTGGTCCAGGTTTTCGAAGGGACGACGGGGATCGACTGCGAATCGACCAAGGTGCGTTTTCTCGGGAAGGTCTTGACCCTTCCCGTAAGCCGGACAATGCTCGGACGCATCTTCAACGGCCGAGGTGAACCCCTCGACGGGGGAACCGGAGTGATCCCGGAAGCGCTGCTGGACATCAACGGGAACCCGATCAACCCCTATTCGAGGGACTTTCCGTCAGAGTTCATCCAGACAGGGATTTCGACGATCGACGGAATGAACCCACTGGTTCGGGGACAGAAGCTCCCGATTTTTTCGGGTAGCGGCCTACCGCACAACCGGATGGCGGCACAGATCGCGCGCCAGGCTTCGGTCATCAGCGGGCATGAGGCTTTCGCCGTCGTGTTTGCAGCGATGGGGATCACCTTTGAGGAAGCCTCGTTTTTCATGGAGGATTTCAGGAAGACCGGGGCGATCGAGCGGACAGTCATGTTCGTGAACCTTGCGGACGACCCGGCCATCGAACGGATTACGACTCCCCGCCTGGCCCTCACGGCAGCGGAATACCTGGCCTTCGAGTGCGACATGCATGTCCTGGTCATCCTGACGGACTTGACCAACTACTGCGAAGCCCTCCGGGAAATCTCCGCAGCCCGGAAAGAAGTCCCTGGGCGACGAGGATACCCCGGGTACCTGTACACGGACCTCGCGACCATGTACGAGCGTGCCGGGCGACTCAGGGGGAGGAAGGGATCGATCACGCAGCTTCCCATCCTGACGATGCCCGAGGATGACAAGACGCATCCGATTCCGGACCTTACGGGTTACATCACCGAGGGACAGATCATCCTCAGCCGAGGCCTTCACAGAAAGGGGATTTACCCGCCCGTGGACGTGATGCCCTCGCTCTCCCGCCTGAAAGACAAGGGGATTGGCAAGGGGAAGACCCGGGAAGATCACGCCGATCTCATGAACCAGCTCTTTGCGGCCTATGCCCGGGGCAAGGAAGCGAAGGAACTCGCGATCATCCTCGGGGAAGGGGCCCTGACCGAGGAGGACAAGGCTTTCGCCCGATTTGCCGATGCTTTTGAAGACCGATATGTCAGGCAGGGCGAATATGAAAACAGGAAGGTCGAAGAAACGCTGGCCCTGGGGTGGGAATTGCTGACGATGATCCCTGTGCGGGAACTGAAGCGCGTGAGGGATGCCTACGTTGAGAAATATCTCAAGCCGCTCCTGAACGAACGGGAGGCAAACGAATCGGAAGCCGTTCTGTCCTAAGGAGGGCGAACCGATGGCGAAACGATTGAATGTGAACCCGAACCGCATGGAGTTGTCCAGGCTGAAAAAACGCCTGGTGGTTGCGAAGAGGGGACACAAGCTCCTGAAGGACAAGCAGGATGCTCTGATCAAGGAATTCCTTGGGAGGGCAAGGGCGATCAAACTCTTAAGGGAACAGCTCGAGAGTGAACTCGCGGAATGTTACCGCAGCTTTCTGCTGGCGCGGGCGCAGACCTTGCCGGCCATGCTGGAGCAGGCTTTGATGATCTCCGGGGCTTCCTGCAGCTTGGAAGTTGCCTACAGGAACGTCATGAGCGTCATTGTCCCTGAGTACACGGTCAAGCAGGGCGGAGGGGGCCTCAGCTACGGGCTCGCGACCTCTCCCGGCAGCCTCGATATCGCCCTGGAAAAGTTTTCCAACCTGATCACACGGCTGATCAAGCTTGCAGCAGACGAGAAAGCCCTGAAACTCATGGCTACCGAGATCGAGAGGACACGGCGGCGCGTGAACGCACTCGAGCATGTCATGATCCCCTCTTTTAAGGAAACGATCCGGGATATCACGATGAAATTGGACGAGATGGAGCGGTCAAGCCAGAGCCGACTGATGGTGATCAAGGAAATCGTCCGCTCGCACTAGGGCCGAGGAACATGAACAGTCTGAATTTCTCTTGCCAATGGAAGCTGGACACGGCGGAAGCGGCCTTTGTCGCCGCCTCCGCCGTCCTTGTCGGTTCGGTCTTTCTTGGAAAGGACACGAGCGTTTGGTATGGAGTCGTCCTGCGGGGAGACCTGAAAAGCATCCGGATCGGGGCCCGGTCCAATATCCAGGACGGTGCCGTGCTGCACGTCACGCGTGAGTTGGGCGTAGAGATCGGCACCGACGTGACGGTTGGACATGGGGCGATCCTGCATGGCTGTTGCATCGAGCGGGAATGCCTGATCGGAATGGGGGCGATCCTGCTGGATGGAGTGCAGATCGGGGAGGGATCCGTTGTCGCAGCCGGGAGCCTTGTCCCGGAAGGGCAAAATGTGCCGCCCGGGAACCTGGTCATGGGAGTGCCGGCAAAGGTCGTTCGTCCCATCCGACCGGAGGAACGGATTCGGATCCGCGAGCTGGCGGCCTCATACGTGGAGCTCGCGATTTTGCACTCTGCCATTAAATCGTCCTGAAAGATTTGATCCTGGAGTAAAATGGGTTCGGGGAGTATCACAAACGACCGCTGCCTCCGGTTCTTTGAGCCGGGGGGAGAGGAAAGTCCGGGCTCCAAAGGGCAGGACGCTGGATAACTTCCAGTAGGTGCGAACCTCAGGCCAGTGCCACAGAAACAGTCCGCCGGCCACAGAGCCGGCAAGGGTGAAAAGGTGGGGTAAGAGCCCACCAGCTGTAGGGTGACCTGCAGGCTAGGCAAACCCCGTCTGGAGCAAGACCGAATAGGGGGGGATGAGGCGGCCCGCTGACCCCCGGGTACGGTCGCTTGAACTTGTGCGCAAGCCCAAGTCTAGAGAAATGGTCGTTCTTGACAGAACCCGGCTTACGGGATGCTCCCCGCCCCCCTCCCGGGGGGTTTTTTTGTTGCCCACCACCGGAACCCGAAAGAAAAGCCCCACAGATGAACGCCCGCTAAAAAATAGGACCTCCTACCCATTATCAACCGTTTCATTTGATTCAATCGGACTATACCCATAGGTTGTGAAGTGATAAAGTGGGCATAAGTGGGATGAAGTGTCATTATGTGGGAGGTTTTTGGATGCTGGTCGGGACATTCGAACACAGGCTGGATTCAAAAGGACGCCTTGTGATTCCCGCCCGGTTCCGCGAGGAACTCGGGACCAGCATCGTGGCTTCTTTCGGGATCGACCGTTGCGTATCCATCTATTCGCTGAAGAGTTGGGAAGGAATTCTGGAAAAACTTCACAACCTGCCCTATTCGAAGGGAAAAACGCGGGACCTGATCCGGGTGCTTCTTGCTTCGGCCCACGAACTCCCAATCGACCCTGCCGGTCGTGTCCTGCTGCCGCAATCCCTTCGAGAACAGGCGGGGATCGACCAGGAGGTCAGCATCAACGGGGTTCTCGATCATCTCGAAGTTTGGGACTCCGAGGAATGGAATCGCTACAGGACCCGGGTCCTGGAAACCCTGCCGGAAATCGCCGAGGAGGTTGACGGATTTTGATCGAGCACACTCCGGTCCTTCTCGAAGAAGTCGTTTCGCAATTGGCCAGGGAGGGGATTCCCTCTTTTGTGGTTGATGCCACGGTGGGACTCGGAGGCTATTCGGAACGGTTTCTCATCGAGTGGCCTTCCTGTAGGGTTCTCGGGATTGACCAGGACCCCATGGCGCTGGAGCGGACCGTCGTGCGCCTGTCAAAGCCGATAGAAGAAGGGCGTTTCCGAGTTTGCGCGGGGAATTTCAGGCAGCTGGGGCAATTTGTTAAGGAATCTGGCTGGGGGATGCCGGACGGGATTGTCTTCGACCTGGGAGTTTCCAACCTCCAGCTCTCCTTGTCGGAGAGAGGATTTTCCTTCCAGGAAGACGGCCCTCTTGACATGAGGATGGGTGCCGGCGAAAAGACCGCAGGAGACTTGCTCAAGGACCTATCGGAAGCAGAACTGCGGAGGCTGTTCCGTGATTATGGCGAAGAACCGCATTCCGCGGCGATTGCCAGGGGTATCGTGAAGCACAGGGAGCAGAAAGGTCCCATCATGACGACGGGAGAATTGGTAAACGTGATTCGAACCGTTCTTCCGGCGCCGTTGCAAAGAAAAATGAACCGGCATCCTGCCCGAAGGATCTTTCAAGCTCTGCGGATCGCTGTCAACGACGAGATGGAGGCCCTGAGGGAGGGGCTCGACCAGGCAATCCGTTCCGTCAGCGGAAATGGGTGTGTCCTGGTCGTAAGCTATCACTCCCTTGAAGACAGGATCGTCAAGCACGCCTTCAACCAATGGGAAACGGAAGGGTTGGGACGCAGGATGCCGAGAAAGGCGATCCAGGCTTCGCCGGAGGAGATCCAGAAAAACTACAAGTCCAGGAGCGCGATGTTGCGCGTTTTTCGAATGAGCGGTTCGAAGATCGGTCCAGGGAGGTGAAGAGCGATGCCGTCTCCGGTCGGAATCCAGGAGGCGATTTTCCATCGCCCTCAGGCGTGCTACCGTATAGCCATAACGTTCCGCCTGGGCCATTCCCTCACCTCCCGTCAATTGGAGAAAAGCTTCCTGACCGTCTCCGCCTCGAGCTCTTCCCTGGCTGTCCTGATCAGCATTTCCCAGGAACAGTTTACGTCCACCAGGCCACGCCGAAGAATGAATCCCCCGGTGATCGGAGCCTTCTTTTCCGCCATCTTCAGGTTCCAGCCATGTTTCTCATTGCATTGCCCCAGCCATTCGGCATCCAGGGCCTTCTCTTCCTGTCCGACGAGGACGCTTTCTTCCCCCGTCTCAACGGCCTGCAGAAGCAAGGTTTCCGCAAAGCGCCTCGCCATATCGGGCTCCATCCCGCACATGATGTTCTTTGCGGCTTCAAAGGCCTCATCGATCAGGGCTCTTCGTGCAGTCAGGTCCTGGTTGTTCACGTCCAGTTTTGCCACGATTTCCTTCCTGCGCAGGATTTCCGGGATCTCCGCATCCAGGCGTTTCTTTTGCATTTCCTCCATCCGCCGGATTTCTTCTTCCGTCTGGTGTCGGATCTTTTCGACCTGGTTCCGTGCAGAAGAAAGAATTTCTTCCGCCTCTCCCCGGGCATCCTCCTCGATTTTCGCCTTGATATCCGTCAGCGACATGCCAGACACCCCGGCCTAGAGCTTGATGCTGTTCATCAGGATGATGCTGAGCAGAAGCGCGAGAACGGCATAGGTTTCAACCATGGCCGGCAGGATCACGGCTTTACCGATCTCTTCCGGACGCTTGGAAATCAGCAGGATCGCACCGGCAGAAGCTTTCCCCTGCGCAATCGCCGAGTAGTAGCAAGCGATCGCAATGGGCATCAGGGAGCCGAAAACCCCGATCCCCTGCCAGACGGTCACTTTCACCGCGGCTCCTCCGAGAAGCCCCACTTTCAGAATGGCAAAAAAAGCCGCAAGAAGGCCATAGATTCCCTGGGTACCGGGAAGGGCCAGCAGGAGCAGCGCCAATCCGAACTTTCCAGGGTCTTCGGTCATGATCCCGGCAGCCGCCTCATCGGCGATCGAGATTCCGATCGCGGAGCCCGAACCGGCGAAACCCGCTGCAATTCCCGCTCCCAAAACGGCAATCATCGCCCCGAGCTGTTCCGACATGGTATTCAAGAGAGTTGCGACGACCTGGTCCATAAGTTCCACTCCTCCTTAAAAAGATGGGTTTTCTTCGGGAATTCACATTTCTTCCTGCTGCGCGCAGGAATCAACGATCTTCACGAACTGGGTTTCATGGCAAAAGGGGGCAAAAAGCCTGCCGTTCGCCTCGTAGAACTTGCTGAAAAACTCGACGTACTGGAGTCGAAGGGAATGGACGAAAGCCCCGAGAACGTTGATCGCCAGGCTGAAGATGTTTCCTACGACGAAAAGGATCAGGGCCAAGATCCACCCCACGTAAGGAACGCCTTCCGAGATCATCTTCGCAAGGAGGTTGATGATCAGGCCGATGGCGGCTCCGGATAGTCCTAGGGCCAGGAGGCGGCTGTAACTGAGGGTATCCCCGAGATAGGAAGTGATCCCGTAAAGGCTGAGCGCCCCGGAAAAAGCTTTCCCCAGGACCCCTTTCTTGCTCCTCCCCTGTGTCAGGAACAAGGTGACAGCCCCCGCAATAGACAGCACTTTCGCCAACATTCCCATCGAGGCCGGTGCTTTCCCGATCGACACGAGGAAAAGGAGGGCCACCCCGTTGAGCAGAAGGATCCAGCCGCCACGGTCTGCAAATGCCTCCAAGTAGGAGCCGCGCCTCAAAGCATCCCAGAACGCGATGCAAAGACCGAAGATCAGCTGGGCGAACCCAAGCGTGAGGCAAACCCCCAAGTATGTCATCGGATCGTTCATCGGATCCCAGATGACCAATCGGTCCCTGAGCGGACGAAGGAAATGGAGGAAAGCGAAGCTGTCGATCGTGTTTGCGAGCCAAGAACCCGTAAGGGCTCCCATCACGATTGTAGAGAGGCCGCAGATGAACATGACGATGAGAAGTTTTCTCAGGTTGCCGCCAACGGGGAATTTAAGCAGCACCCACCCCAGCAGGGCCGCCAGGATGATTCCGAACCCCGNATCACCCAGGCACATGCCAAAAAAGACATAGAAAAAAGGAGCCATCATGGTCGTCGGGTCGACCCCGCCGTAAGTCGGAACGCCGAACATGTTCGTGAGGGGTTCGCAGGGGGAGGCCCAACTCGGGTTTTTGAGTAGGGAAGGAGCATCTTCCCCCTCTTCCGGAGCCTTGACCGTCTTTTCGGATAGCGACCGATACGGTTCCAGCTCCTTTTCAATCCTAGCCAGGGATTCAGCCGGGGCCCAGAAACGAATGAAATGACTCTGTTCGGTTCGTTCGCTCGAATCAAGAGCTTCAAAACGCCCCTTCATCACGCTCAAGTAATCGGAAAGGGCCTGGATTCGGTTCAGCCATTCCGCGGAAAGGGACCTCGCTTCAGCCTGCAGCTCGGAATCCTTCTGCTGCAAGGACCGTTTGCGTTCTTCCAGTCGAATGATCTCTTCTTCGACCGTTCCGGAAAGTTCTAGCGGGAGATCGATCCGGTTGAAAGCCACCTCTCCACAGATCCCAGCCACTTTCTCCTCGTTCTCGCGAAGGTAGATGAGAGCTGCTTTCGCTTCCTTGTCCTTTTCGGGGTTGCCGATTCGGATAAATAGCTCTCCCTCTTTTCCTACGTGGGTAGAAAAAGCCAGCTCAAGACGGTTGACCTGGTCTGTCGGCAAGGTCCCAAGGATTCCCTTTACCTTTTCTGAGCCGGTTGTGAAGAAGAAAAGAGGTTGAGGAAGGTCGCTGAAGGTTCGCAGAATTGCTTCCAATCCTGCAATCTGGGAGAGTTCGGTTCGGATTTCTACAAACTGTCTTTCAATGCCCCGGAGGCGAAGGATCAAGTTCTGAAAATCGATCTCTTGGGCACAGGATTCCAATTCGCTCATCGAGTAGCGGGGTTTTTCGGACAAGGCCTTCGCAAGAAAACCAACCTTCTCCCCCCTGTAGTTCTCCAGAAAACGCAAGGCGAACCGGGCATCGGCCAGCAGGTTTTCATAGCGTTTGAGCTCTTCCGTTACCTTCCCGCCATCGGCCTCCGCAGAAGCGCTGTCGACTCCTTCCCTGATGATCTCGCAACATCCAAGTCGCTGGAGGGATGCGATCACCTGGTCCGTTACGGAGCGATGCAGGGCAAGCTCGACCTTTTTCATCTCAACTAAGGCCATATTTCGCCGTCACCTCTTTCACCAGCCAGTTCGCCACTTCTTCCACCCGCGATTTCCGTGCCGTGACGAACGTTTCCGTTTGCTGCTTCCCTTCGGCCCGGATCGTTTCGGCGCGCTTCTCAGCCCGCTTTTCGGCCTCCGAGATCTCTTGGCGGAACCTCTGATGCAGTTCCTGCTTCGCTTCCTTAATTTTTCTTTCACTATCAGACCGTGCATCGGAAACGAGGCGAGCGGCCTCAGCTTTTGCCTGCTGTATGATTTTTTTCGCGCTATCCTCTGCCTGCCTTATTTCATCAGCCAAATTCGCTACCATTGGTTTCACCTCCCTTGCAAAACATTTTAAAAAAATGCATTCCACAATACACAGGAAAATTCACCCTGAGTATTCTAATCGGCAACGGAATATTGTGTCAATTGTCACAATCCGCGGGAAAAGATGGAAAATTGTCCGAATCAATCAAAAAAGGGAGGCTTTCTCAGCCTCCCTCTGAAATTCGATGGAGCGGACAACGGGATTCGAACCCGCGACCCTCGGCTTGGGAAGCCGATGCTCTACCAGCTGAGCTATGTCCGCACTGCGGGGGATATTATATCGATGCAATCCACCTTTGGCAAGGCGAATCTTTCGAAAGGCACCCAAGACCGCCCCTGGATCTGTAGGATTCCGGTGACACAAGGTCTCCTGCTCCATTGCCTTTGAAAAACGGGGAATTGCCTCCTCGAAATTCCTCTTCTTCTGGGATCCACGCTTGTCATTACGTTTTGTAAGGATTATTATGTAGAAAAGTTGTTGATCTGGAGGGCTGACCAATGTGGACACTTGATGAAGGCATCTCCCGCTTGAAAGAATCGGGCACGAAGATTACCGCGCAGCGAATCGCCATCCTAAAGCGCTTGGAGGGTCGCAAGGACCATCCTTCCGCCGAGCAGATTTACCACGAACTCAAAAGGGACTTCCCGACCATCTCCTTTGCGACGATTTATAGCACCGCGCAACTTCTCGCAGAGAAGAACCTCGTGCAGATTCTCACGATCGACGACAAGCGGGTCAATTACGACCCAAACCCGGAGCCTCACGGTCATTTCCGCTGTACGGCCTGCGGCCATATCGAGGACATCCCGATAACGGATTCTTTGCTCGAAATGCTGAAGATGGGCCAGGATTCCACGATTTCGAGCGTCCAGCTCTACATGTACGGTTTGTGCCCCAGTTGTAACGTACGGTAAGAGACCCTCAGTAAATGATGGTCCTTTTTTTCGTCGGAGCGGTCGCCCTCCTCGTTCTCGCGGCCGCGTTGGGTTTTCAGGCAGGTCGGGAACGGAGAAGCAAGGTTCGTCGTTCATTCTGGTTTTTCCTCGTTTCCGGCCTTCTATTTTCAGCGCTTTTCCTTGGATGGGCTGGGGAATGGTGGCTTGCGGCCGGGCCATTGCTTCCACTTTTCCTGATCTTCATTCTTCGCGTTCGATTCCCTCTCGTTTTTGCCAAGGTCATTCCTCCTGAAGAAAAGCCGGAAGGCGAAAAGGAGGAAGATCGAAAACAGGTAAGGGTATAATCGAACCATGAGAAAGAAACCACTTGGCTCAAAATCACCTTCCTCAACCAAGAGATTCCTGATCGCCCTTCTGCTGATTTTTGGGATCCTTTTTCAGGTAACACCTCCTACGCAGGCGGAAACCCCGCGCCTCTTGTATTCAATTTTTATTCCGTTCCAGGTCGGGGGAATCGTGAGTGTCCGATTTCCGGACGGCTCGGAACAGTCGATCGGGCAAGTTGGTTTGCTCCCCGAAAAAACCCGATGGCCAGCCTACACGGCAAGCCGATGGGGTACCCCGGGGACGGTCGCTGCATCAGCAGTCAACGCAATCCACCTCCTGATCGACATCGAAAAGGGCCGAGGCAGGACCCTCAGCCTTCTCCCGTCCGAAACGGTTGCTCCTGCGGCCGGGCCCGGCAGTGCCCTCGTCGTGGAGGGCAAGGGAGGNTATGGGCTCTTTGGGGGCTGGGCCCCACCGGTAGGTGCACCCGTAACCGTGATTTCGGCTTCAGGAGAGGAACGCCCGCTAAATGGAGGTTTGCTCCCCAAAGAGGGCGAAGTCCTCCGGATCGATGTCAACAGCCTCTGCTCCCCATACATGATCGAGATCGAAAACAGGCCCGGCGGGAGGGTTTTTTCCTGGTCCAGGTCCGTCGAACAAAGCGGCGTGATCGCAAGAGTCCTTCGCCCGGTCAGAGGAGTCGGGCGTTTCGAGGGGACCCTCTTCCAATCCGTCGGTCGGCTCAGGGCCAATCACCCCGGCGTGATCGACATCAGCACATCGCCGGAGGGGACAATCGGAGGCTTTCAAATCATCCCCTTCAATCATGCCCATTCCGCCGAGATGGAAGGCGCCTGGCAAAAGACCCAGTGGCTAATCATCGATTCTGCTGACGGTAAAACTCCCCTTACCGGTCGCCCTCCACTTTTTGGGGGGATACTCGTACCGGGCCCCCGGGAGACGGAACAACTTTGGGACCTATGGTCCACCTATGGAAGGAGACCGCTCATCCTTTGCCGGATCGAGGGCGGCCCCTGGACAGGCCTGCCGGAGGCAATCGGCAAACAGGATAACGCCCTGGAGCGCGTCACCCATCTCCGTCTCTATTTCCCCGTCGTCGAAGAGCCAAACCTTTGAAGCCAGAATAAGAAAAAGGATGCATCCGCCAATTTCGGTGCATCCTTTTTCATTATTTCTTCCTTCTCTACTAGCTTTTTCTATTCCACGGTCACGCTTTTCGCCAGGTTCCTCGGTTGATCGATCTCGCACCCTCTCAGCCGGGCCATGTGGTAGGCGAACAGCTGCAGAGGAATGACAGTCAGAAACGGTGTCAATTCCTCATCGGTCCATGGTACGCGCAGGACGTCGTTCGCGTGGCGCGAGATGAGTTCGTCTCCATCGGTTGCTACCGCAAGGATCGGGGCTTTTCTCGCCTTGGCTTCCTGGATGTTGGAAAGCGTCTTCTCGTAAAGCCCATCTCTCGGAATGATGACCATTACCGGAACCGCCGCCTCAAGAAGGGCAATCGGCCCATGTTTCATTTCACCCGCGGCATAGGCCTCCGCATGAACGTAGGAGATTTCCTTCAGTTTGAGTGCACCTTCCAGGGCGACGGGGAACGACATCCCTCTTCCAAGAAAGAGGAAATCTTTCCTATCTGCATATTTCGTGGCCAGTTCCCGGACGGACTCTTCCCTTTCCAGTGTGACCTCCACCTTGTAGGGCAATCTCAACATTTCCTCCAGTAGGCGATTGCCCTCGGCCGCAGAGAGGTTTTCCCGCAGCCGCCCCAGGTAGAGAGCCAACAGGTACAGGGCGGCAATCTGCCCCATAAACGTTTTCGTAGCTGCCACCCCGATCTCGGGCCCCGCCTTCAGAAGCAGGACGTCGTGGACTTCCCGAGCCAGCGTCGAACCTCGCACGTTGGTCACCGCAAGACAATGGGCTCCCTGGGAACGGGCAAGGCGGCAAGCTGCAAGCGTGTCCGCCGTTTCCCCAGACTGGGAAACAAAAACCGCGAGAGTTTCCGGGTCGGCCCTGAAGTGGCGGTAGCGGTACTCGGAAGCGATATCGACCTTCACTTCGATGTCGGTCCATTTTTCGAGGACTCTTTCGGCAACCAGGGCTGCATAATAGGAGGTCCCGCAGGCCACGATGTGAAGTTTCTTCCAGGAAAGTGCCAGATCCTTGTCCCAGGCCAGCTCGGGAGAAAGATCGACTTTCCCGTTTTCCACCCTTCCCTTGAGGGTTGTCCGGAGGACCGCACCCTGTTCGTGGATTTCCTTAAGCATGTAGTGCGGGTAGGCCGCTTTCTCCGTCATCGAGATGTCCCAATCGATGGTCGAAATGCTTTTTTCGACCGGTTGCCCGTCGCTTGTCCAGACCTTGAGCCCCTCTCTCGAAACGGCGGCGATTTCTCCTTCTTCCAGGTACACAACCTGCCGCGTGTAGGGCAGAAGGGCAGGAACGTCCGATGCGCAGAACCCCTCCCCGTCACCGATCCCCAGGATGAGCGGGGATCCCTTCCTGAGGCAGTAAAAGGTCCCATCGATCTCACGGTTCATGATCGCTAGGGCGTAGGATCCACGCAGCATTCCGTTGAGATTCAGCAGCGCATCCAGCATGTCCCCCCGGTAAAGCCGGGCCAGGAGCTGGACAATGACCTCGGTGTCCGTTTCCGAAGAGAAGGAGACGCCGGACGCCTCCAGCTCCTCCCTCAAATCAAGGTAGTTTTCGATAATCCCGTTGTGGACGAGGACGAAATTCCCGCAGTCATCACAATGAGGGTGGGCATTGTCCACCGAAACTCCACCATGTGTTGCCCACCGCGTGTGACCGATTCCCTGGCAGCCTTCCAGCCNCCTCTCTTCGACAAGGCGTGCCAAATCGGCAACCTTGCCGACCTCCTTGATGACCTCCAGGCGCCCCGAGCTCTTGACTGCAAGCCCAGCCGAGTCATACCCGCGGTATTCGAGCCTCTTCAGTCCTTCCAGAAGGACCTCCGGGGCGTTCCGCATGCCTACGTATCCAACGATTCCACACATTTCCGTTTTTCGCTCCTTTGACCGCCCAGCGGGAGACCCGGCTTTTGTCCCGCAAATCGCTTCGCGGTTTTGTAACCGGGCTTCAACGGGCCTCTCCCACGCAGACCCCGGGGTATCCGCCGAATTTTCGATTTTCCCCGACCTCGTCAACTGGCTACGCCAGTTCTGGCGCTTCCATCGGCACGCAATGGATTCAGGACCATTCAGCCATCCCATTCCTCCTTCCTGACGATTTCGATGAGGGTTTCCCTGAGCTCGGGATCATGCATCGCCATGGTTACTGTCGCCTTCAGCCATCCCATTTTCGTTCCGCAGTCCAGCCTCTTTCCGCGATAGAGTAGACCGTAGACCGGTTCTTCGGCCAGAAGAGCCTGAAGTGCGTCCGTCAGCTGAATTTCCCCTCCTACCCCCGCCTGGACCGAACGCAAGTGCCGGAAAATCGAAGGGCTGAGAAGATACCGGCCGATGATCGCATACCGGCTCGGAGCCAACCCCGGGGCGGGCTTCTCCACCAGGTTCGTGATCCTGAAAATTCCCTCTCCGCAGGCGGTTCCTTCGATGATTCCATACCTTGAAGTCTCTTCCCAGGAAACTTCCTCCAGGGCAAGAACCGATCCTCCCATGGATTGATGGACCTCGAGCAGTTGTCCAAGGACCGGTTGATCCGAAAGGATCACGTCATCCGGGAGGATCAGCCCGAAAAAAGAATCGTTGAAACAGGGTTCCCCGCAGAGAACGGCATGTCCTAACCCAAGCGGCTCCGATTGCCTCACGTAGGCAAAGCGGGCCATCTCGGAAATCCTGGCCAGTTCGTCCCTTAACTGGAACTTCCCCCTTTTTTCCAGCAGGTTCTCAAGTTCGATCGAACGGTCGAAATAATCCTCGATCGACCGCTTGCTCCTTCCCGTCACGAAAACGATATCGCTGCAGCCCGACGAAACCGCTTCCTCCACTCCGTAGTGGATGAGTGGCCGGTCGATCAGGGGAAGCATTTCTTTGGGGATGTCCTTCGTCGCCGGCAAGAACCTCGTTCCAAGACCCGCGACGGGAAAAAGGCATTTCTGAAGTGTTTTTTTCCCATCCATCCGGCTAACCCTTCCTTTCGGATAGCGACTCGGCTCCCGCTGCACGGATCGTTTCAAGGATCCGGTTCGAAATTTCGGAAAGGAGCGACTCCTCCTTTGCCTCAACGAGAATCCGCACAAGCGGTTCCGTTCCTGACATCCTCACGAAGACCCGCCCCTTGTCCCCAAGTTGCCGTTGGCAATCCAGGATTGCCTTCTGAATTTCCTTGCTTTCCAGAAAACCTGTTTTCGTATCGACTCGAAGGTTTTTCAGGACCTGGGGAAACCGCGCGAAACGATCGACCAGGGTATCCAAATCTTCCCCCAGTTCCTCGCAGGCTTTCAGGAAATTGAGCGCGGTACAGAGGCCGTCTCCTGTATGAACATGCTGGTAAAGGATGATGTGGCCGGATTGTTCTCCTCCCAGCCGCGAATCACTCTTCTTCATGCTCTCGAGCACGTAGCGGTCTCCGACGGGGCACCTCGTAAGCGAGATCCCGCTTTCCGCGAGCCGTTCTTCCAGGGCCATGTTGCTCATGACCGTGGCGACGACACCTGATCCCAGGGTTCCCTTCTTTTGAAGCCACCTTGCAAGAACCCAGAGAAGGATATCGCCGTCAATGATTCTTCCCTTGGAATCCGCCAGCAGGACCCTGTCCGCATCTCCGTCAAAAGCGATGCCGAAACAAGCCTTGCTTGAGGTGATTTCCCTGGCCAGGTGCTGCATATGCATGACCCCGACGCCTTCGTTGATGTTCAATCCATCAGGGCCATTCCCAACCATCCGGGCATCGATACCGCACCCCGAGAAGAGATCGCCCGCTATGGCGCTTGCCGCGCCGTTTGCGCAATCGATCACCGCGACTTGCCCCGAGAGCCATCCCTCCCCGAAGAGTCCCTTGAGCCAATCCCTATAGCGTAGGACGGACTCCGGCGACTGCCGGACAACGCCGATCGAAGCTCCGGAAGGCCGCCACTCGTCCATCAGGGGGTCCCCGAGATATTCCTCGATCGCTGCCTCATCGTCATCGCTTAGCTTGTATCCCTTTGAGTCAAGAAATTTGATCCCGTTGTACTCGGCTGGGTTGTGCGAGGCACTGATCACCGCTCCGCCGTGGATTCCCTCGTGACGTACCGCATAACTGACCCCGGGGGTCGGGATGACGCCCAGGCTGAGAACATCCGCTCCTGCAGAGGTCAAGCCGGCCGAAAGCGCCGCTTCCAGCATGTACCCTGACCTTCGGGTATCCCTGCCCAGGGCAACGGTGGGGCGCGGAATCCCCCTTTCCGTCATGAAAAGGACGAAAGCCCTTCCCAGGCTCAAGGCCATTTCCGGAGTCATCAGCCCCCTGTTTGCAATATCCCTGACACCGTCCGTACCGAACAGGCAACGGATTTTTCTGGTCTCAGCCATCACCGACTTCACCTCGTCCTTTTCTCCGCTATGGGTTCACCGCATACAGGATCACGCGTTCCGGTTCCACCTTCAAAACCCGGACATCTTTTGAAAGAAGCCGGACCTGAACCGGGACCACGATTCTTTTTGAAACCAGGTTCGTCACATCGACGTAGACTTCCACGAGGGGTTCACTCAAGTTTTGAAAAGCGTTGTTTCCCGATTCCGAAACGATCTGCACCGCCACCGAGGGGGGAACGGCCTTCCAGGAAGGATAGACGCTCTTGCCCTCCACTTTCACGGGGATCTTCAGCCGGAGGGAACCCGTTCCGTTGTCGACGGGGCGCACCACGACAGAAACCTTGATCTTCCCGGGTCCAAGCACCTTGACCTTCGCTTCGGGCAACTCGGGTTCGGTCTCGAAGGTCTTGTCCTGGGCAAGTCCCGTTACATCAATCGGTTTGGTCTGCAGGCGATCCAGCGTTTCGAGTACCGACTTGGCCCCAACGACCTGCACGGTCGCGGGAAGTGCAGTCGCTTCTTCGACTCGGTAGCCGGCTTCGGGAACACCGGAAACGTTCGGCACCACTTGCAGTTCCTTTTTCTCCACGTCCTTGACCAGGCTCGCCTTTATTCGAATCTCTTTCGGATACAGGTCCACGCCCTTGGGCAAGGTTGCACCCTTTTCGGAAATAAGCCTGACTTCCCTTGATATCTCATCCCCCGCAAGGACGCTTGCCGGAGAAACCTGAACGACGGCCTCGTTCAGCCCCGCCAGGACCTTTTCCGGCCCCCGAAGCGTCACTTCGGAAGGCGTCATCTCCAGTTTATCCACGAGGACATCCTCGGGGAACTCGCCTTCCCAAACGATCTTGGCAGGCAGCACTTTTTCGATCAGGCGGGACAGTTCAACCGTCACCTGCTCCGGGACCACCGAGACCAGCCGAACCCCAGGCGGCAGCAGGACCCGAACCGGCAATCGATACTTGCCGCTTTCCAGCCCCTTGAGGTCAACGGAGCAATCCATCCTGTCGAGATCGAGGCTTTCAAAGATTTTTCGGTTGGCCGCGATCCGGACCTGCACTTCTCCCTCGCTGCGCAGGATGGTGAACCCCGGAGAGGCGTTCTGGTAGTTGACCTTCAGGCGGAGAGTCCTGTTGACCTCGTACCCCCGGTCACCGGCAACGTAAAACCACATGAGAAGTGCGACGACAAAGGCAACCCCTCTCAGGAAGATTTTCGAGGAAAGCAGGCGGTCGATGTGCTTAAACGCCATCTTTGCCCTCCTCTCTCCACATGGCCCTGATTTCCTCTCTCAGTTGGTCCCACAGGCCTTTCGGGCCTTCCATGGCCATGAAGTAATGGTAAACCAGCCGATGGATCTGGTCTTCCTTCAATCCCCGCGAAAGGTGCCCGTTCGTGGCAAGGGCAACTTCTCCCCGCTCCTCGGAAACCACCAGTGCGATTGCGTCTGAAACCTCCGTCACGCCGAGAGCAGCCCGGTGCCTTGTGCCGTACCAGCGCGAAAGGTCAGTGTTGGACGTAAGGGGCAGATAGCAGGCGGCTGCCACGATGACGCTCCGATCGATGATGGCGGCACCGTCGTGTAGCGGATTGTTCGGCCAGAAGATCGAAACGATCAATTCCTGGGAAATCTCCGCGTTCAGCCTCACCGCGGAGCGCCAGACATCCGCCAGGCCAGTCTCTCTCTGAAAGACGAGGATTGCTCCCAAACGCTGGTCCCGAAGATAGGAAATGGCCCTCGTCACGTCATCCGCCATTTGTTCCGCATGTTCGATGGCTTGCCGCCTCTTCCAGATTCTCCCGCGTCCGAGCTCTTCCAGCATCCGTCTCAATTCCGGCTGGAACACGATGGGGATCGCGATGAAAATTGCCCCCAGGGCTCGTTCCAGCAGCCATGAGAGTGCCTTGAGGTCAAAATACTTGGATGCTGCAGCCGTGGCTCCAATGACCAGAATCCCCTTGACAAGCTGCATCGCCCGGGTGTCGACCATGAGGAGTAAAACCCGGTAAAGGATAAAGGCCACGATGAAAATGTCAAGCAGATCCTGCCACCGGAAGTTTTCCAGCATGGATGCCTCCTTTGGAAAGCCTGGCCACAAAAACCGCACCCTGAGGATTTGCGGGATGGAGCCAGGCGGAAGACCCTTTTCCCCTTCTCCGTTTAGTTTATCCCAATTCTTTCCCGGAACCGCTTAATGCCCCCTCAACTTTCTCAGCAGAGCCATGTTCCGGGCGTCACCCGGTCCGTCCTTCGGGGTTTCCAGGATCAACGGGACATCTTCCCACCGCCCGTCATTCAGCAGCATGGAAAAAAACTTCAACCCCAGTTCTCCGTC